>JAJZQV010000055.1 GCA_021803025.1 Actinomycetes bacterium | reverse complement strand
CGAATCCCTTCTCGGCGTCGTAGAAACGCACCTTGCCGACGGGCACCCTGCCTCCTAGTCATCATCCGCGTCCGTGTGACGTGCGTGGCACAGCCTACCGACGCGCACAGACACGCAACAGCGGATTGGTCCCGCAGGGCCTGGGCGTCTCTCAGGCGATGGGTAGCATGGCGGCGTGGCGACATGGGAGGACGGTCCGGAGTACGCGCCGGTCGAGTGGCCCTCCGCGTTCGTCGCCCCGGACGCCGCTCCGCTCACAGCCGCGCCGCCTCACCTCGACCCGTCGGCAGACCCCTCCGTCGTACCGCCCGAGCGGTACGAGCAGCCGAAGGACCCCGTGCCGGCGCTGGCCGACCTCGTACCCGCCCCAGCCGACGTGCGGGACCCCGCCGAGCCCTTCCACGTCACGTCGGCCGTCATGACCGCCGGCTCCGCGTGGGGGTCGGCCCACTCCACCCAGGCTGTCGCGGTGCCCGCTCCCCTCCCCGCATGGACGCCCGACCAGGCTGTCGCCAGCGCCTACCCGCCCCCACAGGCGATCCAGGGCTTCCCCGCGCCGGGCACACCGGAGTGGTTCGGGCCGCCGACGGCCCGGTACGAAGCCGGCCAGATGCAGATTCCGCTGAGCGTCGGGACCGTCGCCGAGGGCATGTCCTGGGGCCTCATCATCACCCTGCTCCTCGGCGGGATCCTCTCGTACCTGTCTCCCGTGCTCCTGCTCACCGCGTTCTTCCTCACCGGCCAGGTCAGGTACCGGCGGCGGGACATGAAGGTCGCGATCATCGTCGCGATGGCCATCGTCGTCATCGCGGGAGCGGGGGCGATGGCCGAGACCTCCGACGCCACGCTCGCGTGGGAGTCGATGGACACGGCGTCGGTCTGGTGCTCCTGGCTCCTCATCCTGGTGGGTGCCTCGCTGTCGGTCCTCGCCATTCGTCGCGGGGAGCACCCGGAGACCTGACTCGCGACCCGAAGTCTAGGGTTTCGCCAGGGCGTCCCCGGGTAAAGCACTTGTCGGTACGATGTCGGCGTGCCTCGTCACTGGCAGGTACTCCTGATGGTCGCCCTCGGAGTCGGCGCGACCATCATGGCGGTGCCCCGGGCGCTCAGCGGCATCGTCGCCGTGCCGCAGGAGGTCGAGCCCGGCATCTCCCGTGCGGTCGCCCCGACACCGTCCGCGAAGCCCTCCACCGCGAAGATGCCCGTGTGGTCCGCGCCCGCGACCAAGAGCGCCTCGGCGGCCGACATCACGGCACCGACAGCCGTGACCGGGCTTCACCTCGTGGCGAACACCGAGAGCTCGATCACGATCGCGTGGGACCCTGCGAGGGACAACGTCGCGGTGAGGTTGTACGTCGTCAAGGGCGACGGCTTCGGGAGCGTCCAGACGACCGGCACGAAGGCAAGCGTCCCCTGGGCGCATCGGACGGCCGCCGTGACGCTCCGGGTGAGCGCCGTCGACACGTCCGGCAACCAGAGCGACTGGCGCAGCCTCGTCGTCCCCCGTCCGACAATGGGCGCCGGTACGACGGCCGCATCCTCAGCGCCGGCCACGACGGCGACGCTGGTCACCACGACCAGTGCGCCGGCGACGCCGACCACGACCACGCCTGCTCCCACCCCGAGCGGCGTCCCGGGCTCGCCGGGCGTCGGGCAGTCGTCGAGCGTGACGCCGTCCGCCGTCACGCTCAGCGCGTCCGCCCCCGCGAGTCAGTCCGCGTGAGCCGCTCCCTGGTGACCCAGTGCCACCGGTACGACGCTCTCCTCCACCGTTCCGAGGTCGACGGGCCAGCGTTCCGGCTCTCGCACCACCCGTACCAGCTCGGCCAGGCCGGAGGGCCAGAGGAGGTCGTCCGACTCCTCGTCCACGCTGCGCCACGCGTGCCCCAGCACCGACCGGCGCTCGAACTCCGTGTGTCCTGAGGTGTCGATCTCGAACTGGGAGTCCACCCTGATGAAGAAGATCTCCTCCGACTGGGCGGTGACCTGGTCGCTGTAGCCGTGAAGCACCATGCGCACGGCCACCGGCCCGTGCAGGTCCCGCTCGTCGACGACGTAGCCGGACTCCTCCGCCAGCTCCCGGCACGCCGCCTCGCGGGACGTCTCGTCATCGTCGACGCCTCCCCCCGGGAGCACCCACCAGCTCAACCCCGGAGCCCCAGGGTCCTGGTCGTTGAACATGAGGACGCGAGGGCCGGAGTCCGCCTCAGCCAGCACCACGACGCGTACGGCCCTGCGCGTCCGGTACGTACGCTCGGGCGGGGGCACAGGATGGCCACGGGTACGGAACGGCTCGCTCACATCGTCAGACTAGAACCGTCCCCGTACTGCGAGGGACTGCATGCGCCGGGCGCTGACGGGCCGGTGACCCGGGACGCCCGCCACCGCCGCGCTCACTGCGGCGTTCGATCTTCCGCTCGGTGCGAGCGGCAACTGCGTGCTCGTCGCCGGAGCCCGTGCCGGCGACGAGCGCATCGCAGCCTGCGGGGTCCCGGCGAGCACCAGGGCCGACGTGAACAACCTGATCGGCTCCGGGCCTCGAAGCTGCTCGTCCCGGGCGCCGTACTCGCCCACCTTCCGGGCGCCGAGGTCGTCGAAGGCCTGGGCCGGTAGAGGATTCGACACTCCCCGTCGCGGGGACTATCGTCACGCGTCCGCCCTCATGCCTGGAGGCCGACGCATGTCCTGTGACCCTGTCCTCTCCTCCGAACGCCACCACCTCGCCGAGTCCCGCGCCGCGCTGCGCCGCATGCGGGAGGCCACGACGCGCGTCGAGAACGCGGTCGCCGGAGACGCCGTCTCCACGCAGTACCTCAAGCAGACCCTGTACCGGCGGATGCGCTCCCTCGAGGACGACCCTTCCGTCCCGCTGTTCTTCGGACGCCTCGACTACGCCCGCGCGCTGGGCGCGGAGCTCGACGAGCGCCTGTACATCGGCCGTCGCCACGTCACCGGTGAGCTCGGCGGCGAGCCGCTCGTCATGGACTGGCGCGCGCCCATGTCGCTGCCGTTCTACCGGGCGCGGCCCGGAGACCCGATGGGCGTCGCGATGCGGCGCCGCTTCGGCTTCCGCCAGGGCGAGATCACCGCGTACGAGGACGAGGACCTCGTCGCGGCGTCCGACGCCGGGTCCCGGCTGCTCGCCGAGGAGATCGAGCGACCCCGTACAGGCCCCATGCGCGACATCGTTGCGACGATCCAGCCAGACCAGGACCTCCTCGTCCGTACGGAACTGACCACGAGCCTCTGCATCCAGGGCGCACCGGGGACGGGCAAGACGGCCGTGGGTCTCCACCGCGCCGCCTACCTCCTGTACGCCCACCGCGACCAGCTGTCCCGCTCCGGCGTCCTGGTCGTCGGGCCGAACGAGTCGTTCCTCGGCTACATCGGCGACGTGCTGCCGGCGCTGGGCGAGATCGACGCGCGACAGACCACCGCTGACGGCCTGCTCACGGAGTCGACCGGCGCGACGGTGCGCGGTACGGATGCTGCCGACGTCGCGATGCTGAAGGGCGACGCGCGGCTCGCCGAGGTTCTGCGCCGCGCGGTCTGGGGCTCGCTGGCCGCACCGGACGGCCCCCTCGTCGTACCGTTCGGGTCACGCGTCGTCCGCGTGCCCTCGCACAGGGTGGTCGCCGCCGTGGAGTCGCTCCGGGAGCGCGGCGTGCGCTACGAGGCCGGGCGGAAGCTGCTCCCCCAACGGCTCGCCCACGAGGTGCTGGTCAAGCTCGAGGCGACGGTCGAGACGACGGACGACCGGGTGCAGAACATCGTCGCGCGGTCCGCACCCGTGAAAGCCCTGGTGGCGCGGGTGTGGCCGGCGCTCACACCCGCCGGCGTGCTCTGGCGCCTGCTCTCGGACGCGGACGCCCTCACGGCAGCGGCCCAGGGCGTGCTGGACCCGGACGAGCGGGCGTTGCTGCTGTGGTCCGCTCCCTCCCGTACCGCCGGGTCCGCCCGCTGGTCGACGGCCGACCTGCCACTGCTGGACGAGCTCGTCGACCTGCTCGACAGGACCCCGTCAGTCGGCCACGTCATCGTCGACGAGGCTCAGGACCTGTCCCCGATGGCGCTGCGCGCGGTCGGCCGGCGGGCGACGACCGGGTCGGTCACGGTTCTCGGCGACCTCGCACAGGCGACGACACCGTGGGGCGCTCGCGACTGGGGCGTGGCGCTCGGTCACCTGGGCAAGCCCGACGCCGGCGTGACTGAGCTCGTCGAAGGCTTCCGGGTCCCCGGCGCGGTCATCGAGTACGCGGCGAGGCTGCTCCCCTCGATCGCCCCCGGCCTCACGGCCCCCAGGTCGGTACGGCACAGCCGCGGCGAGCTCGATGTCCGGCACGTGCCGGACCCGGTCAAGGCCCTGGCGGCTGCGGCGGCGGACGTGGCGGCGCGTGAGGGCACCGTCGGCATCATCGTCGCGGACCCGCAGCTCGGGGCGGTACGGAAGGCGCTCGCGCACGTCCCGTACACCGAGCTGGGCCAGCAGTCGACGACGCAGGCGTTCGAGTCGCACCTCGACCTCGTGCCCGCCTCGCTGGCGAAGGGGCTCGAGTTCGACCACGTGGTCCTCGTCGACCCCGCTTCGATCGTGGCCGCGGAACCGGACGAGGTCACGGGCTGGCGCCGCCTGTACGTGTCGCTCACCCGCGCCGTGACGAGTCTCGTCGTGCTCCACGACGGCAACCTCCCGGCGCCGCTGCGCTGAAGCGACCGTCCGGGGAGAGAACCTGTGCGCTCCGGGAGAGAAGCTATCCGCTCCGGGAGAGGATCTGTACGGAGCGATCGCGTGACAGGTCCTCTCCCCGAGCGCACAGGTCCTCTCCCCGAGCGGATAGGTCCTCTCCCCGAGCGCACAAGTCCTCTCCCCGAGCGGAGGGGGACGCTCAGCAGGTCGCGATGATCCGTTGCAGGACCCGGGCGCCGAACCGGACCGCGTCCAGGGGAACGCGCTCGTCGACGCCGTGGAACAGCGGCGCGAAGTCGAGGTCGGCCGGGAGCCTGAGCGGCGCGAACCCGTACCCGTTGATCCCCAGCTCGCCGAGCACCTTGTTGTCCGTACCCGCCGAGAGGCAGTACGGCACGACGGTCGCCCCCGGGTCCTCCGCGTCGATCGCAGCCGCGATCGCGTCGACGAGCGGGCCGGTCTGCGGCACGTCGATCGCCTCCACCATCCGGTCGACGACGAGCTCGACGTGCTTCCCGGCAAGATCGCGCAGCGTCGCGAGGAGCGCGTCGCCCGTACCCGGCAGGAACCGGCAGTCGATCGCCGCCTCCGCGACGCCCGGGATGACGTTGGTCTTCTTGCCGGCGAGCAGCGTCGTGAGGTTCGCCGTGTTGCCCAGCGTGCCGGCGACGAACTGCCGCGCACCCCCGAGCTGCGGCAGGAACGCGGCCGGGTCCTCGCGATCCCACGGCACCCCCGTCACCCGGCTGACGTGGTCGAAGAGCGTGACGACCGGCGGGATCAGCTCGATCCCCCAGTCGTGGGCGTCGATCCGTACGATCGCCTCCGCGAGCCGCACGATCGCGTTCTCGTCGTTCGGCACGGACCCGTGGCCAGCGCGACCCGTCGCGCGCAGGTGCATCCACGCGTACCCCTTCTCCGCGGTCTGCAGCAGGTACGAGCGCGTGGCCGGGCCGCCACCCGCGGGCTGCAGCGTCACGGAGTAGCCGCCCACCTCGCTGATCGCCTCGGAGCAGTTCTCGAACAGGTCGGGCCGGTTGCGGACGATCCACTCGGCCCCCCACACGCCACCCGCCTCCTCGTCGGCGAGGAACGCGAACACGATGTCGCGGGGCGGCGTGGTCCCCTCCCGCACGAGGTGACGGAGATTGGCCAGCATCATCCCGACCATGTCCTTCATGTCGACCGCGCCCCGCCCGTACAGCACGCCGTCGACGACGTCGCCTGCGAACGGGTCGTGGCTCCACGCGGCCGCATCCGCCGGGACGACGTCGAGGTGGCCGTGCAGGATCAGGCCGTCACGGGCCCGGTCCGCGCCCGGGATGCGCACGACGAGGCTCGAGCGCCTCGGCGCGGGCTCCACGTACTCCGGCTCGACGCCGACCTCCCGCAGGAGGCCGAGCACGTACTGCGCCGCCTCGTACTCGCACGGGCCGCTGCCGTCCCCGGCGTTCGTCGAGTCGATCCGCACCAGCTCGGTCGTGATCCGTACGGCCTCTTCGGTCAGCTCCTGGGACATGGGCGTCACTGTACGAGAGGAGCGCCGGTCAGGACTTCGTGCTCACGATCGCCAGGATGAACACGAGCGTGACGAGCACGATGACAAGCACCGCCGCACCGAGCAGGATTCCCAGCGTCGACCACCAGCCCGGCTGCTTCAGCCTGATCTTCGCGACGACGCCGGTCACGATCGCCGAGGGCGCCATGAGCGCGGCTGCCCAGAACGCGAGCCCGGCTCCCGGCGCCAGGGGCGACGCCTCCGCACCGAGCATCGCCCCGGTGACGAGGGCGACGCCGATCCCCACGAGAGCGCCGATTCCCAGGCCGAACGACGCGGCGGCCAGCCTCGACGGCTGGAACAACGTGGTGGTCACGCGGTCCAGTCTCCCATCAGGCGCCTGGGGGGTGGCGGACCTCGGAGTCGATGAGCCGGCGCCACGACCGTACGAGGCCGGCGTCCACGTACGCCTTGTAGCTGCGCCCGGGCCGCGCCGGCGACCCGATGTGGAACGCGCGGACCCCCGCCTGGGCGAGCCACGGGACCTGGTCCGGCGCGAGGCCGCCGCCCGCCATGACGAGGCTCCCGACCCCCCGGTCCGCGCGCGCCCGTGCGATGAGGTCGTCGAGCCCGTACCGCAGCCCGCGCGCGGAGCCGCTCGTGAGCACCTGGTCGACTCCCGGCAACGTCCGTACGTCGCGCCAGGCCTTGGCGACGTCCAGCGCGGAGTCGATGGCGCGGTGGAACGTCCACGGAAAGCGGCCGTCGCCGGCCAGCTCCGTGCAGACCTCGAGGTCGACCTCGCTGTGCCCGTTGAGGAACCCCATGACGATCCCGTCGGCGCCCGCGTCGAGGTACGCGCTCGCCAGGCCCTTCATCCGGGTCGTCTCGGCACCGTCCGTACCGAACCCGTCCCGCAGCCGGAGCATGACACGGAGCTGTACGGAGGTGGCGCGGCGCACGGCCTCGACGAGCGCCGGCTCGGGCGAGAGCCCGCCATGGGTCATCGAGCCGACGAGCTCGACCCGGTCTGCGCCCCCCTCGGCGGCGTGCTCCGCATCGGCCGTGTGGAGCACGACGACTTCCAGCAGTCCAGCCATGGCTCCATGGTGCCGTCGTCGCCGCCACGGTCGCGGAGGCTCGCGGTCCGAGGCGTGCGCCCACCGCGAACAAGGGTCCCGGACGAGTCGGGCTCCTCGAGCCGAACGGGCGACGCCGCCACCGCCGCCGTTTCGTACCGCAGACGCGCCGCGCCCCCTGGACTGCCCGCTCGGAAGCCGGATGAGGTACGAAAACGCGGATCCGAACAGTCGATGCCGGCGGCCCCCGTGCGACAGCCGGGCCGAGGCGTCGAACCCGGAGCGGTCAGCTCAGCCGGTACCCGGATCCCCGCACCGTCTCGACGACGTCGGCGCCGAGCTTGTTGCGGAGGTAGCGCACATACACGTCCACGACGTTGGACGTCGGGTCGAAGTCGTACCCCCACACGGCGCTGAGCAGCGCCTCCCGGGACAGGACCTCGCGCGGGTGCTTCATGAACGTCTCGATGAGCGTGAACTCTCGGGCGGTCAGGTCGACCTCATGTCCCGCGAGGGACGCCTTGTGCGTGCGCAGGTCGAGCTTGAGCTGGCCGTGCTGCAGGACGAGGGACGCCTCGGACGGAGTCTCCCGACGCAGCCGACGGCGGACACGCGCCACGAGCTCCTCGAAGCGGAACGGCTTGGCGATGTAGTCGTCAGCGCCGTACTCGAGACCCTTGACCGTGTCCGTCACCGACGACCGCGCGGTGAGCATGATGACCGGGATGCGGCTGCCCTGAGCCCTTACCCGACGCAGCACCTCGAAGCCGTTCACGTCCGGAAGCCCCACGTCGAGGATCATGAGGTCGTACTCGCCCGACAGCGCCTTGTGGGCGCCGGCGACTCCGCTGGCCTCTGTGGCTGCGGGGAAGCCTGCGGCGCGCAGGCCCTTCGCGAGGAACGCAGCGATGCGATCCTCGTCCTCGACGATAAGGATCTGGCTCATGAGGTCGGCTCCGTCGCAGGCTGTCGGGGGATGACGAGGCTCACGGTGCTCCCGAGATCGGGAACCGAGTCGATGTCAACCCGACCACCGTGAGCCAACGCGATCGAGTTCACAATAGCGAGTCCAAGCCCCGCACTGTCGGTACGCTTCGCTCCCGCGCGGCGCGACCGTCCGAAGCGCTGCAGCACGAGCTCCTTCTCGTCCTCGGTGAAGCCCAGGCCGTGGTCGCGGACCCACAGCCGCACGTTGTCGTCCTCGACCTTGCTGCCGATCCCGATGTCGGTGCCGTCGGGCGAGTACTTCACGGCGTTCGCGGCGAGCTGCAGCCACGCCTGGGTGATCCGCTGGGGGTCGACCATGAACGTGACGTCGGCGAGACCGTCCAGGATCCAGCGACGCTCGCCGAGGACACGCACCTTCTCGAACGTCTCGTCGGTGAGCCGGGCGGCGTCGACGTCCTGGAGGACGACGAAGTCCGAGCGCTCGGACTGCGCGAGCAGGATGAGGTCGTTGACGAGCGTGCTCATGCGGGCGAGCTCCTCGAGAGCCAGGGCCCGTACGACCTCGGCGTCCTTCGGGTCGGTCGTGTCCATGAGCTCGAGGTGACCGCGGATGATCGTCATGGGGGTACGCAGCTCGTGTCCGACGTCGTCGAGGAGGCTCTTCTGCGCCTCGACGGCCGACTCCAGCCGGTCGAGCATGCCGTTCACCGTCGTGGTGAGCGCCGCCAGGTCGTCGTTGCCCCGTACGGGGATGCGCCGCTTGAGATCGTGCTCGGTGATCTCCTCCGCGGTCCGCTGCAGCCAGCTGATCGGCTGCAGCAGCCGCGCCATGACGAGCCAGGTGATGAGCGCCGTCACGGCGATCGCGAACGCCCCGACAAGGGCGTACGTGACGAACGTGTCGTTGAGCGCCCTGCGCTCGATGTTGAGGTCGATGACACGTACGAGCGCGCCCGTCTCACCGCTGAAGCTCCACACGACGGGGAACACGAGGTACGCGTAGTCGGTGGACCGCGACGAGTACCGCTCGGTCGTGACCGTCGACAGCTTGGCCTTCTCGAGCGCCAGGGCGACGAAGCCCGGGTCGTCCTCGGGCCGCACGGTGACCGAGGAGTTCGCCTTCCACACGAGCTTGCCGTCGACGATGCCGAGGATTCCGCCCGACTCCGAGAGCGTCTTGCTCTGCAGGGCGCCGCGCAGCAGGTCCGAGACGTTCGTGAACGGCTTGCCCGTACCCGCGTCGATGTTGGCGTTCGCAAGCTCGCGGAAGTCGGAGGCGTCGCGGCTGAGCTGGGCGTACGCCTGGCTCTGGATGCGTCCCCACTGCAGCACGTAGGCGACGGAGCCGGACATGCCGATCCCGAAGAGCGTGAGCAGCAGGATGGTGACGACGAGGCGCTCGCGGATGCTCGCGACGCCGGTGGTCCTCCTGGTGGTGCCTGTCGACGCCTGCCCCGTCTCGGCAGGCAGCCGAGACCTGTGGGGGCGGGTCAGCGTGGCGGGCACCTCAGCGCACGGCGACCAGGTCGCAGACGAAGATGAGGGTCTCGTCGGGGCCGATGACGCCGCCGGCGCCGCGCGGCCCGTACGCGAGGTGGGGAGGGATGACGAGCTGGCGACGTCCGCCGACCTTCATCCCCTGGATGCCCTGGTCCCAGCCGGGGATGACCATTCCGCGGCCCAGGCCGAAGTCGAGCGGCTGGCCCCTGTCGTAGCTCGAGTCGAACTCCTCGCCCGTCGAGTGGGCGACACCCACGTAGTGGACGGACACGACCTGGCCCGCCGTGGCCTCGGGGCCGGCGCCCGCGACGATGTCGGTGATGACGAGGTCGGCCGGTGGCGGGCCGTCAGGGAAGTCGACGAAGGGCTTGTCCATGCCTCGGATGCTAGTGGCGCCAGACTCCGGTGCACCCCATAGGTGGGGCGAGTCTCACGCAGGGGGGACCCGACGGCGCCGATGTGGGACCACGGGTGGATGCGCCGAGCAGCGGCGGCGTGCGGGTGGACGGGACGGATCGCTGTCCGTGTACAGGCACAGGAGGGTTTGCACTCCCCTAGGTCGAGTGCTAAACATGGGTTAGCACTCTCACACGTAGAGTGCTACGTCAGTCGGTGAGGTCTTCGACCGCGAAAGCAGGCACTGACAGGCGCGACCACAGTCCATTTTGGGGACAGACCCCGACACAGCCGGAGGAAACCCGGAACACATGGCAAAGCTCATTGAATTCAACATCGAGGCTCGCCGCGGTCTCGAGCGGGGCATGAACGTCCTCGCCGACGCCGTCAAGGTGACCCTGGGCCCCAAGGGCCGCAACGTCGTCCTCGAGAAGAAGTGGGGCGCTCCCACGATCACCAACGACGGCGTCTCCATCGCCAAGGAGATCGAGCTCGAGGACCCCTACGAGAAGATCGGCGCCGAGCTCGTCAAGGAGGTCGCCAAGAAGACCGACGACGTCGCCGGCGACGGTACGACGACGGCGACGGTGCTCGCGCAGGCGATGGTGCGCGAGGGACTGCGCAACGTCACCGCCGGCGCCAACCCGATGTCGCTCAAGAGGGGCATCGAGAAGGCTGTCGCAGCGATCGTCGCCGAGCTCGCCAACATGGCGACCGACATCGAGACCCGCGAGCAGATCGCGGCCACCGCGTCGATCTCCGCCGCTGACACCACCGTGGGCGAGATCATCGCCGAGGCGATGGACAAGGTGGGCAAGGAAGGCGTCATCACCGTCGAGGAGTCGAACACCTTCGGCCTCGAGCTGGAGCTCACCGAGGGCATGCGCTTCGACAAGGGCTACATCTCGCCCTACTTCGTCACCGACGCGGAGCGTATGGAGGCCGTCCTCGACGACCCGTACATCCTCATCGTGAACTCGAAGATCTCGTCCCTGCGCGACCTGCTCCCCGTGCTGGAGAAGGTCGTCCAGAGCGGCAAGCCGCTCCTGGTGATCGCCGAGGATGTCGACGGCGAGGCTCTCGCGGGCCTGCTCGTCAACAAGATCAAGGGCACGTTCAAGTCGGTCGCCGTCAAGGCTCCCGGCTTCGGCGACCGCCGCAAGGCGATGCTCGCGGACATCGCGATCCTCACCGGTGGCCAGGTCATCTCCGAGGAGGTCGGCCTCAAGCTCGACGCCGTCACCCTCGAGCTGCTCGGCCGTGCCCGGTCCGTCAGCGTCTCCAAGGACGAGTGCACGATCATCGACGGCGCGGGCGATGCCGACCAGATCGCCGGTCGCGTCAGCGAGATCCGTCACGAGATCGAGAACTCGGACTCCGACTACGACCGTGAGAAGCTCCAGGAGCGTCTCGCGAAGCTGGCCGGCGGCGTCGCCGTCATCAAGGTCGGCGCGGCCACGGAGGTCGAGCTCAAGGAGCGCAAGCACCGCATCGAGGACGCCGTCCGCAACGCGAAGGCTGCCGTTGAGGAGGGCATCGTCGCCGGTGGCGGCGTCGCGCTGCTGCAGGCCGCGAAGAACTCGAAGCTGACCGACCTGGTCGGCGACGAGGCGATCGGTGCGCAGATCGTGTACAGCTCCTGCTCGGCTCCGCTGAAGCAGATCGCGTTCAACGCCGGCCTCGAGGGTGGTGTCGTGGCCGAGAAGGTCGCGAACCTGCCGATCGGGCACGGCCTCGACGCGGCGACCGAGGAGTACGTCGACATGCTCAAGGCCGGGATCATCGACCCCGCCAAGGTGACCCGCTCCGCACTGCAGAACGCGGCGTCGATCGCGGCGCTGTTCCTCACCACGGAGGCCGTCATCGCCGACAAGCCGGAGAAGGCTCCGGCCACGCCGGCCGGTGGCGACGGTGGCATGGGCGGCATGGACTTCTGAGTCCAGCACCACGTACGCAAGGGCGGTCCCCCTCGGGGGGCCGCCCTTTCGCCGTTCCTCGGACCGTACGTGGCTCGGCCCTCGCCGGCCGCGCGGTCAGCTGATCGCCCGGTGATGGAGCCCCTGGAGGGCCGGTCGGTTCACCATGTTATGCAGGGAAGCTGTACGTTCTCATGGCAGATTTGCCATGAGAACATCCTGTTCACCCACTTAACGTGGTGAACCGACGGGAGCCGAGGGCGGTCGGCTGGTTCGGCTACAGCTCTTGGGACAACGACCCGGTTAGCGGGCGGCGGGGAGGACGGCGAGGCGGGCCCAGTCGTACAGGCCGGGGACCATGAGGAGCGCTCCCGCGAGCAGTGCGGACACCGTGAGGACCAGCCACAGGAGGCCCCAGACGTGGCGGTGGAGGTGGGTGAGCCCCTGGAGCTGGGCTGCGTCCGAGCCGGGCGAGTGGCGGGCGAGCAGCTCGAGGACGGGGCGCGGCGCGGCCCACAGGAACAGCCACGCGAGACCCGTCGCGACCCAGCCGAGGATGACGGGTGGTGAGTACCACGTGACCGCACCGACCACTCCGGCGGCCACCACGACGACCAGAGCCCCGTACAGGTTGCGCACCCAGACGAGCATCACCCCGGCAAGCACCACGAGCAGCCACAGCACGCCGGCCGCGTGGCCTGTGCCGACGAGCAGCGCCAGACCGAGCCCCACGACCGCCGGTGCCGGGTAGCCCGCGAGCAGGGTCGCCACCATCCCCAGCCCTCTCGGACGCCCCCGGCTCACCGTGAGCCCGGACGTGTCCGAGTGGACACGGATACCGCTGAGCCTCCGGCCGGCCAGCACCGCCACGACGGCATGACCGCCTTCGTGGCAGACCGTCACGAGCAGCCGGACGAGCGGCCACGCTGTGGCCACAGCCGCCAGCGCCACGACGGCGAGCACCAGAGAACCTTGCGCCCCGGGAAGCGGCTGCGTCGCCAGCGCCCGGCGCCACAGCTCCGCGATCACGCCCATCGGCGCTCGCAGACGGGCGTTCCCGTGGCATGACCGACCAGAGACGCGGGAACCCGGGCGTGCATTCCGCGTCTCAGCCCAGGTACGGGTCGGTTGCGACGACGGCCCGTACCTCGTCCAGCGACGGCCCGTACGCACCGAAGCGGCTCACGGTGACCGAGCTCGTGACGACCGCGCGGTGGAGGGCAGTGGCCACCTCCGCCCACGTGGCGGCGCCGAGCCGGACACGCTGCGCGGCCCCGCCCAGCAGGCCGGCGTCCGTGAGCCCCGACACGAGCCCCGCCATGAAGGAGTCCCCCGCGCCGACCGTGTCGGCGACCGTGACGCTCCTGTGCGGTACGACGAGAAGGTCACGGGACGAGGGCAGGACCGCGTACGCGCCCAGCGCCCCTCGGGTGCAGACCACGAGAGACGGGCCGAGACCGACCCAGCGGCGAAGCGTCGTCTCGACCGGAACGCCCGGGTACAGCCACTCGAGGTCCTCGTCGGACGCCTTCACCACGTCGGACAACGAGACCAGGTCCTCGACGCGGCCGAGGACGGCCTCGGGCGACCCCATGAGGGTCGGCCGTACGTTCGGGTCGTACGACACCGTCGCCGTGCCCCTCGCGCGCCGCACGAGGTCGACGACCTTCGCGCCACCCGGTTCGAGCGTCGCGCCGATGCTGCCGGCGTGGACGTGGGCGACCTCGTCGAGGTGCTCCACGTCGGGCAGGTCCCACGCGAGGTCGAACGTGTACGAGGCGCGTCCGTCGGCGTCGAGGGTCGCCTGGGCGACGCTCGTCCGCTCCGCACCCTCCGTACCGGGCTCGACGTCCGCTCCCGAGGCCCGGGCCGTGGCGGCGATCATCGCCCCGTGCGCGTCACGGGCCCACCAGGAGCAGATACTCGCCCGGTGACCCAGCCGCGCGATGCCGTTCGCGACGTTGAGCAGGCTGCCGCCGACGTGCTCGGAGGGGTCACCCCCGGGACGAGCGACGACGTCGATGAGTGCCTCCCCGACGCACAGGATCCTGCGCACGTGCCCTCCCGGTTCGTCCATGGCTAGAGGGTCTCACCCGGGACGTACGTGGCGGCGTCCGGGTATCGCGCCGCGAGCTCGGCGACCCGTGCCGCCACGGTCCTCACCTGGTCCTGCGCGGCGCCGGTCAAGGTGAGGGGCTCCGAGACGAGCGCGTCCAGCTCCTCGCGCGTGAGGCCCAGTCGCTCGTCCGCGGCCAGCCTCGCCATGAGGTCGTTGCCGGCCCGCCCGGTGGCGCGCATCTCCAGCGCGACCGCCACAGCGTGCGTCTTGATCGCCTCGTGGGCCTGCTCGCGGCCGACGCCCTTGCGTACCGCCGCCATGAGCACCTTGGTCGTCGTGAGGAACGGCAGGTACCGAGCGAGCTCGGCCTCGATGACCGCGGGGAAGGCGCCGAAGTCGGCGAGGACCGTGAGGAACGTCTCGTACAGCCCGTCGACCGCGTAGCAGGCGTCCGGCAGGGCCACCCGTCGCACGACCGAGCAGGACACGTCGCCCTCGTTCCACTGGTCGCCCATGAGCTCGCCGGTCATCGACACGTAGCCGCGGATGACGACGGCGAGCCCGTTGACGCGCTCGCAGCTGCGGGTGTTCATCTTGTGCGGCATCGCGGACGACCCGACCTGGCCCGGCCGGAAGCCCTCGGTGACGAGCTCGGCGCCGGCCATGAGGCGGATGCTCGTCGCGAGGCTCGACGGGGCGGCGGCGGCCTGAGCGAGCGCGCTCACCGCGTCGAAGTCGAGCGATCGCGGGTACACCTGGCCGGTCGACGTGAAGGCGCGCTCGAAGCCGAGGTGCGTGGCGATGCGCGTCTCGAGGTCGGCGAGCTTCGCCGTATCGCCGCCGAGGAGGTCGAGCATGTCCTGGCTCGTACCGACAGGGCCCTTGATGCCGCGCATCGGGTAGCGGCCGACCAGGGAGTCGATGCGCTCGTACGCGACGAGCAGCTCGTCGGCCGCCGACGCGAACCGCTTCCCGAGTGTGGTCACCTGGGCGGCGACGTTGTGCGACCGGCCCGCCACCGGCTGGGCGCTGTACATCTCGGCGAGCCTCGCCAGGGAGACCAGGGCGGTGACGATCCGGGACCTGACAAGACGCAACGAGCCGAGGACCTGTGCCTGCTCGACGTTCTCGGTGAGATCGCGCGACGTCATGCCCTTGTGGACGTGCTCGTAGCCCGCCAGCGCGTTGAACTCCTCGATGCGGGCCTTGACGTCGTGGCGGGTGACCTTCTCGCGCTCCGTGATCGCGTCGAGGTCGACCCTCTCCAGCACGCGCTCGTACGCGGCGACCACCGTGTCGGGGTCGTCGCCGCCGAAGTCGACGCCGAGGTCCCGCTGCGCGCGGAGCACGGCGAGCCAGAGTCGTCGCTCGGCGATGATCTTCTGCTCCGGGCTCCAGATGGCGCGCATCTCGGCCGACGCGTACCGTCCGGCGAGCACGTTCGGGATCGTCATGGGCGTCTCCTACAGGCTGGTCACGGGCGGGATGAGTCCGGCGGCGGCCTTCGCGGCGATGTCGGTGCGCCAGAAGCCGGTCGGGAAGTCGAGCTGCGACAGTGCCGCGTACGCATCGTGGCGCGCCTCGTCGAGCGTCGGGCCCGTGGCGACGACGCCCAGGACGCGGCCGCCGGCGGCGACGAGCGTCTCGCCGTCCAGTGCCGTCCCGGCGTGGACGATGTGGACGTTGTCGTCCGACTCGTACAGGCGGGGTCCGGTGATGGCGCCTCCCGTCCGCGGCGCGGCGGGGTAGCCCTCAGCGGCGGCGACCACGACGACTGCGGACTCGTCGCGCCACGCCAGGGGGCCTACGTCCGCGAGATGCCCGGTGGCCGCCGCGTGCAGCACCTGGCCGAGCGGTGAGGTGAGCAGCGAGAGCACGGCCTGCGTCTCCGGGTCGCCGAAGCGGGCGTTGAACTCGACGACGCGCAGTCCGCGGGAGGTGAGCGCCAGCCCCACGTACAGCAGCCCGGCGAACGGCGTGCCTCGCAGCGCCATCTCAGCGAGCGTCGGCGCGACAACACGCTCCATCACGGCGTCGACCAGACCGTCCGGCGCCCAGGGCAGCGGCGTGTACGCACCCATGCCGCCCGTGTTGGGCCCGGCGTCACCCTCGCCGACCCGCTTGAAGTCCTGCGCCGGCTGCAGGGGCAGCCCCACGGCGCCGTCGGTGATGACGAACAGGCTGACCTCGGGCCCGTCGAGGTACTCCTCGACGACGACGTCGCCGCACGCCTGTGCGTGGTCGAGGGCCGCGTCCCGGTCGCTCGTGACGATGACGCCCTTGCCGGCTGCCAGTCCGTCCTGCTTGACCACGTACGGAGGGCCGAACTCGTCGAGGGCCTTCGCGACCTCGTCGCGGGTACGGCAGAAGCGTGAGGCCGCGGTTGGGACGCCGGCCGCCATCATGACGTCCTTCGCGAACTGCTTGGACCCTTCGAGCTGTGCCGCCTCCGCAGAGGGGCCGAAGCAGGCGATGCCGGCGGCACGTACGGAGTCGGCGACCCCTGCGACCAGCGGCGCCTCCGGTCCGATGACGACGAGGTCGGCGCCGATCTCGGTCGCGAGCGCGGCGACGGCGGGGCCGTCGAGCTGGTCCACGGCGTGCGACGGCCAGGAATGCCACGTGCCGGGGTTGCCGGGGGCGACGTGGACCGCCGCGACGCCCGGATCGGCCGCGATGGCGAGCGCCAGGGCGTGCTCACGGCCTCCCGAGCCGACGACGAGAACGGTGAGGTCGGTCACGGGGCCTCATCCTATTGAGGCGAGTCCCCTCAGGTCAGACGAGTCTCGGGCGCAGGCGCCGGGACACCAGGAACAAGCCGGTCCCCCACGCCGCCGCGGCCCCCCACCACGTCTGGCCACCCAGAAGGACGGCGGTGAGCGTCACGTCGGTGAGCACCAGGAGCAGGAGCACCACGCTAGACGTGCGCCATGGCTTGGCCGGGGCGTCGGGAGAGGAGGTGGTCGTCCGGACCGTCAAGTGAGCGTCCGAGAGCGATGCGGGCAGGGGGTGGGCGAAGGACGAGCCCTCGACCCAGGCGGAGGCCACACCTTCCGGCTCGGAGTCGTTGACTTCCCGGGCTACGGGCCATGGTGTGTGCGTCGTCATGCCAGGAGGGTACGAACCGGATCCGTCAGCTCCGAAGAACGATGAGAGTCTCCCCATCGCACCCCCTGTCTCGGGGATCTACGTGAGCGGATCCACTCGCCAGCGCATGAGCACGGTGCGATGTCGTGGTCGTCGTCCTCGTACCGCCCGTCGACGGTGACGAAGTTGCACACCGTGAGCAGCCGGCCCGATGTCGTCATGTGGGCAGCGTAGGCGTGCGTGGGCGCAGACCGGGAGGCCCGGAGCCGCTGGGGTAGAGTACGGCCGTAAGAGCCCGGGACAGTCATGTCCTGGGCATTCGTGTGGGGGCCGCGATGTCGCAACACTCGCGCCGTCCGCCGACAGAGAGGGCGAGTCATGCCGGCGATCATCGTGATCGGCACCCAGTGGGGTGACGAGGGCAAGGGCAAGGCGACCGACCAGCTCGGAGACCGCGTCGACTACGTCGTCCGCTACTCCGGCGGCAACAACGCGGGCCACACGGTCGTGGTGGGAGGCGAGAGGTACGCGCTGCACCTGCTCCCCTCGGGCATCCTCAACCCGTCCTGCACGCCGGTGATCGGCAACGGGGTCGTCGTCGACCTCGACGTGCTGTTCTCGGAGATCGACGCCCTCAACGCCCGTGGTGTCGACGCGGAACGGGTTCTCATCAGCGCGAACGCCCACATCATCACCCCCTACCACCAGGTCATCGACAAGGTCACGGAGCGCTTCCTCGGCAACCGCAAGATCGGTACGACCGGTCGCGGCGTCGGTCCGGCCTACGCGGACAAGGTCAACCGCATCGGCCTGCGGATCCAGGACCTGTTCGACCCGAAGATCCTCGCGCAGAAGGTCGAGGCGGCGCTGGAGCTGAAGAACCAGATGCTCGTCAAGATCTACAACCGGCCCACGATCGACGCGGGCGAGATCACCAAGCGGCTCCTGGCCCACGCCGAGCGTCTCCGCCCGATGGTGACCGACGTGTCCCTGCTGCTCAACCGTGCGCTCGACGCCGGCAAGGTCGTGCTGCTCGAAGGTGCCCAGGCGCACCACCTCGACGTCGACTTCGGGACCTACCCGTACGTGACCAGCTCGAACCCGATCGCCGCCGGCGCCTGCACGGGCTCCGGCATCGGTCCGACACGCATCGACCGGGTCGTGGGCATCGCCAAGGCGTACACCACGCGCGTCGGCGAGGGCCCCTTCCCCGGCGAGCTGCAGGGCGACGTCGGGGAGCAGCTCCGCCAGGCGGGCGCCGAGTTCGGCACGACCACCGGGCGTCCGCGCCGGTGCGGCTGGTTCGACGCGCTCGTGGTGGAGCAGGCGGTACGGGTCAACGCCGTCACCGACATCGTGCTGACGAAGCTCGACGTGCTGACGGGGTGGGACAAGATCCCCGTCGTAGTCGCGTACGACGTCAACGGCACCCGCCACGACGTCATGCCGATGAACCAGTCGGACCTCCACCACGCGACCCCCGTGTACGAGTACCTCGACGGCTGGACCGAGGACATCACCGGGTGCCGGACGTTCTCGGAGCTGCCGGCGACGACGCAGGCGTACGTGCGCAGGCTCGAGGAGCTCATCGGCACCCGGATCTCCGGCATCGGCGTCGGCCCCGACCGCGAGCAGCAGGTCCCGCTGCACGACCTGCTCTGAGGTCTCTGCGCGGTTTTCGCTGCTCAACAGCCGCACAAGGGCGTTCCTGAGGCCTACCGCGTCGCTGGGCCGCGAGAATCGCGATCGGCTCGCCGCTGCCGGCGGTCGGCCCGTTTCCGAGGATGATCGGGACAGCACCCCCTGCCCTGTTCGCCGAACGGCACTCAGGACGCGGCCTGTCCGGCCGCGACCCACGTGAGTCCCTGAGACTCTCCCGCCTGTACCGGACGCCGTTCCCCATCGGTTCCAGCCCTGCTCCGCGGTGCGAGCGCGATGCGGGGGGTGCGGGGCAGATGGTCGACTTCTTCATGACGAAGAACCCCCACATCAAGGTCACGTCCGTCCGAGTGGAACGGCTACTGGGACAAGCTGGCCACGATGGTCGCGGGAAAGCACGCTCCCGACGTCATCAACATGGATGGCAAGTACCTCGCCGACTACGGGGGCCGTGGAGTCCTGGCTGACCTGTCGGCCCTCAAGGGCATCGACCTGTCGTCCCTCTCCGAGGCGGACAAGCAGGCGGGCACGTGGGACGGGAAGCTGTACGCGCTCACCACGGGCTCGAACGCCTTCGCCATCCCCAGCATCCTCGCGAAGGCAGGCGTCTGCGTCCCGGACGACAGCACCTGGACCTGGGACGACCTCCTGTCGATCTCGAAGACGGTCTCGCAGAAGGCTGGGAACGGCATCGTGGGGATGACCGGCGGCGGCACATACGCCGACCTCACGATCTTCCTCCGGCAGAAGGGCGAGGACCTCTGCTCGAAGAGCGGTGCGGGCTTCACGCCCGAGACCTGCGCGGCGTGGCTCACGTGGTACGTCGACCTCCGCCCTCCATCCTTCACGGGCAAGGCGAAGGACAACGGCCTGTTCCTCAAGGCGAGCATGTTCTGGTCGATCGCGTCGACGACCAAGTACCCGGAGGCAGCGGCGACGTTCGTGAACTTCCTGCTCAACGACCCCGACGCGGCCGCGATCCAGCTCGTCAACCGCGGCGTCCCGTCGTCGCCGGCGGTCCTGCGGGCCATGGACTCCAAGCTCACGGCGACGGACAAGGACGTGATCGCCTGGCTCAAGAAGGTGGCGCCGGAGATCGGCTCCGCGCCGGCGATCCAGCCCAAGGGGACGTCGGACTTCCAGAACACGATCGCCCGTGAGCTGTCCAACGTGCGGTTCAAGAAGACGACGCCGCTCCAGTCCGCCAAGGCGCTCAAGGACGCGCTCGACTCGATGGCGGCCAAGGGCTAGTCGGACCCGGCCACCTGGTTCCCCGAACACACCACGAGGCCCGGTCCCCCGAAGGGGCCGGGCCTCGTGGCGGTGACGTCAGGCGCCGAGCGTCTTGCCTGCGGAGCGCAGCTGCGTCGCGGCCTCGACGACACGGGCGGCGAGACCCTTCTCGCCCTCCTTGCCCCAGGCGCGCGGGTCGTACTGCTTCTTGTTGCCGACGTCGCCGTCGACCTTGAGCACACCGGCGTAGTGCGTGAACATCCAGTCGACGATGGGGCGCGTGAACGCGTACTGGGTGTCGGTGTCGATGTTCATCTTCACGACGCCGTAGTCGACCGCGTCCGAGATCTCCTGCGCACTCGAGCCGGAGCCGCCGTGGAAGACGAGGGAGAACGGCTTGTCCTTGCCGTACTTCGCGCCGACCGCGTCCTGGATCTCCTTGAGCACGGCCGGACGGAGCTTGACCGCACCCGGCTTGTACACGC
>JAJZQV010000054.1 GCA_021803025.1 Actinomycetes bacterium | reverse complement strand
CGGCAGCGCGCCCGAGGTGTTCGTGCTCGACCTGGGGACGGGTGAGGTCACGCAGCTCACGTACTGGGGCGTCATGCACACGTACGTCGACGGCTGGCTCGACCACGGCCGGGTCCTGGTCGCATCGACCCAGCGCCAGCCGTACCGGGTTCGGATGTGGCTGCATGCGCTCGACCTCGACGGTCACGCGACCCCGCTCCCGTACGGACCCGCCATGTCGGCCGCGCTGCGCGCTGACGGGCGGGTGGCGGTGACGACGCCGTACTGGCGCGACCTCGCGATGTGGAAGCGCTACCGGGGCGGCACGGCGCCCCAGCTCTGGCTCGGCTCGGCGAAGGGCGAGTGGACCCGCGCCCTGCCCGACGAGACCGCGGGCATCTACGCGCCGGCCTGGGTGGGCGACCGGCTCGTCTTCTCCTCCGACCTGGGCGCCACGTTCCCGTCCAACGCCGACGAGCAGGCGCAGCTGTGGTCGGTCGACGCGAGCGGCGACGACCTCACCCAGCACACGCACCACGACGCGGCTGCCGGGTACGTGCGCAACCCGACGAGCGACGGGTCCCGCGTCGTCTACCACGCGAGGGGCCGCCTGTACGAGCTGACGTCGCTGGACGACGAGCCGCAGCAGGTCCCCGTACAGCTCGCCGCTCCCGTACGGCCGCTGACGATCCCCCCGACGAAGCGCCTCCTCACCGCCCAGCCTGACCACGGCGGCGACCTGTCGGTGATCTCGTGGCACGGCGCGGTCTACGCGTTGACGCATCGTGCGGGACCGGCGCGAGCGCTGTCGTCCGCACCGGGGGTACGGGCGCGGCTGCCGCGCCATATCGGCACCACGGGCCAGGTCGCGTACGTCACCGACCACTTCGGCGAGGACGCCATCGAGATCCGGAACCTGGACGCGCAGGGTGACCCGCGGCGGATCGCCCGGGGCAAGCTGGGCCGCGTCCTGTCCCTGGCGGCGTCGCCCGATGCCTCGTCGCTCGCGGTCGTCACGGGAGACGGACGTGTCGCGACAGTTCGGCTGTCCGACGGTCGTGTCACGGAGCTGGCCACCTCGCCGGAGGGCGAGGCCACGGGACTCGCGTTCTCGCCGGACGGCCGGTACCTGGCCTGGGTCGCGCCGACCGGCACGGGGATGACGACCCGGCTGTACTACGCGGACCTCCATGCCCGCCGGAGCCGTGTCGAGGCACTGACCTCGGGGCGGTTCCAGGACACGTCCCCCGCGTTCACGCTCGACGGGCAGCACCTCGTCTTCCTCAGCGCGCGTACCTTCGATCCGCGCTACGACGAGCATGGCTTCGACCTGTCGTTCACCGGGACCGTACGGCCCTACCTCGTGCCGCTGTCCGCGACCGCGCCCGCGCCGTTCGGCGCCGCGGCCGACGGGTGGCCGATCAGCAAGGTGCAGTCCGAGGCGACGCCGACCGACGGGAAGAAGGACGACGCCCCCAAGCAGGTGGTGTCGGTCGAGCTCGACGCCGAGGGCTTCGAGGAGCGGCTCGTCCCGTTCCCCGTGCCGTCCGGCGACTACCGCGACCTGCGCGCCGCGAAGGACGGCGTGCTGTGGCGTCGCGTCGTAGCGCCCGCCGGCGAGCTGGGCGCGGGCCGGGCCGGTGTCACGAAGGAGCCGGAGCCGGACGTCCTCGAGCGGTACGCGTTCGATACGCGCTCGGTGACGGTCCTCGGACCCTGCGACGGTTTCGAGGTGTCCGGTGACGGCGAGCGGGTCGTGCTCCGCGTCAAGGACGACCTCGTCGTCGTCCCCTCGACGTCGAAGGTGGAGGACGACGACCCGGCACGCGTCGGCGTCGACCTCGGCCGGCTCCGGCGGACGGTGGACCCGCGACCCATGTGGCGCCAGATGTTCGACGAGAACGGCCGCCTCATGCGCGACTTCTACTGGCGCGAGGACATGGACGGCACGGACTGGGCCAAGATCCTCGACCGTCACCGTCCGAGCGTGGAGCGGGTACGGACCCTCGACGACCTCGTCGACGTCCTGTGGGAGACCGTGGGCGAGCTCAACACGTCGCACGCCTACGTCCAGCCGCAGCCCGAGAAGGGCAAGCCCGTCCAGGGCCTGCTCGGAGCCGACCTCGAGCCGACCGAGGACGGGATGCGGATCGTACGGGTCCTGGCCGGGGAGTCGTCCGACCCCGAGGCGAGGTCGCCGCTGCGGGCCGCCGGAGTCGATGCCCAGCCCGGCGACGTCATCGTCGCGATCGACGGGCAGCCCGTCGACCGGCGCGGCGTCGGTCCGCTGCTCGTGGGAGCCGCGGACACGGTCGTCGAGGTCACCCTCCGGCGCGGGTCTGCCACACGACGCGTCGCCGTCGTGCCCACCGCGAACGAGACGCCCCTGCGCTACCAGGCGTGGGTGGCGAGCCGGATCGCGTACGTGGAGCGGGCGTCCGGAGGACGCCTCGGCTACCTGCACGTGCCGGACATGATGGCCCAGGGCTGGGCGCAGTTCCACCGCGGCCTCGACCTCGCGATGTCCCACGAGGGGCTCGTCGCCGACATGCGCTACAACGGCGGCGGCCACACCTCGCAGCTCATCATCGAGCGGCTGAGCCGCCGGATCGTGGGCTGGGACCTCGTGCGGCACGGTGCCCCTGAGCCGTACCCCTCTGCCGGACGCCGCGGGCCCGTCGTCTTCGTGACCAACCAGTTCGCGGGGTCCGACGGCGACATCGTGTGCGCGGCGGCGCAGGAGCTCAGGCTGGGTCCGGTCGTGGGGCAGCGCTCGTGGGGCGGGGTGATCGGGATCGACGGCCGGTTCGACCTGGTCGACGGGACCGGCGTCACGCAGCCCCGGTACTCGTTCCACTTCGACGAGCACGGCTGGGACGTCGAGAACCACGGCATCGACCCGGATATCGAGTACGTGATGAGCCCCGGGGACTGGGCCGACGAGGACGCCCGGGACCCGCAGCTGGACCTGGCCGTCGCGGAGGCGCTGCGCCTTCTCGAGGCCCAGCCGGCGTCCGTACCGCCGACGCTCCCGGCGCCTCGGTCCCGCCGGAGCTGACGACGGCTGAGGGCCGCCCAGGCGATCAGCCCGGCGGCCCTCACCGTGTCAGAACAGCTTTCGTACCGTCGCCTTCTCCTGGGCGAGGATGCCGAGGCGGGACACCTCGAACGTGTGCTCCTGCGGCACAGCCGTGTTCGTCCGGTTCGTCACGTCGGCGACGACGTCGGCGAAGAACGTGATCTCGACGTCGGAGCAGTCGATGTACTCGGTGCCCTGCTGGTCGGCGATGAAGAGGTGGTCGGCGCCGGGCCGGCCCTCGATGTCGATGTACTTGCGGAGCTCGATGTAGCCCTCGGTGCCGACGACGATGAGACGGCCGTCACCCCAGGTCGGGAGCCCCTGCGGGGTGAACCAGTCGACGCGTACGTACCCCTGCGCGGTGTCGGAGGCCAGCGTCATGTCGCCGAAGTCCTGGAAGTCGGGGTGCTCGGGGTGGTTGAAGTTGGCGACGGTCGCCGAGACCACGTCACCCTTCGCGGACCCGGTGAGCCACAGGAACTGGTCGATCTGGTGGCTCGCGATGTCGTTGAGGATGCCGCCGAAGGTCGTGATGTCGTAGAACCAGTCGGGACGACCCGACCCGCCGGACAGGTGCGCCTTGTCACGCTCGCGGTGGGGGCCGAGGCCGAGCGTCTGGACGACCCGGCCGATGCGGCCGGCATGCACGAGCTCCCCGGCCTTGATCGCGCTCTTGACGGTGAACCGCTCCGAGAACATGACGTCCCAGAACCGGCCCTTCTCGGCGACGAGCCGCCTGATCGTCTCGAGCTGGTCGTACGTCACGACGCCCGGCTTGTCGGTGAGCACGTCCTTGCCGGCCTCGAGTGCCGCGATGGCGATCTCGCCGCGGCGCACCGGAACAGCTGCGGTGGCGATGAGGTCGATCGACGGGTCGTTGATGAGGTCAGCCGCGTCGTCGAACCACGGGACGTTCGGCTGTACGGAGCGGACCTGCTGGCAGACAGAGGCGTCGGGGTCGTCGGACGCGAGCCCGACCAGCTCCGCCCCGGCCCCCAGCAGCCCCGAGATCATCCCGAAGATGTGGGCGTGGTCGAGGCCGACGGCGGCGAAACGTACGGGCATTGAGTCCTCCTGGAGAGCGGTCAGCTGCCAGTCGACACCGGCAGCTTCGACAGTCCCATAGCCTGGTGGATGAACGCGATCGGATGCACTGTCGGTACAGATGTTGCCTGCTCGATCTGCCACCGGCAGGTCTCGGAGTCGCACGCCGCCACGCCCTCGTTGGTCTCGACGATCTTGTCGAAGACCGGCTTGCCGACCTTCATCGCGATGTCGTACTTCTCCTTCTTGAGCCCGTACGTGCCGGCGATGCCGCAGCAGTACGCTCCCGACTCCACCACGGTCACTCCCGGCACGAGCTCGAGGAGCTGCACCGCCGGCGTCCCGATGTTCTGGCCGCGGAGCTGGCAGGGCGCGTGGTACGGGATGGTCAGCTCGTTGGGCAGCCAGTCGCTCGTGTCGAGCTCGCCCCTGTCGTACATGTCGAGCAGGAACTCGCAGATGTCGCGTGTCCGTCCGCCCACCTCGAGCAGCTCCGGGTCGGTGACGCCCAGGATCTCGTTGGCCTCATGCTTGAGCATGCCGCCGCACGACGTGGAGCAGGCGATGATCGGCAGGTCCTGCGGAGCCTCGCGGAGCTGGGCGACGAGCTTGCGGACCCACGAGCGGGCCGTGTCGAAGATGCCGTTCGACTGGAGCGGAAGCCCGCAGCAGCCCTGCTTCGGCACGATGACCTCGAAGCCGAGGTGCTCCAGCACCTCGATCGTCTTGATCCCCGTCTCCACCTCGAAGTAGTTCTGGGCGCAGCCGTGGAAGAAGATGAGCTTCCCTCGCGGCGCCGGGTTCTTCGGGTCTGTACGGGAGCGCAGCCAGCCGACCAGCGTTCGGGTGTGCGCGGTCGGCATCGCCGCGTTGCGATGGATGCCGACGACCTTCTCGACGGCGATGCGCGCCGGCTTGAACCCCAGCACCGCGTTCGCGACCGGGGCGAGCGGGGTCATCGCCATCCCCATGAGCGTCGTGCGGGAGATGAGCTGGTCGCGCAGCGGCATGTGGTCGGCCTTCATGGCCGCCCGCGCCACGGAGTTCAGCTCGGCGATGTGAACGCCCTGCGGGCAGACGTGCGTGCAGATGCCGCACGAGCTGCAGTAGTCGAGCGAGTGGTCCACGGACTCGCCGTGACGGAAGCGCTCCGCCTGCGGCCCCACGTACTTCGGGCCCGAGAACAGGGGCGTCACCGCGGCGACGGGGCACTGCGTCTCACAGATCGTGCACTTCACGCAGTGGTCGAGGCTCGCGCGGTTGAGCAGGTCGTGCTCGTGGCTGTCCGGAGAGAACATCAGGCGCCTTTCAGGATCGAGTCGGCAGCGGCGACGGCCGAGGCGAGCGCGATGCCCTCACCCGACTTCTCCGACCAACGGATCGCGCCGGCGAGGACGCCGCCGGCGGCGTAGAGGTTGCTGTAGGGCGCGGTGCCTGCCGGGTCCACGACGCGCATCCGTGCGTCCACGCCCACGCCCACCCGGAAGAGCGCCTGGTTCGCCGGGTCGTCGGCCGTCACGAGGTCGGGCCCGAGGCCGTGCAGCGGCAGGCCGAAGATCGTCTCGGTCACCGTGCCGTACGAGTCCATGCTGAGCGCGCCGGACTCGAAGCCGCCGGGTGCGTAGACGAACGTGTCGGCGGCGTACTGCCGGACGCGTCCTGCCGTCGCCTGGCCGACGGACAGGATCTTGCCGCCCGACGTCTCGAAGCCGACGACCTTGGCACCGGCCACGATGCGAACGCCCGCCTGCTTCGCGAGGGTCGTGAGCGCCTCGTTGAGGCGCATGCCGGGGACGCCGGGGGGCGGCAGCGGGACCTCGAAGACAGCGTGGTCGAGCAGCTCCTCGAGATGTCGGTGGGCTGCGGCGTCGCGGTACCCGAGGATGGCCGGCAGGCCGACCACCTCGCCGTCCTCCAGCAGCGGCTTGAGCGTCGCGGCGAGCTTCGCTCGGTAGGCGGAGCCGTCGATCGCTCGCGCGTACCCGAGCGCGCTCGAGTCGGCCATGCCCTCCACCGCGGGCAGGTCGATGACCAGTCCGCGGGCGCTGATGGCTTCGCCGCTCGGTGCCGTCTGGCGCTCGAGGTTGCCGGCGCAGAGCTTCGGATAGAAGTCCTTGAGCTGGCGGAACCCCACCAGCGCGTACCGGATGCCGCCCGTCACGACGCCCGCCGCCATCGACGTGGGGACGAGACAGGTGGGACGCAGGGAGCCGACCGCAGTAGGCAGCAGCACGTTGCGGTCCACGGTGCCGACGAGGTGGCCGCCGAGGAGCTCCTGGGCGTAGGCGATCCCGGCCGTCACGGCCGCCGAGCCGAGGACGCTGTACGGGTGGGATGCCGGCAGCGACGCGGCCGCCTCGAGCGGGGCCTCGACGCGCTGGGGTGCGTACCCCAGGACGTCGATGGTGCCCTGGGAGAGCTGGAGTCCGCCGAGCCCCTTCGTGAGCAGCGTCACCGCCTGGCCCGCGCGGGCGAGCCGGATCGCGGCCACGAGTCCGGACAGTCCCGCTCCGATCACCACAGTGTCGGGCATCACACCACCTCCGCACCTTCGGGAAGGTGCTCGACGTCGAGCGTTCCCGAGAAGATCCAGTTGTCCAGTGCGGTCTGCCGCACCTGGTCGCCGTACAGGATCGGCCAGAGGCCGAGCCAGCGATGCTCGAGGAAGAGGCGCAGCAGGCCGGTCGCACGCTCGGTGCCGACTGTGCCCAGCTCGTGGGCGACGCCCGTGGCACGTACGGCGCAGAACCCGCCCTGGCAGGGGCCCATGCCGAGCCGGAGCTGGCGGCGGAGGTCGTCGAGGGAGGCGGTCGGCTGCTCGGCGAGCTTGTCGGTGAACATGCGCCGGCTCATGAGCTCGCACTCGCAGAGGATCTGGTCCTGCATACGGTCGTGCTCGCGGTCGTGGAGCCGGTGCGTGACGTGGTAGGTCGACGGGACGTACGTCGGCTCGGGTCCGGGAGTCGGGCAGGGCTCGTCAGCCGTACGGCACGGGTGCGACGTGCCGAGCTCGGCCTCCATGGCGTCGACGATGTGCTCGGCCATGAGCCGGTACGTCGTGAGCTTGCCGCCCGAGATCGTGAGCAGGCCCTTGAGCCCGTCGCGCTCGTAGTGGTTGAGGATGCCCATGCCACGGCTCATGTGCCGCGTGTCTCCGGCGCCCACTCGCGAGTCCTTGACGAGCGGCCGCGCACCTGCCCAGACGTGGAGCGCGCGTGCCTTGCGGAAGCCGGGGACGAGGACCTCGCCCGCGTCGAACATCTGCTGCACCTCGTCGTGGGGGATCGGCAGGTGGTCGGGGTCGGGTGCCTTGACGTCGGTCGTGCCGATGATGCAGACCGTGTGGACGGGCACGATGATGTCGCCGTCCGACGGGTAGATGAGCCGGTTCACCACCGTGTTCACCAAACGGTGGTTCATCGCGACCATGATCCCGCGGCCCGGTACCACCTGGACGTCGTGGCAGCCCGCCATCCCGGCGATCTCGCCGGCCCAGGCACCCGCGCAGTTGAGGATGAAGGTGCAGCCGATCCGCACCTCCTCGCCGGTCTTGAGGTCGGTGCACACCACCGCCGAGACCTGGTCGCCGGTGCGCTCGATCTTCGTCACCTTGTGGTACGTGAGGATCTCGGCGCCGTACTCCTTGGCCGACCGTGCCGCCGTCCACACGAGCTGCCAGCCGTCGACCGAGCCGTCCTGGACGGCGATGGCGCGCTGGATGCCGGGGTTCACCCGCGGTTCCCGGGCCAGGGCCTCCGCGATCGAGATCTCCGTCGCAGGGACGCCGTTGGCGGCCGCGCCGGCGAGGAACTTGTCGCCGAACTCCGGGTCGTCGTCCGGCCCGCACACGAACAGCCCGCCCGTCGTCTCGACCGCTGTCGGTTGGATGCGGGTGACGACGACGTTCTCCTCGGCGCACTCCCTGGCCGAGTTGGGGTCGCTGACCACGTACCGGCCACCCGAGTGCAGCAGACCGTGGAAACGTCCAGACGTGCCCTGTGCGAGGTCGGCACGGTCGACGAGAACCGCCTTGTAGCCGCGCATCGCGACGTCACGGACCACGCCCACTCCAGTGGATCCACCACCGACCACCACCACGTCGACATCGAGCGAACGCATCGGAGCCTCCCAGCTGAGCGGCGACAGCGCCGCTAAGCCCACCCTAGGGATGAGCCTCCTGCGCCACGAGGTGGACGTGTACGTTCGGTCAACTTCCCAGCACCCCAGGCCCGCCTGCACATCCGTTCATGGCCTGAACGCATGTGCAGATCAAGCGTGAGAAGGCGCGCGGCGAGGCCTGCTCAGGCCGGGGTGTCGAGCTCCATGCGAGCGGCGAGGGGGCCCTCACCGACCGTCCACGTCACGGTGCCGGTGAGCCGGCCGACGGCGCGCAGGTCGTTCTCGATGGTACGAAGCCGCTCGAGCTGTTCGGCAGGACCGGTGAACTCCGCGACGGACGCCTCCGTCTTCATGGAGACCTTCGCCTGCGACTTCGCGCCCCGGATCTCGATGAGGGCGGCGGCGATGTCGTCCATGAGCTCGACCTCTCCGGTCGTGGGCAGCTCGTCGACCGACGGCCACGGCGCGTGGTGCACCGAGTGGTCGTGGCTCCACGACCAGACCTCCTCGGTGACGAAGGGCAGGTACGGGGCGAAGAGCCGCAGCTGGACGTCGAGCGCCAGCGAGAGCGCCGCCTTCGCCGAGTCCGAGGCCGGGCCCGACCCGTACGCGCGCTCCTTGACGAGCTCGAGGTAGTCGTCGCAGAACGTCCAGAAGAACCGCTCGGTCGCCTCGAGCGCGTCCGTGTACTCGAACTCCTCCAGGGCCTGCGTCGCGAGGCCGACCACGCCGCGCAGCGACTCGAGCATCGCCAGGTCGGCGGGCTCGGTGATGGCGGCGGGGCCCACGGCATCCGCGCCGGCGATGCCCAGCACGAACTTCGACGCGTTGAGCACCTTCATCGCGAGACGACGGCCGACCTTCATCTGGCTCTCGTCGAAGGGCGAGTCCGTACCGGGCCGCGCCATCGCGGCCCGCCAGCGGACCGCGTCCGACCCGTACGTGGCGAGGATCTCCGTGGGGACGATCGCGTTGCCCGTCGACTTGCCCATCTTCTTGCGATCGGGGTCGACGACGAAGCCGGAGATGGTCGCCCGCGACCACGGCACCGTGTCGAACTCGAAGTGGCTGCGCACGACACGGCTGAACAGCCAGGTCCGGATGATGTCGTGGGCCTGCGGCGCCATGTCCATGGGGAACGTCAGCGAGAACAGCTCGGGGTCGCGCTCCCACCCGCAGGCGATCTGGGGGCTCAGCGACGAGGTGGCCCACGTGTCCATGACGTCGGTGTCGGGCACGAAGCCGCCCGGCACGCCCCGCTGGTCCTCGGTGTAGCCGGCCGGGCAGGACGTCATCGGGTCGACGGGCAGTGTCGTCTCGTCCGGCGTGATCGGGTGGTCGAAGTCGGTCTCACCGTCAGCCGTCACCGGGTACCACACGGGGAAGGGCACGCCGAAGAACCGCTGCCGGCTGATGAGCCAGTCGCCGTTGAGGCCGGAGACCCAGTCGTTGTAGCGGTACTGCATGTGCGCGGGCGTCCACGCCATCTCGTCGCCGCGCTCCAGGAGCCTGGCCTTGAGGGCGTCGTCGCGGCCGCCGTTCGTGATGTACCACTGGCGGGTGGCCACGATCTCGAGCGGACGGTCGCCCTTCTCGTAGAAGCTCACGTTGCGGGTCGTCGGCTTCGGCTCGCCGTCGAGGTCGCCGGACTCGCGCAGCAGCGCGACCGTGGCCTCGCGGGCCGAGAACGTGGTCTTGCCGGCGAGCTGCTCGTACGGCTCCGCGTTGACGAGCCACTCGGGCGTCTCGCGCTGAAGTCTCCCGTCGCGCATCACCACGGTGCGGGTCGGCAGCCTGAGCTCACGCCACCACGTGACGTCGGTCTGGTCGCCGAACGTGCAGCACATCGCGATGCCGGCGCCCTTGTCACGCTCGGCGGCACGGTGGGCGAGCACCGGGATCTCCACGCCGAACACCGGCGACGTCACGGTCGTGCCGAACAGGTGCTGGTAGCGCTCGTCGTCCGGGTGGGCGATGAGCGCGCAGACGCTGACGAGCAGCTCGGGGCGTGTGGTCTCGATGTAGACAGGGCTGCCGTCGGGGCGCCGGAACGCGACGCGGTGGTACGCGCCGGGGTAGTCACGTGCCTGCAGCTCGGCCTGCGCGACGGCCGTCTGGAACGTCGTGTCCCACAGCGTCGGGGCGAAGGACAGGTACGCCTCGCCGCGGGACAGGTTGCGCAGGAACGCCTTCTGGGCCACGGCGATGGAGCTCGGTGCGACCGTCGTGTACAGGGTGTCCCAGTCGACGCTGAGGCCGAGCCGGCGCCACAGGTCCTCGAAGGTCTTCTCGTCGATGTGGGTCAGCTGCTCGCACAGCTCGATGAAGTTCTGCCGGCTGACCGGCACCTGCTTCCTCGGGTCGGGCTTGGCGGGCGGCGTGAAGTCGGGCTCGTACGGGAGGGAGGGGTCGCAGCGGACGCCGTAGTAGACCTGCACGCGACGCTCGGTCGGGAGGCCGTTGTCGTCCCAGCCCATGGGGTAGAAGACGTGCTTGCCGCGCATGCGCTGGTACCTGGCGATGATGTCCGTGTGGGTGTAGCTGAACACGTGGCCCACGTGGAGCGACCCGGACACCGTGGGCGGCGGGGTGTCGATGGAGAAGACCTGCCGGCGGGATGTGGGCCGTTCGAAGGCGTACGTCTTCTCGTCCCGCCAGGTCTCGAGCCATGAGGTCTCAAGCCCCTCCAGCGCCGGCCGCTCGGGTACGCCGCGACCGACGGACGTCGGCGCGGACGAGGGACGGTGAGCGGTGTCGGTCATGCCCGGAATCCTACGGAATCCGTACGGAGCGCCGCGAACCGTCCCGGACCGGCCCCCGTCAGCCTCAGCTGCCCAGGTACGGGTCGATGCTCGTCGGGTCGCTGGTGAGGGTCTTCGTGATGTCCTTGCCCTGGTACTGGTACACCGGAGTGCCCGTGATCCCCGCCCGGCCCGCGGCGTCGTTCGTGCCGTTGACGAACTGCAGTGTCGCCTGGGTGTCGTAGCACTTCTGGAAGCCCGCGAGCTTGTCTCCCGTCAGCCCGAGCTGCGTGGGGATGGTCGTGCGCAGCAGGTCGGCGCTGAAGCCCTGGCCCTCAGTGGCCGGCTGGTTGTCGTACAGGGCGTCGTAGTAGCCCTGGTAGACGCCGGCGTTGTCCGCGCAGGCCGCGGCGATGGCTGCCCGCGTCGACGCATCGTTCTTGAGGTTGGTGTCGAGGAACGTCATGGTGCGGTACTCGAGCTGGATCTTGCCCGCGTCGGCGGCATCGCGGAGCTTCGCGCCGAAGATCGTGTGGTACTGCTTGCAGGCCGGGCACTGGTAGTCCTGGTAGATGACGAACAGTGGTGCGCCCGGCTTCGCCACGCCGGGGTTGGCGATGATCCCGGACTTGTCGCCGTTGGCGTGGGGCGGCACGGCGTTGGTGGCGCCGATCTTGTCCTTGAACGAGTAGACGCCCCAGACGATGAGCGAGACGGCCACGACGGCTCCGACGATGGCGAGCCCGATCCTGACCCGCTTGGTGCGCTGGGCGGCCAGGAGCTCTGCCTCGCGCTGCTGACGCAGCTGCTCTCGCCGGCTGACCCTCTCGGCAGCCGGGGCAGTGGCCTGCGTCGCATCGGGCCTCGTGGCGGGCGTTCTCTTCGCGGACGCCTTCTTGCTCATGTCACTCCTCGTCGAGGTCGTCGTCGGACACGGTGAGGGGTCCGAAGAGCCGGGTCTCCAGTGAGTACGGTGCCGCGGGGCGCACGACCAGCCAGACGGCGAGCGCGAGCAGCCCCACGTCGCGGAGGACCTCCCACGGGTACTGCGCCAGGGCCTTGGCCCGCTCGATCTCCCCGCCGCCGCCGAAGCACCCGCAGTCGAGGGAGTAGCCGTGGGCCCAGGCCCACGAGATGCCGATGAGGAACGCGACCATGAGCAGCCCTGTGACGCCGACCGCCACCCGCGTGAAGAGGCCGAGCAGGAGAAGGACGCCCACGGTGACCTCCACGACGGGGAGCCCGTACCCGACAAGGGCCGCGACGTCGAACGGGAGAAGCTTGTACGCGCGGACCGCCAGCACGCTCGAGGGAAGGTTGGTCACCTTCAGCGCACCGGCGACAAGCATGACGCCGCCCAGGACGAGACGCGCGGCGAGTCCCACCCAGTCACGCCAGGGGCGCGCCCGCCAGGACGCCGTCGCTGAGGCGCTCGAGGTGGCAGAGGAGGGCACGGCAGAAGCCTACCGGGACCCCCTGTCGGCCGCCGCCGCGCCTAGACTCTGGCCCACGATGAACAACGACTCCCACGCCCGCGTCGTCGCGGAACTGCTCGCCCGTCAGCCTGAGCACCAGATCGGTCCCTCGCTCGAGCGGATCCAGCTGCTCGTCGAGCTCCTCGGAGACCCCCATCGGAGCGCTCCCGTCGTGCATATCACCGGCACGAACGGCAAAGGCTCGACCGCGATCATGGTCGACGCACTGCTGCGAGCCCAGGGACTGCGCACGGGTCGCTATGCCTCCCCGCACCTGTTCGACGTCACCGAACGCATCTGCGTGGACGGGCGGCCGGTCACGGCCGAGACCTTCGACGCCGCCTGGGAGCAGATCAAGCCGTTCGTCGAGATGGTCGACGAGCGCCAGATCGACGGCATCGCGATGACGTTCTTCGAGGTGCTCACCGGCCTGGCGTTCGCCGTCTTCGCTGACGCTCCTGTCGACGTCGCGATCCTCGAGGTGGGCATGGGCGGCTCGTGGGACGCGACGAACGTGGCGGATGCGACCGTCGCAGTCGTCACGCCGATCGCTGTGGACCACACCGAGTACCTCGGTTCCACCCCGGCCGAGATCGCGGTCGAGAAGTCGGGGATCATCAAGCCCGGCTCGGTCGCGGTGCTCGCCGGGCAGGAGCCCGATGTCGCCCGCATCCTCGTCGAGCGCGCCGCCTCGGTGGGCGCTCGCGTCGTCGCCGAGGGGATCGACTTCAGCCTGCTCGACAGAGCCCCGGGAGTGGGCGGCCAGGTGCTGAGGCTCGACTACGCGGGAGGCACTGTCGAGGACGTCCTGCTTCCCCTGTACGGGGTGCACATGGCCCACAACGCGGCGCTGGCGCTCGCCGCGGTGGCGGCGCTCCACGGGGACCGCCCCATCGAGGCGGAGGTCGTCACGGCCGGCTTCGGCGACGTCATCGCGCCCGCACGTCTCGAGCGAGTCCGTACCTCGCCGCCCGTCGTCCTCGACACCGCCCACAACGCGGCCGCGGTCGAGGCGACGGTCAAGGCGGCCGTGGAGGCCTTCGCGTTCGCACCCCTCGTCGTGGTCCTCGGCATCATGCGCGACAAGGACGTCGCGGGGGTTCTCGGAGCACTGGTCGACGAGGTCGACCACCTCGTGGTGACCCAGCCGCCCGGTGCCCGCGCGCTGCCCGCCGCCGACCTGGCGGAACTGGCGCAGGGGGTCGTCGGCGAGGACCGCGTGGTCGTACGTGCCGACCTGGCCGACGCGATCGAGGCGGCCGTGGCGATCGCCGACGAGTCGGGACCGAGCGCCGGCGTCCTGCTCCTCGGCTCGGTCGCACTGGCCGGACAGGCGCGGGCCCTGCTCGTCACGGAGAGCGCCGACGTCCCAGCCGCTGCGCCCACGGTGTCCGTCACCGACGACGACTGGGACGTGCCGGACTCCCTCGACGTCACCCGTTTCGGCGGCCGGGACTGGGGGAGCGACGCGTGACCCTGCCGCCCGGCAACCCCATGATCCGCGTCCTGCAGGTCTTCCTCCTGCTCGATGTCATCGTGTTCGCCCTCGTCATTCCGGGGATGATCCAGGTCTCCGACCGGAGTGTCCTCGTCAGCGCACTGTCCGGAGGCGGTGCAATCGTCCTGGCCCTCGCGGCGGCGGCGACCATGCGTCGCGGGTCCGTCGGCTTCGCTCTCGGGTGGCTCACGCAGGTCGTCGGGATCGCCCTCGGGCTGCTGACGCCGTTCCAGCTCATCACCGGCGCCGTCTTCGCCGTGCTCTGGGTGACCACGTTCGTGCTCGGCAAGAGACTGGCCGCTGCACAGCCGACGCCGTGACCCTGTCCACACCCGTGCGTATGGGCATCCACAGCACGGCTTCACCGACGAGGACGCCAGGGGAGCCGCCACTAAGGTTCTCCCCATGACCGAACGCACCCTCGTCCTCATCAAGCCCGACGCCGTGAGCCGTGGCCTGACCGGACGGATCCTCGACCGTTACCTGGGCAAGGGGTACGAGCTCATCGCCATGCAGATGCGCACCTGTACCCCTGAGCTGGCCGACGCCCACTACGCCGACCACGTCGCCAAGGACTGGTACCCCCCGCTCCGCGCGTTCGTCACGTCCGGCCCTCTCGTCGCCGCGGTCCTCGAGGGTCCTCGCGTCATCGAGGCCGTGCGGGCCATCAACGGCGCCACCGACGGCATCGCCGCCGCGCCCGGCTCGATCCGCGGCGACTGGGCGACGTCGAACCGCGAGAACCTCGTCCACGGCTCCGACTCGCCCGAGTCGGCCACCCGCGAGATCGAGATCTGGTTCCCGGAGCTGTCGTGACGGACGACCGGCCCACCCCTGCCACGCCGTTGTGGCGGCCGCTGATGCCGGTCGGGAGCCCGTACCAGGCAGCGTGGCAGCCCGTCCCGCCGCGGGGGAGTCTCACGGTCAAGCCGACCCCGCTTCCCGTGACCCCCAAGCGCTACCACCAGTTCCTTCAGACACCGCGCAGACGGTGGTGGAAGATCCCCGTGGCTCTCGTGTTCGCCGGAGCCCTCTGGCTCGTAGCGTCGATTGTCGTGGTCATCCCCGCCATGCTCTACGACGTGCTGCGCAGCGGCGCGCGCGACTTCCAGCAGGTGGCCAACTACTTCGCCACGTACACCGAGAAGACGACGCCGGCGTTCTTCATCGCGAACAACGTGAGCATCGCGATGATGATCCCTACTGCATGGCTCGTCCTGCGCGTCGTCTACGGGCAGACGCCGCGCTGGCTCTCGTCGGTCGCGGGACGGTTCCGCTGGGGCTGGATGTTCCGGCTGATGGGTCTCATCCTCGTTCCGTACCTCATCGTCCAGGCGATCGACTACACCTTCTTCAGCGGCGTGCCCACGCTGTCGTGGCGGCCGTACAGCCTGTTCCTCGCCATCGGGATCCTCCTCACGACGCCCCTGCAGTCCGCAGCGGAGGAGTTCGGCGTGCGCGGGTTCACGGCTCGGGTCATCGGCTCGTACGGTTCGCCGAAGGTCTCGTTCTGGGTGGCCTCCGTGCTGTCCAGCGTGCTGTTCACGTTCCTGCATGCCGCCCAGGACCCGTACCTCAACGCCTTCTACTTCACGTTCGGCATGGCCGCGTCGTGGATGGCGTGGCGCACGGGCGGCCTCGAGGCGAGCATCGCCATGCACGTGGTCAACAACGTGACCAGCGAGGCCACGATGCCCTTCACCGACATCTCGAGCACGTTCGACCGACAGACGGGTGCGGCCAGCGCGTGGGACGCCGTCCCGCTCGTCGTGCTCATGGTCGCGAGCCTCGCGCTCATCGAGTGGCAGGTCCGGCGTCGCAAGCCGCTCGCGATCGCCGCGCCCGGTGCGCCGGGCGAGGGGCCGGCAGCCTTCGGGAGGGAGGCCCTTCCGGCGTCGTGACGCTGTACGACGGGGTAACGCCGGCCCGGGTGGTCGGCCTGTGCGCTCGTCGCGTCAGGCCTTGCGGACCGCTTCCTTCACGAGGCCCACGAGTGGCGGCCGGACGCTGAGCTCGCGGACGCCGAGACCGACGAGCGTCGCGGTGAGCTCGGTGTCGCTCGCGAGGTCACCGCAGACCGCGACCGGCTTCTCGCCGAACGCCTGGCACGTCATGAAGACGAGGGCCCAGATCGCGGAGTTGGGCTGCGCGAGGTGGGCGACGCGTGCGTTGCCCCGGTCGACGGCCGTCGTGTACTGGGCGAGGTCGTTGGTGCCGATGCTCGCGAAGTCGACGAGCGGCGCGAGCTCGTCGGCCCGCAGCGCCGCGGCCGGGACCTCGACCATGATCCCGACCTCGACATGAGGCGGATCCGGGGTCTCGACGAGGACGTCCGCGAGCACGGACCGTGCCCAGGCCACCTCGAGGGGCTCGGTGACCATCGGGAACATCACCCTGACCGGTACCTCGCGAGCGGCCTCGACGATGGCGCGCAGCTGCTCGGCGAAGATCTCCGGGTAGCGCCGCATCGCTCTCAGTCCGCGCTCGCCGAGCATGGGGTTGGCTTCGCCGGCGGTCTCGAGGAACGGGAGCGGCTTGTCCCCGCCCGGGTCCCAGGTCCGTACGGTGATGGGGCCGCCGAGCGCCCGGCCGATCTCGACGAAAGCCTTTGCCTGGGTGGCGGCGTCCGGCGCCTCGGTGTGGTGTGCGAAGAGGATCTCCGTACGCACGAGTCCCGAGCCGTCAGCGCCCGCAGCGGCGCCCACGAACGCGTCGGCGAGCGACGCGACGTTGGCCTCGACGAGCACGCGCCGGCCGGACGATGTGACGGCGGGCTCTTTTCCGTGCGCCGCGGCGGCCGCCGCCTCCGCGGCGCGGGCGGCTGCCAGCCTGCGGATCTTCTCCTGCGTACCCTCGTCCGGTGCGACCCACAGGGTTCCGGGTCCGGGGTCGATGCCCACGAGGGTGCCGTCCGTGATCTCGCGGGCATCGGCTCGGCCTGTGAGCACGGGGATGCCTCGAGAGGAGGCGACGATCACGCCGTGGCCCGTCGCGCCCCCCGAGGTCGTCACGACGCCGAGGGTCGTCGAGGGGTCGAGCCCGACCGCCGTCGCGGCGTCGAGCTCGTCCACGACCAGGATGTGCGGGGAGTCTGCGGTCGTCTCGGGCTCGGAGCCCAGGAGAGCGAGGAGCACCTGCCGCTCGAGGCTTCGGACGTCCTGGCCGCGCTCGCGCAGGTACGGGTCTGGCAGCGCGTCGAAGTCTGCGGCGTCGGCCGCGAAGCGCCTACGTACGGCATCGACCGCAGGCATGCCGTCGGCCGCATCCGCCGCGAGGTGCTCGGCGAGGTCCGGGTCGCCCAGCAGCGCCTCCTGCGCCTCGAAGATGCCGCGCTGCGGGCCGGCGGCCTGCGCCAGCTTCAGGAGCCGTGTCGCCACGGTGGCGAGCGCCGACGTGAGACGGGCAGCCTCCTCGTCGGGTCCTCCGGGGACGTAGCCGCTGGTGTCGACCTCGCCCCCTCGCACCACGGCGGGGGCGAGCGCGACCTGACGGCCCGTACGTGCCGGGTCGAGCACCATCTCCGTCGGCGCGGGAGCTGGCGCTTCCGCACCAGGCTCTGTGCCTTCGACCGCCTCGCCGAAGTCGTTGGACGCGAGGGAGAGGAAGCGCTCGCGGGCTTCGTCGGCGTCAGGACCGGCGAAAGCTGCGGTCAAGGTGTGACCGCGCAGGAGCCCGAGCGTGGCCAGCTTGCTGACGCTCCGTGCGTTCGCCGGGCCCTTCCCCAGCGTGGCGTTGCGCAGCATGACGGTCGCGTCGAGGCCGCGCAGCCCGGAGACGAGAGCGGCTGCGGGACGGGCATGCAGCCCGTGCGGGTTGCGGACCACGACCTCGACGTCATGCCCTGAGCTCTGGGCGGGCGGGGTGTGGCTGCCAGCGGGCATCGCGGCCGGGACGGCATCGTCGCGGACACCCAGGTGCTCGACCTTCGCCGCGAGCCCGTCCTCGGCCTCGGCAGCCACGTCGACCAGTGCCGCGCCCGTACTCGCCGTGACCACGGCCGCGACGAGCCCCTCGACGAGGGGGGCCGGCGAGATCCGGACCCGCTCCGCCGTCTCCGGTTCGAGGAACTCGAGTGCGAGCTCGGCCGAGAGCACAGCGCTGCCCAGGTCGACGAGCACGAGGACGCCCTCGGGGGAGTCGACGGCCGACACGGCTTCCGCGATCGCCGCGGCGTCCGTGCCGAACGTCGTCTCGTCGAGGCCGGCCGCCACCTGGACGGCCGGCCGCGCTTCAGCAGGCACCATCTCCTCAGCCAGCCTCACGGCGGCGTCGGCGAGTGCCCGGCTGTGCGAGACGACGACGATGCCGATCATCGGGTCAGGCCAGGGTTCTCGCCGCGGCCTCGATGAGCATCGTCACACTGGTCGCGCCCGGATCCTGCGTCCCCGCGCTGCGCTCCCCGAGGTACGACGCGCGCCCCTTGCGCGCGACGAGCGGCGTCGTGCTGTTCCGCCCCTGTGCGCATGCGGCCGCCGCGGCGTCGAGCGCCGCCTGGGTACCCTGACCCACCGCGGCGTCGTACGCGGCCACGGCCGGAGCCAGTGCGTCGACCATCGTCTTGTCGCCCACCTCCGCCTTGCCGCGCTGGACGATCCCCTCGAGCCCTGCTCGCAGCGCGGCTCCGATCCCCTCCGCCGACTCCTCAGCGGGCCATGCGCCGCCGACACGCATGAGGAACGTGCCGTACAGCGGCCCGCTCGCCCCTCCCACAGTGGACACCAGGGTCATCCCGGCCTTCTTGAGGTAGGCCCCGGCATCGGCGAACGCGGCGGGTGACAGGGCCGCCACCGCCTTCATGCCGCGGTCCATGTTCGAGCCGTGATCGGCATCCCCGATCTGACGGTCCAGGTCGGTGAGCATGGCGGCGTTCTCGCGGATCTGCTCCGCGAAGTCGGCCAGCCACGCCCCGACCTTCTCAGCCCCCATCAGCAGCCCCACCGGAGTCCGGGGGTGTTGACCGGCGCGTCCCAGAGCTTGACGAGGTCGTCGTCAGCCTTGAGCAGCGTCACGGAGCAGCCCGCCATGTCGAGAGAGGTGATGTAGTTGCCCACCAGGTTGCGGGCGATCGGGATGCCGGCCTTGCCAAGGAGCTTCGCGACCTCGTTGTACATGAGGTACAGCTCGATGAGCGGTGTGCCGCCCATCCCGTTGACGAACGCGATGACGGGGGAGCCCGAGTAGTCGAAGTCGGCCAGGATCGGCTCGACGAGCATCGCGGCGACGTCCTTCGCCGGGGCGATCGGCAGACGACGGCGTCCAGGCTCGCCATGGATGCCGATCCCGACCTCCATCTCGTCCTCGCCGAGGTCGAACGTCGGCTTGCCCGCTGCGGGGACCGTGCAGCTCGTGAGCGCCATGCCCATCGAGCGACCCTGCCCGTTGATCTTCTTCGCCAGCTCGACGATCGCGTCGAGGTCCCGCTTCTCTTCGGCGGCTGCGCCGGTGAGTTTCTCGAGGAGGACGGTGAGGCCCACGCCACGGCGGCCGGCCGTGTACAGGGAGTCCTGCACCGCGACGTCGTCGTCGATGACGACCGACTCGACGCGGACACCCGAGTCCGCGGCGGCCATCTCGGCTGCCATCTCGAAGTTCATGACGTCGCCCGTGTAGTTCTTCACGATGTGGAGGACGCCTGCACCGCCGTCGACCGCCACCGTGGCGGCCATCATCTGGTCGGGGACGGGAGAGGTGAAGACCTCGCCCGCGCAGGCTGCGTCCAGCATCCCCAGGCCCACGAAACCACCGTGCATCGGCTCGTGCCCGGAGCCGCCGCCGGAGATCAGACCGACCTTGCCGGCCACCGGAGCGTCCTTGCGGTAGATGATCTTGTTCTCGTGGTCGACCCGTACGCGGTCGGAGTGTGCGGCCTCGACTCCCAGCAGGGACTCGGCGACGACGTCAGCGGCGTCGTTGATCAGCTTCTTCATGTGCGCGATCCTTTCACCCGGATGCACGCTTGTCAGCGGGTCCGCACAAGCGTTCACACCATGCTCGTCCGCGCGCGCATCCGTCACGACCACAGGGATTCGCCGTCTCCTCGCCACCGGGCCGGATTCGAGTGGTCGAGGCCTTCGTGACAGGCGCAGGTACTCTTGCCCGATGACCACGACGACCCAAGGCGTCGACCCGGGCTCGCTCTTCGCGTCCCTCGAGCCGCTGCTTGCACGAGTCGCCAAGCCCATCCAGTACGTGGGTGGCGAGCACAACTCAGTGCTCAAGGCATGGTCCGACGTCGAGGTCCGGTGGTGCCTTATGTACCCCGACGCGTACGAGGTCGGCCAGCCGAACCAGGGCATCGCGATCCTGTACGAGATCCTCAACGAGCTCGACTGGGTGGTCGCGGAGCGCACGTACGCCATCTGGCCCGACCTGGCCACGCTGCTGCGCCGCCACGGCATCCCGCAGTTCACGCTCGACTCCCACCGGCCCGTCGCCGCGTTCGACCTGCTCGGCGTCTCGTTCTCGACGGAGCTGGGGTACACCAACCTGCTCCAGGCCCTCGACCTCTCGGGCATCCCGCTGCACGCAGCCGACCGTGACGAGTCGCACCCCGTCGTCATCGCCGGTGGCCACGCCGCGTTCAACCCCGAGCCGATCGCGGACTTCATCGACGGCGCGGTGCTGGGTGACGGCGAGGAGGCGGTCGTCGCGATCTCCGGGATCGTGCGGGAGTGGAAGGCGGAGGG
>JAJZQV010000053.1 GCA_021803025.1 Actinomycetes bacterium | reverse complement strand
TGGTCGACCTCGCCGTCGCAGATCATCTTGAAGCTCTCGATGGTCTCGGCGAGCGGCACCGTCGAGCCCGGGACCTGCGTGAACTTCTCGGCCATGTACGTGTTCTGGCTGAGGAACTGCTGGATGCGGCGCGCCCGGGAGACGGCGATCTTGTCCTCCTCGGACAGCTCGTCGACGCCGAGGATCGCGATGATGTCCTGCAGCTCCTTGTTGCGCTGCAGGATCTGCTTCACGCGAACAGCCGTCTCGTAGTGGTCCTTGCCGATGTACTGCGGGTCGAGGATCCGAGAGGTCGACGTCAGCGGGTCGACAGCCGGGTAGAGGCCGCGGGACGCGATCTCGCGGGAGAGCTCGGTGGTCGCGTCGAGGTGCGCGAACGTGGTCGCCGGCGCCGGGTCGGTGTAGTCGTCGGCCGGCACGTAGATGGCCTGCATGCTCGTGATCGAGTGACCACGGGTCGAGGTGATGCGCTCCTGGAGCTGGCCCATCTCGTCGGCGAGGTTGGGCTGGTAGCCCACTGCCGACGGCATCCGGCCGAGCAGGGTGGAGACCTCGGAACCTGCCTGCGTGAAGCGGAAGATGTTGTCGATGAAGAGCAGCACGTCCTGCTTCTGCACGTCGCGGAAGTACTCGGCCATCGTCAGGGCCGACAGGGCCACACGGAGACGGGTGCCCGGCGGCTCGTCCATCTGGCCGAAGACCAGGGCGGTGTCCTTCATGACGCCGGCCTCGATCATCTCGTGGATGAGGTCGTTGCCCTCACGAGTCCGCTCGCCCACGCCGGCGAACACCGAGGTGCCGCCGAAGTTGTGGGCGATGCGGTAGATCATCTCCTGGATGAGCACGGTCTTGCCGACGCCGGCGCCGCCGAACAGGCCGATCTTGCCGCCCTGGACGTACGGGGTCAGCAGGTCGAGCACCTTGATGCCCGTCTGCAGCATCTCCGTCTTGCTCTCGAGCTCGGAGAACTTCGGCGCCTCGCGGTGGATCGGCCAGCGCTCCGTCACGGTGAAGGTCGATGCGTCCTCGCTGAGGCAGTCGCCGGTCACGTTCCAGACGCGTCCCTTGGTCACGTCGCCGACCGGCACGCTGATCGGTGCGCCCGTGTCGTACACGACGGCACCCCGCCTCATCCCGTCGGTCGGCTTCAAGGCGATGGCGCGGACGATGTTGTCGCCCACGTGCAGGGCCACCTCGAGCGTCATCGACCGCCGCGCGCCGTCGACCTCGATCTCGATGGTCAGGGCGTTGTAGATGTCGGGCATCTCGTCCGGCGCGAACTCCACGTCGACGACGGGTCCGATGACTCGGGCGACGCGCCCGACGCCCTGCGTAGTGGCCCCGGAAGAGGCGGCGGTCATGGTGGCGGTCATGGTTACTCCTCGACGTTCGACTCGGCCAGCGCCGAGGCGCCTCCGACGATCTCGGTGATCTCTTGGGTGATCTGCGACTGCCGGGCCTGGTTGGCGTCGCGGATGAGCTTCTGGATGAGCTGCTCGGCGTTGTCCGTGGCCGACTTCATGGCCTTCTGCTTGCTCGCGAGCTCTGAAGCCGCTGCCTGCATCAGGTAGAAGTGGATCCGGTTCCGCACGTACAACGGCAGCAGGGCGTTGAGAACGGTCACGGGGTCCGGCTCGAACTCGTACAGCGGGAGCGGCCCCTCGGGCACCGGCTCAGGGTTGACTGCGTCACGCACGACGCGCAGCGGCAGGATCCGTCGCACGCGCGGCTCCTGCACGAGCATCGACTCCATGCGCGTGTAGACCGCGTGGATCTCGTCGACGCCACCCTCCGACGTCGGCGTGAGGAACGCGTTGATCAGGGCGTCAGCGACCTCGTCCGACTGGCGGTGGGTCGGCTTGTCGGAGAACCCGTGCCACGACTGCGCCACCTTCCGACCGCGGAACTGGTAGTAGGCGATGCCCTTGCGTCCGGTGATGAAGGTCATGACCTCCTTGCCCTCGTCCCGGAGCGTGGAGATCAGCCGGTCACCCAGCTTGATCGCGTTTGTCGAGTAGGCGCCCGCAAGCCCGCGATCCGCCGTGACGATGAGCACCGCCGCGCGCGTGGGGTTGGCCTCCTCACGCGTCAGCGGGTGGTCGTACCCCGAGAACGAGGCGACCGCAGCCACCGCCCGGTTCAGCTCCCGCGTGTACGGCAGGGACTCCAGGGCGGCCTGCTGCGCCTTGACGATCCGCGACGCCGCGATGAGCTCCATCGCGCGGGTGATCTTCTTGGTCGTCTGGACGGAGCGTCGCCGCTCTCTCAGCTCACGAAGGCTGGCCGGCATGGGTCACCGAGCCTTGCGGTTGGTGACGATGATCTCCTCCTGGTGGATGTCTTTCGCTTCCACCGGGACCTGGGGCTGGTTGTCCAGGAGGGGCTTGCCGTCGGACGTGCGGAACTGCTCCTTGAACGCATCGATCGCCGCCTTCGCCGCCGCCTGCGTGTCCGCGTCGAACTTCAGCGTCTCCGCGATCGTCGTGAGGATCGGCGTCGTGCCCCGCAGGTTCTCGAGCATCTCGGTCTCGAAGCGCAGCACGTCGACCACCGGGACGTCGTCGAGAAGACCGTTGAGGCCCGCCCACACGCTGACGACCTGTTCCTCGACCGGGTACGGCGAGTACTGCGGCTGGCGCAGGAGCTCGGTGAGGCGCGCGCCCCGCTCCAGCTGGCGACGGCTCGTCGCGTCCAGGTCGGAGGCGAACATCGCGAAGGCCTGCATGTCCCGGTACTGGGCCAGGCCGATCTTCAGTGTGCCGGCCACGTCCTTCATGGCCTTGACCTGTGCGGCGCCGCCGACGCGGGACACCGAGATGCCGACGTCGATGGCAGGGCGCTGGTTCGCGTTGAAGAGGTCGGACTGCAGGAAGAGCTGGCCGTCGGTGATCGAGATGACGTTCGTCGGGATGTACGCCGAGACGTCGTTCGCCTTCGTCTCGATGATGGGCAGACCCGTCATCGAGCCGGCGCCGAGCTCGTCCGACAGCTTGGCGCAGCGCTCGAGCAGGCGGGAGTGGAGGTAGAAGACGTCACCGGGGTACGCCTCGCGGCCCGGCGGGCGACGCAGCAGGAGCGACATCGCGCGGTACGCCTCGGCCTGCTTCGTGAGGTCATCGAACACGATGAGGACGTGCTTGCCCTGGTACATCCAGTGCTGGCCGATGGCCGAGCCGGTGTACGGGGCGATGTACTTGAAGCCGGCCGGGTCGGACGCCGGGCTGTGCACGATCGTCGTGTACTCGAGGGCGCCGGCCCGCTCGAGGGTGCTGCGCACCTCCGCGATCGTCGAGCCCTTCTGGCCGATCGCCACGTAGATGCAGCGCACCTGCTTCTTCGGGTCGCCGGACTCCCAGTTGCGACGCTGGTTGATGATCGCGTCCAGCGCGATGGCGGTCTTCCCGGTCTTGCGGTCGCCGATGATGAGCTGGCGCTGGCCACGGCCGATCGGGGTCATCGCGTCGATGGCCTTGATGCCGGTCTGCAGCGGCTCGTTGACGCTCTGGCGGTCCATCACGCCTGCGGCCTGGAGCTCGAGGTCGCGGCGCTCGGTGAGGTTCGGGATCTCGCCGAGCCCGTCGATCGGCGCCCCCATCGCGTCGACGACGCGTCCGAGGTAGCCGTCACCGACCGGTACGGAGAGGATCTCGCCCGTCCGGCGTACCGTCGAGCCCTCCTCGATGCCCTCGGAGTTGCCGAGGACCACGACGCCGATCTCGCGGACGTCGAGGTTGAGGGCGATGCCGCGGACGCCGTTGGCGAACTCGAGCAGCTCGTTCGCCATCACGGAGGGCAGCCCTTCGACGCGAGCGATGCCGTCGCCGGAGGTGACGACTGTGCCGACCTCCTCGCGGGACGCGCCCGACGGGTTGAAGTCCGCGACGAACTGGTCCAGGGCCGCCCGGATCTCGTCGGGGTTGATCGTCAGTTCCGCCATGAGTGGCTGCCTTCCTTCGTTACGCGAGCTGACGGCGGGCGGCTTCGAGACGCCCGGCCATGGATCCGTCGATGACTTCGTCGCCGATCTCGACCCGTACCCCGCCGACGAGGCTCGGGTCGACGACGACCATGAGGGTGACCGGACGCTGGGCCTGCGCGGTGAGAGCCGCGCGGAGCTTCGCCTCCTGGTCGGCGGAGATGGGGTGCGCCACGTGCACGGTGGCGAGCGAGCGCCGGCGCAGTGCGGCCGAGATGTTCAGGTAGCTCTCGAGCGTCAGGTCGAACGTACGGTCCCGCGCGACGACGGCCCTGCGCGCCAGGACCACGGTCTGCTCGGGCACCTTGCCACTGAGGAGCCGCGTCACGAGAGCCTCACGGCTCTCGAGCGGCGCGTTGCGGTTGCCCAGCGTGCTGCGGAGCTCGTGGTCGGAGTCGACGATGCGCCCGAACCGGAACAGCGACTCCTCCACCTCGTCCAGGACGCCCGCCTGCTCGGCGCTGAGGAGCACAGCCCGCACGCCCTGACGGTCGATGGCGCTCACCAGGGCGAGACCGGATCGCCAGTTCTGGCCCACCGCGGTCTCGATGACGGACACGACGACCGGGCTGACCTTGCCGTCGAACAGGCGACGCGCCACCGCTCGCCGGTCGTCCACGGGCAGCGCGGGCTCGGTGAGAGCCCTGCGGAGCTGGGGTGACGAGTCGAGGGCGTCGGCCACGGCGAACAGCTCGTCGCCGATGCCGACGGGCACCGTGGCGAGACCTGACAGGGCGGCGTCCACCGCACCCTGCCGAGCCTCCGCGTTCGCGCTGAGAGCCATGCTGACTTTCCTCATGCCTGGGGAGATGCCGTGTCGAGCTCGGCGATGAACCGGTCGATCGTGCGCTGCGAACGGGCGTCGTCCCTGAGGGACTCCCCCACGATCTTCTCGGCCAGCTGCGTCGCGAGCGTGCCCACCTCGCGACGGAGCTCGTCGCGGACGGCCGCGCGCTCCGCCTCGACCTGGGCGTGCCCGGCCTGCACGATGCGGGCGGACTCCGCCGCGGCGGCGCTCCGCATCTCCGCCTGGACCTGGGCGCCCGCGTTCTTCGCGTCCTCCCGGATCTTCGACGCCTCGTCCTTGGCGGTGGCCAGCTGCGAGCGGTACTGCTCGAGCGCCGCCTTCGCCTCGGCCTGAGCCTGCTCGGCGCGCTCGATGCCACCGCGGATCGCGTCGGCACGACCTGCGTACAACGCCTCGAACGTGGGCACGACCCTCTTCCACACCACCACGAGGATGAGGATGAACAGGACGATGCCGACGATGAGCTCGCTCGGATGCTCCGGAAGCAGGGGCCCCAGGGGGCCTGTGCCTTCGAGGGGGGTCATCGAGGCGTCACTTGGTGAGGGCGCCGGTCAGCACGAACGCGAGCGCGATGCCGATGATGGCGAGGGCCTCGACGACCGCGAAGCCGATCCACGCGGTGCTCAGCAGGGAGCCGCGGGCCTCGGGCTGACGGGCGGTGCCGTTGATGACCGCGGAGAAGATCAGTGCTACGCCGATGCCGGGGCCGATGGTCGCGAGACCGTAGCCGATCATGTTCAGCGAGCCAGAGATTTCCAGGAGGGTCATGACGGGTCCTTTCGGAGTGAGCGTTGTCTAGCTGATGAGGTCTCAGTGCTCCTCGGCGATCGCCGAGGAGACGTACTGCGCTGTGAGGACGGTGAAGATGTAGGCCTGGAGGACTGCCACGAGCAGCTCCAAGGCGAAGATGGCGAACGCGAGGATCATCGCCGCACCGCCCGCGACCTTGTTGAGGATCGGCTCGGACACGAACATGAGGTACGTGCCGCCGAGGACGAAGACGAGCACGACGAGGTGCCCTGCGAAGAGGTTGGCGAAGAGTCGCAGGCCGAGCGTGATGGGCCGCACGATGAAGTTCGAGAGGATCTCGAGCGGGATGATGAGCGGCAGCAGCGCCCCCGGGACGCCGGCGGGTACGGTCATCCGCTTGAGGTATCCGAACAGGCCCCACTTCCTGATGCCTGCGCCGTTGTAGAGCAGCCACGTGAGCAGGGCGAGGCCCCACGCGAAGCCGATCTTCGAGAACGTCGGGAACATGAAGAGGAAGAACTGCCCGAAGAGGTTGTTGATGAGCACGAAGCTGAAGATCGAGACGATGTAGGGCAGGTACGTCTTGTAGTCGTGACCCAGGATGTCGCGCGCCACCGTGTTGCGGAGCATGTCGTAGAGGTACTCCCCCACGAACTGCTTCTTGCCCGGTACGACCTTCATGTCGTGGCTCACCCAGAGCCAGAACCCGATGACGAGCGCGGCGCCGATGACGGCCTGGAGGATGTGGTTGGTGACCCAGATGTCGGTCCACGCGTAGTGGGCCGAGTCGCCGTGAAGCCAGGCCTCGCTCGGGAACAAGGGGCGCGAGTCGAACGCGCCGACCCCGAACGTCGGGGGCACGCTTCCCTCCAGCGGAAGGAATGGGGTGGCTTGTGGAGTCACCGTGTCCCTTTCGTCAGTTCTTGTGTCCGGAGGGCCGCTCGGGGATCCCGAACCGCTTGTAGACGATGAAGATGCTCAGGGCCAGTCCGCCGACGATACCCAGGGGCAGGAAGAGGACCCTACCCACAAGGTGGTCTGCCAGCCACCCGAGCCCTCCATAGAGCAACGGACCCGCCAAGATGTAACTCAGCGCAGCGTAGCCATCGCCGGCTTCACCTCGTCGTTCGCTCATGGCACGGCGAGCCTAGCAGCCCTCGCGGGACCGGTCATCCCGCGAGGAGGCGCCCTCGTCGAAGGTCGGCACGCGCAACCTGCGGAACGCGACGACCAGTCCCACGAGCCATCCGAGCACCCCTGAGACGATCCCGGCGAACAGGCCACGGGCGTCGAGGGCCGCCATGATCCCGGGACAGGAGATGCTCGCCCACAGCAGCAGGCCCAGCAGGCTGGCGCGGACCACGTACGACGCGATGCTCGCCGCACGGATCGTCCGCGGCGGCGCGTCCGCGTACTGCATCTGCACGCCCTGCCCGATCGCGTAGTACGCCAGTGCGAGGGCGGCACCCACCAGCCCGCTGAACAGCCCCGTGGCCCCCGCGAGGAGGGCCCCGACGACGGCGGCGATGACGAGCGCCGCGTTCCAGCCGACGAGTCCTCCCACGAAGAGACGTGTCGCCCGCACCCGGTTCGGGGAGGGCGTCATGGGCGGTCCGTGCTCCCGTCCGCCCGGGCAGCCACGGCGGCGCGTCGGCGGGGCCCGGCCGTCAGGAGCACGGCGACGACCAGAAGGGCGACGACGACGACGATGATCCACCAGTTGTTGTCCATGAAGCCGATGGCGATCGCGCCGAAGGACAGCAGCGACGTCCACAGGTACATGAGCAGCACCGCCCGCGTCTGCGAGTGGCCGAGCTGGAGGAGCCGGTGGTGCAGGTGCTTCTTGTCGGGCCGGAACCACCACGTGCCCGCGATGGTGCGCCGTACGTACGCGAGGACGAGGTCGAGGACGGGCAGTGCGAGGACCGCGAGCGGCAGGACGATGGGCAGGTACGCGGCGAGCAGGCCGCCTGTACCGGTGAGAGCGGCCGGGTCGAGCTGTCCACTGAGGCTGACCGTCGAGGTCGCCAGCAGGACGCCGAGCAGCATGGCGCCCGCGTCTCCCATGAACATCCGGGCCGGGAAGAAGTTGTGCCCCAGGAAGCCGAGGCACACCCCCGCCGCGACGACCGTGACGAGGCTGGCGGTCGTCGCGCGGACGAGGTCGTGCTCGACGGTGAGGATGTACGCGTACCCGGCGAACGCCAGCGACCCGATCGCCACGACGCCGGCCGCGAGGCCGTCGAGGCCGTCGACGAAGTTGATGGCGTTCGCGCAGATGAAGATGACGAGCACGGTGACGGCGGTCCCGGTCCCCTGGTCGAGCGAGAGCAGACGCCCGGGCAGTGGGATCCACAGCACCGTCACTCCCCCGAGCACCGAGACACCGGCGGCCAGGACCTGCCCCGCGGCCTTGGCGATCGCGGGGAGGTCGATGAGGTCGTCCACGACCCCGACGATGCTGATGACGGTCGCGGCGCCGAGGATGGCGAGCGAGTCGCTGGTCACCGAGGAGTGGCGGCCGAGGAACGGCAGGTGCGACGCGCAGAAGAACGCGACGAAGACCCCGATGAGCATCGCCACACCGCCGAAGTACGGCACCGGCCGGGCGTGGACGTCTCGGTCCCGCACCATCGCGACGGCCCCCAGTCGCAGCGCGAGGCTCCGGCACATGGGCGCGGACAGGTACGTCGCCGCGAGGGCGATGAGCAGGACGAGGACGTACTCGCGCACCTAGCTGCTCGTCTCCTCGTGGCGCACCGGCTCCGCGGCCGACGGCGTGGGTGTGGAGGCAGGCTGCTCGGCCTGCGGGACGGTGCTGTCCTCGAGGGAGATCGCCTCGTCCGCGGAGGGCTCCGGCTCGGGTCCCTCGAGGCCGGGCAGGAGCCTGCGCAGCTCATCCATGGGAATGGCTCCCACGCGCAGGACGCGTCCGGCCAGGGTCGAGGCGAAGTCGACGATGGTCGAGGGTGTCGGACCGGGCGTGGGTCCGCCGTCGACGTACACGGCGACAGAGCCCCGCAGCTGACGGCGGGCCTCCGACGCGTCGGTCGCGGCCGGCTCGCCGCTGATGTTGGCGCTCGACACTGCGAGGGGGCCGGTGGCGCGCAGGATCGCGCGCGTGACCTCGTGGTCGGGGACCCGGACGCCGATGCTCCCCTGCGTCTCACCGAGGTCCATCCGCAGGCTCGACTGGGCCGTGAGGATGAGCGTGAGCGGGCCCGGCCAGTAGCGGTTCGCGAGAAGGCGGGCGGCGGCGGGGATGTCGCGGGTGTACGCCTCGAGCGCCTCGGCGTCCCCGATGAGGACGGGCGGGGGCATGTCACGGCCCCGGTGCTTCGCGTCGAGCAGTCCCTGGACCGCCTGCGGCGAGAACGGGTCAGCAGCGATCCCGTACACGGTGTCGGTCGGGAACACGACGCTTTCACCGGTTCGGATCGCCGTCCGGACGCTCTCGATCGCGGTCCGCAGGTCCTCGGCGCTCACCACGACGGGTTCGCGTTCGGGCTCCGGCTCTGGCTCGGGCACCGGCTCGGCCTCCGGCACGTGCTCGCCTTCGGGCGTGGTCTCCGCCGCCGGCACGGGCTCGCTTTCCGGCGTCGGCTCGCCTTCGGGGTGGCCCAGGGCGTCCAGGACCGGAGCGGTCGCCGACTCGCGGGCGACACCCTCCTCGGGGGCGGGCGTGTCCTCGGCGCCCCGAGCGGCGGTGCTCTCGACGGGGGTGGCGGACGCGTGCGGAGAGACGCCGGCGTCGGCTGCCGGGTGGTTCTCGAGGGCTCGGGTCTCGTCGCTGCTGGACTCGGTCACGCGCTCATCCTGCCAGCCTGTCAGCGCAGGGACGAATGTCGACGCTGCCGCCTCAGGACAGGCGACGCGCAGTGATGAACCGCCACCGGCCGACGAGGTCACGGTGGTCGCGCACGGTGTCGTACCGTCCGTCCCGCGCGTACATGTCCACGACCTCCTCGTGCTGGACCTCGGCGTGCTCAGCCGCCAGGGTCCCGCCAGGGCGCAGCAGGCGTGCGGCCACCCCGGCCACGATGCGAAGCGCGTCCAGACCATCCGACCCGGAGAAGACCGCGAGCTGCGGGTCGTGGTCGCGCACGTCCGCGGGGACGCTCTCCCAGGCGTCGAGAGGCACGTAGGGGGGGTTCACGACGACGAGGTCGACCGTGCCGTCCAGCTCGTGCAGCCCGTCGGCCATGTCCGCCTCCACGACCTGCACACCCGTACCCGCAAGGTTCGCCGTGAGGTACGGGAGCGCATCCGTCGACAGCTCGAGCGCCCACTGGTCGGTGGCTGGCCCCTCGAGCGCGAGGGCCCTGCTGATCGCACCCGAGCCGGCGCAGAGCTCCACGACTCGCTGGCCCGGTACGACCTGCTCCAGGCACCAGCCCACCATCGTCTCCGTCTCGGGACGCGGTACGAAGACGCCGTGCCCGACACGGAGGGTCGTGGTGCGGAAGTGGGCGACGCCGGTGATGTGCTGCACGGGCTCGCCGGCGACACGCCGCGCCACGGCCTCGTCCAGCCGCGTCACGGCCTCGTCGTCGAGCGGGTCCGCGAGGAGGATCCGGCCGGGCTCGATGGCGGCCACGTGCGCGACGAGAGTCCTCGCCTCGGCGTCCGGGGAGGCCGATCCGGACGCCGCGAGGACGAGGGCGGCCCTCCGTACGGCCGCGCCGGCCGCCAGCGGCACCTCAGGCCTCGCCGACGTGCTCGAGACGGTCAGCGAGGTCGGCCTCGTGGAGGGCGTCGAGCAGCGGCTGGAGCTCGCCGTTGAGGACGAGGTCGAGGTTGTGCGCCTTGAACCCGATCCTGTGGTCGGCGATGCGGTTCTCGGGGAAGTTGTACGTGCGGATGCGCTCGGAGCGGTCGACCGTACGGACCTGGGACTTCCTGGCGGCCGACGCGGCGGTCGCTGCCTGCTCCTCGGCGAGGGTCACGAGACGCGCGCGCAGCATGCGCATCGCCGTCTCCTTGTTCTGCAGCTGCGACCGCTCGTTCTGGCACGACACGACGGTCCCGGTGGGTAGGTGCGTGATCCGTACGGCCGAGTCGGTCGTGTTGACACCCTGTCCACCGGGGCCGGACGAGCGGTACACGTCGATCCGCAGGTCGTTCTCGTCGATCTCGACCTCGGTGTCGTCGTCGATGTCGGGCATGACGAGGACGCCGGCCGCCGACGTGTGGATGCGTCCCTGCGACTCGGTGACGGGAACGCGCTGCACCCGGTGCACGCCGCCCTCGAACTTGAGGACCCCGTACGGCATGGCGTCGGGGTCTGACGTGGATGGCGACTTGACCGTCATCGCGATCGACTTGTAGCCGCCCAGGTCGGTCTCCTGGCTGTCGAGCACCCCGACCTTCCAGCCGCGGCTCTCCGCATACCGGCTGTACATCTTGACGAGGTCCGCCGCGAAGAGCGCCGACTCCTCGCCGCCCTCGCCCGACTTGATCTCGATGATGGCGTCGGCGCTGTCGTGGGGGTCCCGGGGGGCGAGCAGCCGCGTGAGCTTCTCGGTCGAGGCGCTCAGCTGGGTCGTCAGCGTCGCGACCTCTCCCTCGAAGAACCGGTCCTCCGCCGCAAGCTCCTTGGCGGTCTCGAGGTCGTCGACGAGACGGCTGTGCTCCGCGAGTGCGGCGACGATCGGTGAGAGCTCCGCGTACCGACGGCCGAGGCGACGCGCGAGCGCGGCGTCCGCGTGGGTGGCGGGGTCGGCCAGTCGCCGTTCGATCTGGGCGTGCTCGGCGACGAGCGCGTCCGTGCCCTCAGCCATCCGTCCTCCTAGGAGAGTGTCGCAAGCGCAAACACCGGGGCGAGGGTCTCCCCCGCCCCGGTGATCGGACGACTGGTGCTACTTCTTCTTCGCGTAGCGGCGCTCGAACCGAGCGACGCGGCCGCCGGTGTCGAGAATCTTCTGCTTGCCGGTGTAGAACGGGTGGCACGCGGCGCAGACCTCGGTGTGGATCTGTCCGCCCTTGGCCGTCGAGCGGGTCGTGAACGTGTTGCCGCAGCTGCAGACAACCTGCGTCTCGACGTAGTCGGGGTGGATCCCCTGCTTCATGGGTGTCTCCTATCGCGGACCGGGTCGCCAGGCTAGGGACGGATGACCCGTCCGGGGCGTGAACCGGAGCCGACCAGCCATTATTCCTCACCGCGGCTCCGGTCCCAAACCGGGTCCGTCAGTTGGGTGTGCTGCGCGAGATCTGGACGAGGAACTCGTGGTTCGACGCCGTCTTGCGCAGCTGCTTGAGCAGCATCTCGATGGCTGCGGTGTTGTCCATCCCGGACAGCACGCGCCGCAGCTTCCAGATGATCGCCAGCTCCTCGCGACCCAGCAGGAGCTCCTCGCGCCTGGTGCCGGAGGCGTCCACGTCGATCGCGGGGAAGACCCGCTTGTCGGCGAGGTCGCGACGCAGGCGCAGCTCCATGTTGCCGGTGCCCTTGAACTCCTCGAAGATCACCTCGTCCATCTTCGAGCCGGTCTCGATGAGCGCGGTGGCGAGGATCGTCAGGGAACCGCCGTTCTCGATGTTGCGCGCCGCGCCGAAGAACCGCTTCGGCGGATACAGGGCAGCCGAGTCGACGCCACCGGACAGGATGCGTCCGGACGCCGGGGCGGCGAGGTTGTACGCACGACCGAGACGGGTGATGCCGTCGAGAAGGACCACGACGTCCTTGCCGGCCTCGACCAGTCGCTTGGCCCGCTCGATCGCCAGCTCCGCGATCGTGGTGTGGTCGTCGGCCGGACGGTCGAACGTCGAGGCCACGACCTCGCCGGTGACCGTGCGCTGGAAGTCCGTGACCTCCTCAGGACGCTCGTCGACGAGCACGACCATGAGGTGGACCTCGGGGTTGTTCGTGGTGATCGCGTTGGCGATCGCCTGCATGATCATCGTCTTGCCGGCCTTCGGCGGGGAGACGATGAGTCCGCGCTGGCCCTTGCCGATCGGCGACACGATGTCGATGATCCGGCCGATCATGCCGCTGGCCTCCGTCTCGAGACGGAGCGGCTCCTGCGGGTAGAGCGGGGTGAGCTTGGAGAACTCGGGGCGGTTGCGTGCGGTGTCCGGCTCCCCGCCGTTCACGGTGTCGAGCGAGACGAGCGGGTTGAACTTCTCCTTGCGCTCGCCCTCGTGGGGCTGCCGGATGGAGCCCGTGACGACGTCGCCCTTCCGCAGCCCGAACCGGCGGACCATGCTCAACGACACGTACGCGTCGTTGGGCCCGGGGAGGTACCCGGACGTCCGTACGAACGCGTAGTTGTCGAGCACGTCGAGGATGCCCCTGATCGGCACGACGACGTCGCCCTCGTTCACGGTGGGCTCGGCGTCGAAGCGCTCGATCGGCCCTGCCTGCCCGCCCTGACGCTGACGACGGTTCTGGCGGTCCCTGTTGCGGCGTCGGCGACCCCGACGGGTGCCGCCCTCCTCCTCGTCGCTCCGCTGCATCGGGCGGTTCTCGTCCCCGACCTGCACGCCAGGACGGCGCTGCCTGTCGGTCTCGCCGCCCTCGACAGCGAGCGCGCTGAGGCGGGCACCGATCTCGTCGGCGACGGTACGGTCGGCCTCCCCGGTCGACTGCGGTGAGGTCTCGGCCGGAGCCTGAGGCGCCTCGGTCGAGACGGGCTCCGAGGTCGGTGCGCCGGCAGGGCGTCGAGCGCCCCGGGAACGGCGCCGACCGGCCTGCTCGGAGGCATCGGAGGCTCCGGTGGAGTCTCCCGCTACGGGCGCCGTGGCGGCCGTCCCGTCAGCCTGCGCGGTCGCGACGACGTGCGCGCCTTCCGCGTCGTGGGTCGCAGGACCGGTGGGGGCCTCAGCGATGCGTACGGTCTCCGGTGCCCGCGGGGGCGCCTGGCGAGCCGGACGCGTGGACGCGCCACCGGCTCCCTGTGCCTCCCGAATGGCCCCGACGAGCTCTCCCTTGCGCATCCCGGCCGTGCCCTTGAGGCCCAGCGTTCCTGCGACCTGCTTGAGCTCGGCGAGCAGCATCCCCTCAAGGGACTTGCCCGTGGTGGTGGTGGTGTCGGTCACGGACTTCCTTCCGTCGTGACGGCCTGACCGGCGTTCTGCGCGCCCAGGAGGGTGCGAGCATCACGGCGTTGACAGGCGAATGTATCCGTCAGGCCCGACAGTCCCGGACTGTTTCGGGTGATGTCTTTTCGGCGGATCGCCGCGCCCAGCCTGTGAAGCGCGTGGAGGACGAGGTCCTCTCAACGCTGCAAGGCTAGCACCATGGACCCCGCCCCACCTACTGTGGCGACCATGGTCCACGAGACTCACCGCAACCTCTTGGCGGACGCAGCCCCGCCCACCCTGCTCCCGGCGGACGACTTCGACACTCCGATCGACGCGGACGTCGCAGTGTCGGCGGCACGCAGCCACCCGGCCTCCAGCCTGGCCTGGGCCCTGCTCTCCGAGCAGGCGCTGGACGACCACACGGACTCCTCAGACGTCGCCGCGTACGCCTATGCGCGCACCGGCTACCACCGCGGCCTCGACGCGCTGCGACGCAACGGCTGGCGCGGGTCTGGCCCGATCCCCTGGGAGCACGAGCCCAACCGAGGCTTCCTGCGCGCCCTGTGGGCGCTCTCGGTGGCCGCGGACCGGATCGGCGAGGACGACGAGGCCGTACGGTGCGCGCAGTTCCTGCGCGACTGCTCGGAGACGGCCTACGAGGCCCTCACGCACGAGGTGGACGGCTAGAGGGCCCGTGTGGAGGCGGCGGCGACAGCCGCGCGCAGCTCCGCGTACCCGCGTGCCAGCGGAAGCTGCGGGAACTCGTCGACGACCGGCTGCGGCGCGTCGAAGAGGATGCCCGCGTCGGCCGCCAGCAGCATCGCCGTGTCGTTGTACGAGTCGCCGGCGGCGATGACCCGGAACTCCACCGCCTGCAGCGCGTGCACCGAGGCGCGCTTCTGGTCGGGCATCCGGAGCCGGTAGCCGGTGATCCGCCCGTCCTCCGCCACGACGAGCGAGTGGCAGAACAGGCTCGGGAACCCGAGCTGCCGCATGAGGGGCTGGGCGAACTCGGCGAACGTGTCGGACAGGATGATGACGCCGCTGAACCGCTCACGCAGCCAGTCGAGGAACTCGCCGGCTCCGGGCAGGGGGGCCATCGTGGCGATGACCGCCTGGATGTCCGCCAGTCTCAGCCCGTGGCGTTGGAGGAGGTCGAGCCGGTGACGCATGAGGACGTCGTAGTCAGGCTCGTCCCTCGTCGTACGTCGCAGCTCGGCGATGCCCGTTCGCTCCGCCACCGCGATCCAGATCTCGGGAACCAGCACGCCTTCGAGGTCGAGGCACACCAGCTCCGGGCGCATGTCGGGCTCGCTCACCGTCCCTCCACGCGGATCACGCGGATCCGTCCCGACACGGCTGAGGTCATCGTCCGGATCTCCGAGACCGTGTCGGTGAACTCGGCGTCACGGGCGATGTGGGTCATGATCCCGAGGCGGGCGTGCCCGTCCTCATCGATCGTCTGCCGCACGGCGAGGATCGACACCTCGTGCTTGGCGAAGACCGATGCGATCTTCGCGAGCACGCCCGGCTCGTCCTTGACCTGCATCGTCAGGTAGTAGGAGGTCATCGCGTCCTCGATCGGCGCGATCCCGTACCGGCGGTACGTGGACATCGCCGGTCCATGCGTGCCCCGCACCCGGTTCCGGGCGATCGTCACGAGGTCGCCCATGACCGCCGACGCCGTGGGGGAGCCACCGGCACCCGGGCCGAGGAACATGAGATGGCCTGCGTTGCGGGACTCGACGAACACCGCGTTGTACGCGCCACGCACGGAGGCGAGCGGGTGGGACTCCGGGAGCATCGTCGGGTGGACCCGGACGGAGACCGAGTCCTCCTGCTCGCCGGACAGGGTCGCGACGGCGAGCAGCTTGATGACGTAGCCCTGGGCCCGCGCCGACTCGATGTCCTCGACGGTGATCGTCGTGATGCCCTCGCGATGCACGTCGGTGCCGGCGATCTCGGTGTGGAAGGCGAGGCTCGCGAGGATCGACGCCTTGGCCGCCGCGTCGTACCCCTCGACGTCGGCCGTCGGGTCGGCCTCGGCGTAGCCGAGCTCCTGGGCCTCCGCCAGCGCCTCGGAGAACGAGATGCGGTCGGTCGTCATCTTGTCGAGGATGAAGTTCGTCGTGCCGTTGACGATGCCCATGACCGTCGTGATCTCGTCGCCGACGAGCGACTCGCGCAGCGGCCGGATGATCGGGATCGCACCCGCGACGGCGGCCTCGAAGTACAGGTCCACGCCCGCCCGCTCGGCGGCCGCGTACAGCTCCTGGCCGTGCGCGGCGAGCAGGGCCTTGTTCGCGGTCACGACCGACGCACCCGAGGCGAACGCGGCGAGGAGCAGGCTCTTGGCCGGCTCGATTCCCCCGATCACCTCGATGACGACGTCGACGTCGGACCGTACGAGGCCCTCCGAGTCCTTCGTGAACAGCGAGGGGTCGATGCCGGGACGCTCCGCGTCCGGGTGCCGGACCCCGATGCCGACCAGCTGCACGGGGGCTCCCACCCGGGCAGCGAGGTCGTCGGGCGACTCGAGGAGCAGCCGTGCGACCTGGGAGCCGACGTTCCCGCAGCCCAGCAGGGCGACCTTGACGGGCTTGTCGCCATTCACTTCGATCACGGGATCATCTTGGCCTATCCAGCCGTCACAGCCCGGCCGTTTCCACGCCCGCACCGGTGTCGAGTGCGAGCAGGTCCTCGAGCGTCTCGCGTCGCAGCAGGGTGGTCAGCTGTCCCCCGGAGACCGAGACGACGGGCGGCTTCGTCGCATGGTTGTAGTTGGAGGCCATCGAGCGGCTGTACGCGCCGGACGCCGGCACCGCGATGAGGTCGCCGTCCCGCAGGTCGCTCGGGAGGAAGACGTCCCGTACGAGGATGTCGCCGCCCTCGCAGTGCTTGCCCACGACCCGGCACAGCATGGGAGCCGCCTCGGACGCCCGGTTCGCGAGGACGGCCGAGTACTCCGCGGCGTAGAGCGCGGGCCTGATGTTGTCGCTCATCCCGCCGTCGACCGACACGTACGTGCGCTGCTGGCCGCCCTCGAGGTCGACGACCTTGACGGTTCCGACCGTGTAGAGCGCCATCGCGGACGGACCGCTGATCGCACGTCCCGGCTCGATCGAGTAGCGCGGCTCCTTGAGCCCGTACGCGCGGCGCTCGTGCTCGACGATCTCCCGGAGGCTCGAGGAGAGCTCGTCCGGTGTCGACGGCGTGTCGTCGGAGGTGTAGGCGATGCCGAAGCCGCCTCCCAGGTCGAGCTCGGGAAGGTCCACGCCGGTCGCCTGTCGGAACTGGGCGATGAGCCGCATCGTGCGCCGGGCGGCGACCTCGAACGCTCCGGTGTCGAAGATCTGGCTGCCGATGTGGGAGTGCACGCCCAAGAGCTCGATGCGAGGACTCGACTGGCAGCGGACCAGCGCCATGAGCGCCTGTCCGCCCTGGATGGAGAAGCCGAACTTCTGGTCCTCGTGGGCGGTCGCGATGTACTCGTGGGTGTGCGCCTCGACGCCGGTCGTCACGCGGACGAGGACGCGCGCCGTCACGTCGAGCTCCTCGGTGAGGGCCTCGATCCGGGCGATCTCGTCGAGCGAGTCGACGATGATCCGCCCGACGCCCGACGCCAGGGCGAGCCGCAGCTCCTCGGTGGTCTTGTTGTTCCCGTGCAGTCCGATCTTGGACGGGTCCATCCCCCCGCGGAGCGCGACGACGAGCTCGTTGCCGCTGCACACGTCGAGTCCGAGCCCCACCTCGGCGATCCATGCCGCAACCCGCGTCGAGAGGAACGACTTGCCCGCGTAGAAGACGTCCCACCCGGCGAACGCCTCGAGGAAGCCGCGCGCCCGCTCGCGGAAGTCCGCCTCGTCGAACGCGTACAGGGGCGTGCCGACGGTCTCGGCGAGGTCGTCGACCCGGAGCCCCGCGAGCCGGAGCACGCCGTCGTCGCCGCGGCTGACGTTGCTCGACCAGAGCCTGGAGTCGAGCTCGTTGATGTCCTCGGGCCGTTGGAGCCAGTGCGGCTTGATCGAGATCGCGTCGGCGTGCAGCGATCCCGCGACGTGCATGTGGGTCATGACAGTGAACTGTGCCACCCCGGGCTCACCGGCACGACGAGGATTCGCGCCGTGGACCACCACCAGCGCTGGTGGCGAGGACGACCGGGACCCGGTCCGGCGCACCGCCTCGCCGCGTCCGCCCAGGATCTTTGCTAGCCTTCCATGCGGCGCCAGACCGCTGGCCCCCGTAGCTCAGGGGATAGAGCACCGCCCTCCGGAGGCGGGAGCGCAGGTTCGAATCCTGCCGGGGGCGCACCTGTTGCCATGGGACGGGCCCGGCGAACCGCCTCCCTCCCCTGACGCGAGGAGCCGCGTGACCAAGGCCGCCGATCCCGACCTCCCCGGGAGCCCGCGTCCCCGCACCTCCTGGCGCCGGCTCGCGGTCGTGTGGGTCGTGGCGCGCGTCATCGTCTTCGGCACGTGGGCCGGCTTCGGGCTCACGACTCAGGGAGACGTCCTCTACTACTGGGCCCGGCTCCACCTCATGGCAACCGGTACGCCGCTGTCGCGGACCCTCGTCGAGTACCCCACCCCTGTCGTGTGGTTCCTCGACGTGTGGTACTGGCTGTCGGGACAGTCCCGCCCTGCCTACGTCGTCGTGTTCGTCGTGAGCATGCTCGTGCTCGACCTGCTGTTCGCGGTCGCGCTGTGGCGGGCGGGTGGCACGAGGCATGGCTTCGCCGTCCTGTTCTGGGTCGTCTTCACGTTCGTCATGGGGCCCACCACGTACATGCGGTTCGACCTCGTGCCCGCGGTTCTCGGGGGGCTGGCCGTGCTGTCGCTCCTCGCGAGGCGCGAGGGCCTTACCGGCTCCCTCGTCGGCCTCGGCGCGGCCTTCAAGCTCTGGCCGGCGCTGCTGTGGCCGGGGACGCTGGGAGAACGACGCGGTCGGGGCCGCTCCGCTCTCGGCTTCCTCGTCGTCGGTGGCGGTCTGGCTCTGGTCTCCGTGGTCGCCGGCGGCTGGAGCCGCCTCGTCTCGCCCCTCGTGTGGCAGCAGGCAAGAGGCCTGCAGATCGAGTCCGTGTGGGCCACTCCCCTGATGCTCGCACGGGCCATCGCCCCCGGCCGGTACGAGGTCGCCCTCTCGAGGTGGCAGGCGTACGAGGTCACCGGCGACGGGACCAGCACCGCTCTCGCGGCGTCATCCGTGGCGACACTGCTCGGCTACCTCGTCATCATCGCAACCTACGTGCTGTGGCTCCGGCGACCCGACCGCACCGTCGTCGAGGCCGCGCTCGTCATGGTGCTGGTCGTGACCGTGACGATCGTGACCAACAAGACGTTCAGCCCGCAGTACATGATGTGGGTCGGCGGTCCCGTGGCCGGGCTGCTCGTGGCCGCCGGTCGCACGCGCTCCGTCGGGACCGTACCGTCGTGGCACCACCTCCGCGCCCTGGCGCTGTCCGTGCTGGCGCTGACGCTCGTGACCCAGCTGGTCTACCCCGTCCTGTACCAGCCTCTGGTCCACGGCGGTCCCCTCCTGCTTCTGGCCACGGTCGTCCTCGTCGTGCGGAACCTGGGCCTGGTGGCGTTCCTCGTCTGGCTCGGTGTCCTCGTCTGGCGGATGCTCGTCGCGCCGGGCTCACCCCAGCCCGTCGACAGTCCTGTGACCGGCCCCATGCACCACGACGAGGAACGGAAGGTGGGCCCATGACCTGGTGGCGCCGCGAGGCGGGAGCGGTGGCACGCAGCGGCTGGACCTATGCCGCACTGTGGGCGCTCAGCAGGGCGCTGCTCGCGTACGAGTGGTCTCATGTCGCGACCTACATCGTGGGGGACGTCTCGTACTACCTCAGCCAGATCACGAACGCGACCACGTGGTCCAGCTCCCTGGTCGAGTACCCGACTCCGGTCGCCTGGGCGATGCACCTCCTGCGCGCCCTGACCGGCGGCAACCATGGTGGGTTCGTCTGGGCCTTCGCCATCTCGATGCTCGCCCTCGACGCGGCGATGGCCCGGCTGACGTGGCGCCTGAGCAGTCCGCGGTGGAGGGTGCCCGCCGTCCTCACATGGATCGTCTTCGTGCTGCTCATGGGGCCGATCGCGTACTTCCGCTTCGACATGGCGCCCGCTGTGCTCGCCGGGGCCGGGGCGTTCCTGTACCGGCGCCGACCCGCGCTCGCGGGCACGCTCATCGCCTGCGGCGCCGCGCTCAAGCTGTGGCCTGCCCTCCTCGTCCTGCCCCTCCTGGGGACGGGCCGCCGTGGCGTGCGGACCGCCGTGGGCTTCGGGGTGACCGGGGGCGTGCTCGCCCTCGCGAGCCTCGTCGTCGGCGGGTGGCCGCGGCTCATCTCGCCGCTCACCTGGCAGTCCGACCGGGGCCTGCAGATCGAGTCGTTGCCCGCCACCCCCCTGATGTGGCTGCGCAGCGCCAGCGCGACTCCTGAGTGGGTCGTCGGCCTCTCCCGGTACAACGCCTTCGAGATCACGGGACCAGGCGTCGACGCGGCCCTCCAGGCCGCCAGCGTGCTGACGCTCGTCGGCTTCCTGCTCGCCATCGTCATCGGCGTGCGTGCCGCGTGGTCGATGAAGCGCACGTCGCGGACCGTCGCGGTCGTGATGCTCGCGATCATCCTCATCATGATCGACGTCAACAAGACGCTCAGCCCGCAGTACATCCTGTGGCTGGGTGGTCCGCTCACGGCCCTCATGGGCGGGAGCGAGGACGACTCGCCACCCTCCCTCGGCTGGCCGGCGCTGTGGGCGATCGCGGGCGGCGTGATCGCCTTCCTCACCCAGGTCGTCTACCCCCTGCGGTACGGCGAGATCGTGTACGGAACCGGGACACCGGGTGCCGTGGCCGACCTCGTCATCCGCAACGTGTTCCTCGTCGCCTTCACCGTGGTCGTGTGCTGGAAGGCCTGGACGCTGACGAGAAGGCGTCGCGCCGAGCCGGCCGGACACGAGTCTCTTGAGGTCGAAGCACCTGGAGGAGTGGCTTAACATGGGCTGACGGGCCGGACTCACCTCCCGGTCTCGACAACGACGAACGAGGGGCATCGTGGCCATTCAGCCCGACCAGGACGTATCCGCAGCGGCGCAGGACTTCGGCGCCAACGACTGGCTCATCGACGAGATGTACGAGCGGTACGAAGCCGACCCGTCCTC
>JAJZQV010000052.1 GCA_021803025.1 Actinomycetes bacterium | reverse complement strand
TCCGTGGACACCCCAAGCTGAGGACTTTCTCACCTCATTACCGCTGCGGTGAGGGGAAAGCCAGGCGACACGCCGGGGGTGTCGTGAATCATCCGGCACCGGGTTGCGCGAGCCGAGACGAGGCCGTTAGGTTTCTCCACGATCACGCTTCCGAAGGACCCCCTGCCGCTGGCCGACCCCCATCCACAAGGGCGCTAGTCTCTTGTGGACAACTAGGTTTCTGAGTGTCCCCGCGAGCAACGGGATTGACGCACAAATACGTGCTCTGGCTAGGGAGGGACATGACTGACGGTCCTTCCATCAGCGTCGACAGAGACATCTCGAGGCTGTGGACACGTGTCATCGCCGAGCTCGACGGACCGAGCCGCGCCATCGTGTCGAGCTGTGTTCCGCTGACAATGCACGAGTCGACGCTCATGGTGGCGGCGCCCAACGAGTTCACCCGTGACCGTCTGGAGAACAGACTCCGGGGCCGCATCGAGGCCACCCTCAGTGACGCCCTCGGAGAGCCCTCGCACATCGGCGTGACGATCGACCAGTCGATCCACGTCGGCTAGCGGCTCGAGCGGTACGACCGGCTCGACGACGTCGACGAGGTCGAGCCCAGCCCGTCCCCCCGCAGCCGCCACGACCACGCGCGCCTCAACCCCAAGTACACCCTGGAGACGTTCGTCATCGGCCCCTCGAACCGGTTCGCCCACGCGGCGGCGGTCGCCGTCGCTGAGGCGCCCGGCAAGTCGTACAACCCCCTCCTCATCTACGGGGCGTCCGGGCTGGGCAAGACCCACCTGCTCCACGCGCTCGGCCACTACGTACAGACGTACCACCAGCACCTGCGCGTGAAGTACGTCTCCACCGAGGAGATGACCAACGAGTTCATCAACGCGATCTCCGACAACCGCCAGGCGCAGTTCCGCCGTGCCTACCGGGACGTGGACGTGCTGCTGATCGACGACATCCAGTTCCTGGAGAAGAAGATCGGTACGCAGGAGGAGTTCTTCCACACGTTCAACACGCTCCACAACGCGAGCAAGCAGATCGTCATGACGTCCGACCGGCCGCCCAAGCTCCTCGAGGCGCTCGAGCCCCGGCTGCGCAGCCGGTTCGAGTGGGGCCTCATCACCGACGTCCAGCCGCCGGACCCGGAGACCCGCATCGCCATCCTGCTCAAGAAGGCGCTTCACGAAGGCCTCACCGTGCCGCCGGAGGTGCTCGAGTTCATCGCGGCGAGGATCCAGAGCAACATCCGCGAGCTGGAGGGAGCCCTCATCCGGGTCACCGCGTACGCGTCCCTCAACAGGCAGACCGTCGACCTCGACCTCGCGGCGGCGGTGCTCAAGGACCTCATCCCCGAGGGGGACGAACACCCGATCACGATCAGCATGATCATGGGCGAGACGGCCTCGTACTTCGACCTCTCCCTCGACGAGCTCACGGGACCGGGCCGGGCCCAGAGCGTGGCGACGGCCCGTCAGATCGCCATGTACCTGTGCCGGGACCTCACCGACGCGAGCCTGCCCAAGATCGGGCAGCAGTTCGGCGGCCGCGACCACACGACGGTCATGCACGCGAACCGCAAGATCAAGGACCTCATGAGCCGCGACCGTGACGTCTACACGAAGGTCACCGAGCTCACCAACCGCATCAAGCAGTCCGCCCAGCGCCGCTGACCCCCGCGTCCCGCTCATCAGGAGGCTGAGCTGTTCCGCTCCCTTCTCCGGGGCGGCCAGGCCGACCCGTTGAGGTGACCGTGGTGCCCGTCCTCCTCGGCGCGGGAACCCCACTGCTGGCTGCCGGCGTGACGACGACCCGGCTCTCGCTGCTCGACAGCCACCCGTACCCGAGCAGCATGGTGGGCCTCACGTACCAGGTCGTTCGCTGACTGTGCTTCGTCACCCGGCCCGAGTGGCCCGTCGCCCGCATTTCGGTCGACGTCGAAGTATCCACACTGTCCACAGGCGCGTGTGGACAACGTGTGTCCTACCCGGCCGTCATCGTGAAGTCGCCCGACGCTCACCGATGCGTCCCCAGATCCTCCCCGTGTAGTTCGGTGACGGTCCACAGGAACGACAGGCATGGGATTCAGATGCGACCTGCGACGAAGGTGCGCGTCCACAGCGTCCACACCACCTACTACTACTGCTATCGGAGTCATAGAAGATCAAGGATCTGAAGTCTGCGGATGCTCGAGCTGGGGACAACCCCGTCTTGGCTCGACGGTCCCTTGTCGGCATGCCAGGCGGGCCACATGCCTCGGTCCCGGGAGGATAGGATGCGCAGGCGAACGAGAGGGGCAGCGGTGAAGATCCGACTCGACAAGGACGTCCTGGCCGAGGCAGTGCAGTGGGCGGCGCGAAGCCTGCCGACGCGGCCGAGCGTGCCGATCCTGGCGGGTCTTCTCATGAAGGCCGAGGACCGTACGGTCGTCTTCTCCAGCTTCGACTACGAGACGTCCGCCCGGATCACGGTGCCGGCCGAGGTGTCCGAGCCGGGAGTCGCGCTCATCTCGGGCCGTCTGCTCGCCGACATCTCGCGCTCCCTGCCGAACAAGCCGGTGACGCTGACGGCCGCGGGGTCGAGCCTCGAGCTCGTGTGCGGCTCGGCGCGGTTCACGCTCCAGCTCCTGCCGGTCAACGACTATCCCGAGCTGCCCCAGATGCCCGAGGCGAGCGGCACGGTTCCGAGCGAGGACTTCGCCCGTGCCGTGTCCCAGGTCGTCGTCGCTGCCGGGCGGGACGAGCTGCTCCCGGTGTTCACCGGCGTCCGCGTCGAGATCGAGGGCGACCAGGTCGACCTCCTCGCGACCGACCGCTACCGCATGGCGCTCAAGGAGCTCGGCTGGAACCCCTTGTCGACCCAGGCGTCGGCTGCCGCGCTCGTGCCGGCCAAGGTCCTCGCCGACGCCGCGCGCTCCATGACGTCGGGTGAGACGGTGACGCTGAGCATCTCGACGGCCAGCACCGGCGAAGGCCTCATCGGTCTCGAGGGCGAGGGTGCGGGCGGCTCCCGCCAGATCACGACCCGGCTCCTCGACGGCGAGTTCCCCAAGGTGCGCCACCTCATGAGCGTGAACCCGGCCCTCACCGTCCGGACGAACACGGCCGACCTGCTGGCGTCCGTAAAGCGCGTCGGCCTGGTGGCCGAGCGCAACACGAGCCTGCGGATGCTCATCGAGGAGGGCGCGGTCACGCTCGAGGCGGCCACCGGTGACCAGGCTCAGGCCTCCGAGGCGATCGAGGCGGTCGTCGAGACGGTCGGCGGGGGCGAGCAGCCGATCACGGCGGCCGGCTTCAACCCCCACTACCTGTCCGACGCGCTGACGGCGCTCGACACCCCGTACGTGCACTTCGCCTTCACGGCCCCGGGGAAGCCCTGCCTCGTGACCGGACTGACGGAGCTCGACGGGGAGCCGGCGACCGACTACCGGCACGTCATCATGCTGATGCGCCTGCCGAACTGAGCCGCGGCCGCCCGGCCCGCCCTCCATGTACGTCACGAACCTCCATCTCGTCGACTACCGCTCGTACGCGGAGGTCCAGGTCCCGCTCCACCCGGGCGTGTGCGTCTTCGTAGGCTCCAACGGCCAGGGCAAGACCAACCTCGTCGAGGCCGTCGAGTACCTGGCGACGCTCAGCTCGCACCGCGTGGCCGCGGACGCGCCCCTGGTGAGGTCCGGAACCGAGCGTGCGACCGTACGGGCACGGGTCCAGGCGGGTGTCGACGACAGCCGGTCGCTGCTGCTCGAGCTCGACATCGTCCCGGGCAGGGCGAACCGGGCCAAGCTCAACCGGGCGCCACTGAAGCGGGCGCGGGACCTTCTCGGCGCTCTCGTCGTCGTGCTGTTCTCACCGGAGGACCTCAGCGTGGTCAAGGGAGACCCCAGTGAGCGACGCCGGTTCCTCGATGACCTGCTCGTGGCGCGCTGGCCGCGGTTCGCCGGCATCCGGGCGGACTACGAGCGGGTCCTCAAGCAGCGCAACGCGCTGCTGAAGTCCTTGTCCGGCCGTACAGGGCGAGTCGCGGGGGCGGACGTGGCCGCCACGTTGGACACGTGGGACGAGCACCTCTCCCAGCTGGGGGCGGAGCTCGTCGTCGCGCGAGTCGCCACGCTCACCGACCTCGCCGGGCATGTCGCGGACGCCTACGCGGCGATCGCCCCGGTGAACAACGAGGCCGGCGCCACGTACGTGTCGGGGAGCGCGGTGGTCGCCGAGACACCCCTCAGCCGCGACGAGCTGGCCGAGGTGCTCCGCGCGCGGATGGCGGAGCGGCGGCCCGAGGAGGTCGCCCGGGGCGTCTCCCTCGTCGGGCCGCATCGTGACGACGTCCTGCTGAGGATCGGGGACCTGCCGGCCAAGGGGTACGCGAGCCACGGGGAGTCCTGGTCGCTGGCCTGCGCGCTGAGGCTGGCAGCGTTCCGTCTGCTGCGTGCGGACGGCATCGAGCCCGTGCTCATCCTCGACGACGTCTTCGCGGAGCTCGACCACACCCGGCGGCAGCGGCTCGCCATGGGGATCGCCGACGCGGAGCAGGTGCTCATCACCGCCGCCGTCGCCGAGGACGTGCCCGTGGAGCTCGGCGGCCGGCGGTACCGGGTCGACAGCGGCACCGTCACGGCTGAGGATGAGGTCGATGACTGAGGATGAGGTCGATGACTGAGCCGCCCGCCGAGGACCCGGTGGTCGAGCACGACCCGACGGGTACGGACTACGCGCGCCGCATCGCCCGTACGGCCCGCGCCACCGGCCCCGCGCCGGCCCGTACGACGCGTGCGACGAAGCCGCCCACGCTCTCCGGCGCGGGGGACGACCCGCGGGACCCCCAACGGGTCGGCCGCGTCCTCGACGCGTACATCGCCGACCGCGGGTGGGAGGTGAGCGTCTCGATCCACACTCTCCTCGACCGGTGGGCCGACATCGTCGGGGAGTCGGTGGCCGCCCACTCCAAGCCCGAGACCTACGACGCCGGCGTGGTGGTCGTGCGGACGGACTCGACGGCCTGGGCCACCCAGCTCCGGACGATCGCGTCGCAGATCGTCGCGAAGCTCAACGAGGCGGTCGGGGACGGCTCCGTCCACCGCGTCGAGGTCCGCGGTCCGGACTCACCGACCTGGCGGCATGGTCGGCTCCGCGTCAAGGGCGTGGGTCCGCGCGACACGTACGGATAGCTGGGCTGACGAGACACGGCCGCCATGTCCAGTGAGTGGCGAATCGCCGCCTGCGGGTTCGTCCGTGCACCGGCGGCCGGGAATCTGCCAGCGAATGGCGGCGACGCGGCGTGGTCGAGGGCAGGTCCGGGACTCCCAGATGACCGCCCGCAGAGCCCCTGGCGCCCCCGGATGTGTAGGGGACCTCGATCCAACCCGGGGCAGCGCGCCAGAACGGCCGTTCTGGGGCCGCCAGGGCCGCTGTCGTGCCGTCGTGGCGCCGGATCTTCTGCCGCAGGGAGCGTTTCGAGTCGTGTACGGCCCTGTGCGGCGAGTAGACTGACCGACGTTCATCAGCGCCTGCGACGCTTGGCGCGTGCGCGCGTCGCGGGCTCTCGTCTCGAAGCCCCGGCGTTCGCTGCCGGAAAGGACAAGGTTGCCAGTGGCCATCCAAGGTGCGCCCCGCGATGAGGAGTTTTCCGCCGAGGATCTCGAAGGCGTCCCTCTGGGGGAGCTGGAGGATGATGACGACGCGGACATCCTGACCGAGGACTCGCGGATGGCGTCGAAGGTCGACGCCGGGTCGTACGACTCGAGCTCGATCACCGTTCTCGAAGGCCTGGAGGCGGTGCGCAAGCGCCCTGGCATGTACATCGGCTCGACCGGTGAGCGCGGCCTCCACCACCTCGTGTACGAGGTCGTCGACAACTCGGTCGACGAGGCACTGGCCGGCTACTGCGACACCATCGACGTCCGGCTGCTCCCTGGTGGCGGCGTGCGCGTCACCGACAACGGCCGCGGCATCCCCGTCAAGCTCCACCCCACCGAGGGCATCCCCGCGGTGACGCTCGCCCTCACGGTGCTGCACGCCGGCGGCAAGTTCGGCAACGGCGGCTACAAGGTGTCGGGAGGCCTCCACGGCGTCGGCGTCTCGGTCGTCAACGCGCTGAGCGCGCACCTCACCGTCGACGTGTACCGCGACGACCACCACTACCGGCAGTCGTTCTCGCTGGGCGTCCCCGACGGTGAGCTGGAGGAGCTCGAGGAGACGGAGCGCACCGGCACGACCGTCGAGTTCTTCGCGTCGCCGCAGATCTTCGAGACGACGATGTACAGCTACGAGACGCTGGCGACCCGGTTCCGCGAGATGGCGTTCCTCAACAAGGGACTCACCATCACCATCACCGACGAGCGTCCCGACCATGTCGAGGATGACGGTGAGCCGATCTCCGACACGTTCCGCTACGACGCAGGGCTCATCGACTTCGTCACGTACCTCATGGGCAGCAAGGACGCGATCCACCCGTCCGTCATCGCCGTGGAGGCGAACGCGCCGGCCCAGAACATGGGTCTCGAGGTCGCGATGCAGTGGAACACGTCGTACGCCGAGAGCGTCCACACGTTCGCCAACACGATCAACACCCACGAGGGCGGCACGCACGAGGAAGGCTTCCGTGCGGCGCTCACGAACACCGTGAACCGGTGGGGCGAGACGTGGGGCCTCATCAAGAAACGGGAGGACCGCGTCTCCGGCGACGACATCCGTGAGGGCCTCACCGCGATCATCTCCGTGAAGCTCTCCGAGCCGCAGTTCGAGGGCCAGACGAAGACCAAGCTCGGCAACACCGAGGCCAAGTCGTTCGTGCAGCGGGTCGTCAACGACAAGCTCGGCGACTGGTTCGAGAAGAACCCGGCCGAGGGCAAGGACATCGTGCGCAAGGCGCAGGCGGCGGCGACCGCACGCATCGCGGCGCGGAAGGCCCGCGACATCGCCCGTAGCCGTAAGGGTCTTCTCGGTGGCGGCAGCCTTCCTGGCAAGCTGGCCGACTGCCAGTCCAACGACCCCAGCGAGTGCGAGGTGTTCATCGTCGAGGGCGACTCGGCCGGCGGCTCCGCGAAGGGCGGGCGCGACCCGCGCACGCAGGCGATCCTGCCGATCCGCGGCAAGATCCTCAACGTCGAGAAGGCCCGCCTCGACCGGATCCTCGCGAACAAGGAGGTCGAGGCGATCATCAACGCCCTCGGCACCGGGGTCCACGAGGACTTCGACATCGACAAGCTCCGGTACCACAAGATCGTGCTCATGGCGGACGCCGACGTCGACGGGTCGCACATCCGGGTGCTGCTGCTCACGCTGCTGTTCCGGTTCATGAAGCCGGTCATCGATGCGGGCCACGTGTACCTGGCCCAGCCGCCGCTGTTCCGGCTGCGCTGGACGAACGCCCCTCACGAGCTCGCGTACAACGACGCGGAGCGGGACGCGCTCCGCGACGACGGCATCGCCCAGGGCAAGAAGCTGCCGCAGGTGAACCCGATCCAGCGGTACAAGGGGCTCGGCGAGATGGACGCGTCCGACCTGTGGGAGACGACGATGGACCCCGAGGGCCGCATCCTGCTGCAGGTCACCCTCGAGGATGCCGCGCGAGCCGACCAGATGTTCTCGATCCTCATGGGCGAGGACGTCGAGCAGCGCCGCCACTTCATCCAGCGCAACGCGAAGGACGTCCGCTTCCTCGACATCTGAGGGCGGCACTAAGGGAGACAAGCGATGACTGACGGTCCTTCCGACCCGATGGGCCCGGGCGACGCACCAGCCCCCGTGGAGGGTGCGGACAACCAGGAGCTGGCGACGCCGACCTCAGGTCGTACCGAGCCGATCGACCTGCAGATCGAGATCCAGCGCAGCTACCTCGACTACGCGATGAGCGTCATCGTCGGGCGCGCGCTGCCGGACGTACGGGACGGGCTGAAGCCCGTGCACCGCCGCGTGCTGTACGCCATGTACGACGGCGGGTACCGGCCTGACCGGGGCTGGAACAAGTGCTCCCGTGTCGTCGGCGAGGTCATGGGCCTGTACCACCCGCACGGCGACTCCGCGATCTACGACACCCTCGTCCGCCTCGCGCAGCCCTGGGTGATGCGCGCGCCGCTGGTCACGGGCCAGGGCAACTTCGGCTCCCCGGGCAACGACTCCGCCGCCGCTATGCGGTACACGGAGTGCAAGATGGCGCCGCTGGCCATGGAGATGGTCCGCGACATCGACGAGGAGACCGTCGACTTCCGGCCGAACTACGACAACCGGGAGCAGGAGCCGGTCGTCCTGCCGGCCCGCTTCCCGAACCTCCTGGTCAACGGCTCGACCGGCATCGCGGTCGGCATGGCGACGAACATCCCCACCCACAACCTGCGGGAGGTCGCCTCCGCGGTGCAGTGGTCGCTGGAGAACCCCGAGGCGACGCCTGCCGAGCTGCTCGAGGCGAGCATGGCCCGGGTCAAGGGACCGGACTTCCCGACAGGCGGCCTCATCGTCGGCCGCAAGGGCATCGAGGACGCCTACCGGACGGGCCGCGGCTCCGTCGTCATGCGGGCCGTCATCGACATCGAGGAGGACAACCGCGGCCGCACGCTCCTGGTCGTCACCGAGCTGCCGTACATGTGCAACCCGGACAACCTCGCGATGAAGATCGCCGACCTCGTGAACGCGGGCAAGCTCACCGGCATCGCCGACATCCGCGACGACACCTCCGCACGGACGGGCCAGCGTCTCGTCTTCGTGCTCAAGCGGGACGCGCAGCCGCGCGTCGTCATGAACAACCTGTACAAGCACACGGGCCTGCAGGACACGTTCGGCTGCAACATGCTCGCGCTCGTCGACGACGTGCCGCGCACGCTGCGGCTCGACCAGTTCATCTCGTACTGGATCCGGCACCAGCTCGACGTCGTCGTGCGCCGGACGCGGTTCCGCCTGCGGCGCGCCCAGGAGCAGGCCCACATCCTGCGTGGCCTCGTCAAGGCGCTCGACATGCTCGACGAGGTCATCACGCTGATCCGCGGGTCCCAGGACGCCGAGGCGGCACGCTCCGGCCTCATGGAGCTCCTCGACATCGACGAGGTCCAGGCGACGTACATCCTGGACACCCAGCTGCGGCGGCTCGCCGCGATGGAGCGCCAGAAGACGGTCGACCGGCTCGCCGAGCTCGAGCGCCAGATCGAGGACCTCCAGGACATCCTCGACAAGCCCGAACGGCAGCGCGAGATCATCTCGACCGAGCTCGCGGAGATCGTCGACAAGTTCGGGGACGACCGGCGCACCAAGATCATCGCCGCCGACGGCGACCTGAGCGACGAGGACTTCATCCCCGACGAGGACGTCGTCGTGACGATCACGCACGGCGGGTACGCGAAGCGGACGCGGGCCGAGGCGTACCGGCTGCAGCGCCGCGGCGGACGTGGCGTGCGGGGCGCGTCTCTGCGGGCGGACGACGAGGTCGAGCACCTGTTCGCCACGACGTCGCACCACTGGATCCTGTTCTTCACGACCAAGGGACGCGTGTACCGGACGAAGGTCTGGCAGCTGCCCGAGGGGTCGCGGGACGCGAAGGGCGGCCACGTGGCCGGGCTGCTGAGCTTCCAGCCCGACGAGCGGATCGCGCAGGTGCTGGCGATCCGGTCGTACGAGGACGCCGCGTACCTGCTTCTCGCGACGCGCAACGGCCTGGTCAAGAAGACCGTGCTCACCGCGTTCGACACCCCGAGGCAGGCCGGCGTCATCGCGGTCTCCTTCCGTGAGGACGACGACGAGCTCATCGGCGCCGCCCTGTGCAACGCCGGGGACGACGTCCTGCTCGTGTCGCGGAAGGGCCAGGCGATCCGCTTCGCCGCCAGCGACGAGCAGCTCCGTCCGATGGGGCGTGCGACGTCCGGCGTGACCGGCATGAAGTTCCGCTCCGACGACGCGCTGCTGAGCATGACCGTCATCGACGCGAACATGCCGGAGGACGACCGGTACGTGTTCACGGTGACAGACGGCGGCTTCGCGAAGCGCACGACGGTCTCCGAGTACCGCGAGCAGAACCGCGGCGGCCTCGGCATCAAGGCCATGAAGCTCAACGAGGACAGGGGCTCCCTCGTCGGAGGGCTCGTCGTCGCGGAGGGTGACGAGGTCATCGCCATGAAGGTGTCCGGGCAGATCACCCGGTCGAAGGTGTCGGACGTACCCGTCAAGGGCCGAGACACGATGGGCGTGAAGTTCGTCCAGGTCAAGGGCGACGACTCCGTGGCGGCCATCGCGCGCTACCCCGAGAGCGTCGAGGACGAGACGGCCGAAGACGAGGGGTCCGAGCAGCTCGAGGGCGAGACGGGCGAGTCGGGAGTCACGCCGACCTCTGCGATCACGCCGGAGGACGCGCTGACACCGGATGAGGGCGACCTCGAGTAGGACAGGTATGGAAGGCCGAGGGCCCGGGTGAACATCCACCCGGGCCCTCACCGTTCACGAGTCCGTGCGGCTGATCGCGCCACGCCGCGTCGCCTGGCGTCCTCGTGGAGTGACGACACACAACCTTCACGAGCGGGATCGAGGACGCTTCATGCGCATCTCCTTGACTTGGTGATGTCCCGACGAGGGACTTCGACCAGCAAAGGACCTGACCATGACCATGACACACACGCTCCTCCGGGCCGCAGCGATCGGCATCGGCGGGGTCGCGCTCGCCGCGGGGGCCTGGACGGCCACCGCCGCACCCTGGGCACCCGCGGACGGGACGACGACGGCCACGCTCACGAGCGCCGAGCGTGCGGACCTGCTGTTCAGCCGTGACGAGGAGCGCATGGCGCGCGACCTCTACGCGTCGATCGCCACCCAGTACGGCGACGCCGCCCCCTTCCGCACGATCTCCGCGAGCGAGCAGCGGCACTTCGACGCCGTCGGCGTGCTCCTCACGAGGTACGGGCTCAGCGACCCGGCCTCCGGCAAGACGGCCGGGGTGTACGCGGATGCGGACATCCAGAAGCTGTACGACAGCCTGCTCGCACAGGCCAAGACGTCGCTCACCGAGGCGTACAAGGTCGGCATCACCGTGGAGACGCGGGACATCGCCGACCTCCGGAGCGCGATCGAGACATCGAGCGCGACGGACGTGGACCGCGTCTACATGACCCTCCTGGCCGGCTCGGACAGCCACCTCAAGGCGCTCACGAACGCGTCCCAGGGGATCGTGACGCCGACCGGAGCCGCTGTTCATCGGGGACAGGCGGACGGCACGGCGGCTCCAGGGCGGTACGGCGCCAACGGCTCCGCAGGCGCAGCGGGCCGCGCGGGTGGTCCCGGGTACGGCAACGGGGTCTGCATCACGGGCGGCTGAGCCGCACAGCGAACGGTGGGGTCGAGACGATGTCCCGGCCCCCGTTCAGTACCGTGCGGCCGGGTCCGGGAACACCATGGTGAAGGTCGACCCGGCCCCCGGACCTGCCGACTCGGCGACCAAGGAGCCCCCCATGGCCTCCATGTACGCCCGCGACACCGTGAGGCCGATGCCCGACCCGTCCGACGCGACCTCTCGGCCGGGGACGCGGTAGAAGCGCTCGAAGACCCGCACGAGGTCGGCTGCTGACAGTCCCACGCCGGTGTCGACGACAGCCAGCTCGGCACGGCCGTCGACGCGTGAGCCGAGGATCGAGATCCGACCTCCCCGGGGCGTGGCGCGGATGGCGTTCCCCACGAGGTTCGTGAGCACCTGGACCGTGCGGTCGGGATCCGCGACCGCGCTGCCCGCTCCCGGCGTGCACGAGAGGGAGATCTCCGCGTCCTCCGCCTGCGAGCGCAGCCTGTCCACCACGTCGGCGGCCAGCCCGTCCAGGTCCACCCGGGTCGGGGCGAGCGTGAACCGGTGTTCCTCGGCGCGCGACAGCGCGGAGAGGTCGTCGCTCAGGCGCCGGAGCCGACGCACCTCTGTGCTCACGAGCTCGAGCTGCTCGGGCTCGGGGGGCAGAACGCCGTCGATGAACGCCTCGACGTACCCGTCGATGACCGTGAGCGGAGTCCGCATCTCATGAGCGACCTCGCCCAGGAGCCGCAGACGGCGCTCCTCGGTGCCGGCGAGAGCGGAGCCCAGTGCGTTCACGTCGCCGGCCAACGAGGCGAGCTCACGCCCCCGGGGCACGGGGACCCTGTGGTGGTACCTGCCCTGCGCCATCTCCGACACGGCTCGTCCGATACGGGTGAGCGGGCGAGCCAGGGTCCTGGCCAGCACCAGCCCGGAGACCGCGGCGACGACCGCACCCGTGAGCGTGCCGACGACGAGCGAGGTGGTCACCGCGGACGCGAAGGTCGCCCGCAGCGACTGGCCGTACCCCGGACCGGGCCCGCCGGCGTCGGGAGACCGGTTGGCGCCCAGTCCCAGCTGGGCGTCGAAGATCGCGGGTGCGAGCAGCCACACGACAGCGAACGTCACCGCGCCGCCGACGACCGAGACCACGAGGTGGGACAACGTGAACCGGACGACGAGACGTCTCATGAGGGCTCCTTGAGGAACTTGTAGCCGACTCCTCGTACCGTCCCGATGATCGCGGGCGCCGTCGCGTCGTCGCCGAGGGCCCGTCGCAGGTTGCGGACGTGCACGTCGACGACGCGGACGTCGCCGAAGAACTCGTAGCCCCAGACCCGCTCGAGCAGCTGGGCCCGGGAGAAGACGCGGCCGGGCGACGTGGCGAGCGCCACGAGGAGGTCGAACTCCAGGGCTGAGAGGTCCACGAGCCCCTGCGACGTCCGGACCTCGCGCCGGTCCGGGTCGATGGCGAGTCCGTCGAAGGTCCAGGCGCTCGACGCCGGGCGGGTCGTGGCGACGGGGTCGGGGGTGGCCACGCCGCCCCGTCGCAGGACCGTCTTGACGCGGGCGACGACCTCGCGTGGGCTGAACGGCTTGGTGATGTAGTCGTCGGCGCCGACGTTCAGCCCCACGAGGAGGTCGACCTCGTCGTTCCGGGCGGTCACGAGCAGCACGTACACGTCCGACTGGGACCGCAGCCGGCGCAGCACCTCGAGACCGTCGAGGTCCGGCAACCCGATGTCGAGCAGCACGACGTGCGGGGCCCAGGACGCTGCGAGGTCGAGAGCCGCGGTACCCGAGGCCGCCTCCGCGACCTCGTGGCCGTCCTTCTCGAGGTACGCCCTCAGGAGCAGACGGATCTGCGCCTCGTCGTCGACCACCAGCACCCTCGGCATGACCGTATTGTTCTCCAGCCGACTTTCCGGTTCTCAGCGGGTCTGGGCGCGGGTGGCGGTCGGGGTCGCCGTCGGAGCAGGTGGAGTCGTCACTCCTCGCACCGCGACCAGTGTGCGTACGGACTCCCGGAGGTGGGCCCCGTACGTCGGGTACGCGTGGCCACTCCCTGCTCTGTCATCCGGTCCTCCTCACCGCCGTACCTCAGTCTGGGGCGGCGGTGTGAAGGACGTGTGAAGCGGCCGTGATGACTCGAGTCGCGGGCGAGGAACAGTCGCCATCCCGGACGAGGCAGTCGTCCCGAGAGGCTCAGCCGGCGCCGAGAGGCTCAGCCGTTGCAGGGAGGGATCAGTCGTCCCCGGTCGGCCCTTCGACACCGAAGTAGTGGGCGATGAAGTCGTTGTAGGCGGCGTCCATGTCGAGGCTCGGGTCCAGCAGCCACTGGATCTGGAGACCGTCCATGACGGCCATCATGAGGCGCGCGGCGACCGCCGGGTCGAGGGTTGCCGGGATCAGGCCCTCGGCCTGCTCCTGGGCCAGGCGGTGGCTCGTGTGCCGCCGCACCGCCGCGTAGCGGTCCACGAAGTGCTCGTGGGCCGGGTGCTCGGGGTCCGTCGCCTCGGCGCTGAGCGTCGTGAACAGCCGGACCGTACCGGGTCGCGTCGCGTTCCGGGCCACGAGGTCACGCAGGTACGGGTCGCGCAGCCGCCCGACGTCCTCCTGCTCCTTCTCCGTGACGACGGCGAGGAGCAGCTTGCCCTTGCCCCCGAAGTGGTGGAGGACGCCGGTGTCCGTCATCCCCACCCGCGAGGCGATCTCCCTGATCGAGGCCCCGCGGAAGCCCGACTCGGCGAAGACTTCGAGCGCCGTCGCGAGGATGGTCCTGCGACGCTCGGCGGTCTTGGCGTACTCCCCTCGCTTCATAGGGGGAAGGCTAGACCCCATGGCGCCCGAATGCATTGATACCTCAATGTATTTGTGGGACGATGCGGTGGCTGCCTCACAGGCGAGGCTCACGACACAGGAGACTCCATGAGCATCGAGCAGTACCCCGACGTCCTCGAGTCCATGCGAAGGGCCCCGTTCAACCTCAGCGACGACGACATCGCGTGGGTCTCCTCCACCATCGAGGGGCTCTCCACGAAGGACAAGGTCGGACAGCTCTTCTGCGGCATCGCGACGAGCTTCTCGGAGGAGGCGCTCGACGCGACGCTCCGCATCTGCACACCGGGCGGGCTCATGTACCGGCCGAGCACCATAGAGGAGGCCGTGGCCTACACCGAGCTCCTCCGACAGAAGGTCGCGATCCCCACGCTCGTTGCTGCGAACCTCGAGAAGGGCGCCAACGGGATCGTGCGGGAGGGGACCTTCCTCGGGTCGCCGCTCTCCGTCGCCGCGACCGGGGACGTGGCGATGGCCGCCAAGCTGGGAGAGGTGTGCGGCAGCGAAGGCGCCGCGGTCGGCGCCACCTGGGCGTTCGCGCCGATCATCGACATCGACTACAACTTCCGCAACCCGATCACGAACATCCGCACCTTCGGCTCGGATCCCGAGCGCGTGCGCGACATGGGCGTGGCCTACGTGAAGGCGCTCCAGAGCCACGGCGTCGCCGCCTCGATCAAGCACTTCCCGGGCGACGGCTGCGACGAGCGCGACCAGCACCTCGTCACGAGCATCAACGACAAGTCGGTCGAGGAGTGGGACGCGACCTACGGGGCCGCGTACAAGGCCGGCATCGACGCGGGCGCGATGACGGTCATGGTCGGCCACATCATGCAGCCGGCCTACTCCAGGGCGCTGCGTCCCGGCATCGCCGACGCCGACATCATGCCCGCCACCCTGGCCCCCGAGCTCATGGGCGACCTGCTGCGCGGCAAGCTCGGGTTCAACGGCCTGGTCGTCACCGACGCCACCACGATGGCAGGGTTCACCATCCCGATGCCTCGCTCGAAGGCCGTACCGACGGCCATCGCCTCCGGCGCCGACGTCTTCCTGTTCACCCGGAACCTCGAGGAGGACTTCGGCTTCATGATGGGCGGTGTCGAGGACGGCACGATCACCCCGTCCCGGCTCGACGCGGCCGTCGCGCGGGTGCTCGGCCTCAAGGCGGCGCTCAAGCTCCGCGAGCGCGAGACGCCGAGCCTCGAGGCCGCGCGTGCCGTGGTCGGCTCCGCCGAGCACCAGGCCTGGTCCAAGGAGTGCGCGGACGAGGCGATCACCCTCGTCAAGGAGGAGATCGGGGTGCTGCCGCTGACGCCTGCCACGTACCCGAAGCTCCTCTTCGTGCCGATCGAGTCCGAGCAGGGCGTCGCGTACAGCGTACGAGCGGGGGCCTGCGACATCATCCGGACGAAGCTCGAGGCCGAGGGCTTCGACATCGACGTCTTCAAGGCGAAGAACTTCTTCGAGGGCGAGGTGGACAGGACGAGCGACGTCATCGGCGTGTACGACGCGATCCTGTACGTGGCCAACCTCTCGACGAAGAGCAACCAGACGACGGTGCGGATCGAGTGGGCGCAGCCGATGGGGGCGAACTGCCCGCACTACCTCGCCTCGGTCCCCACGGTGTTCGTGTCGATCGAGAACCCGTACCACCTCATCGACATCCCTCGGGTGAAGACGTTCATCAACTCGTACAGCTCGGGGGACAACGTGCTCGACGCCCTCGTGGAGAAGCTGCTCGGACGCTCGGAGTTCAAGGGCACGAGCCCGGTCGACGCGTTCTGCGGGCGATGGGACACCCGGCTGTGACCGGCACCGGGCCGTACGAGGCGGTCGTCTTCGACCTCGACGGGGTGATCTGCTTCACCGACGTCTACCACTACCGCGGCTGGAAGAGCATCGCCGACGAGCTCGGCATCCCGTTCGACGAGACCATCAACAACCGGCTGCGCGGCGTGAGCCGGATGGAGAGCCTCGAGATCGTCCTCGAGCGGTACGAGGGCGAGCCGCTCTCCGACGCGCGCAAGGAGGAGCTCGCGGCCACCAAGAACGAGCGGTACCGGGTGATGCTCGGCGACATGTCCCCCGCCGATCTCGACCCGTCGGTACGGACGACGCTGGACGAGCTGCGCGGTCGCGGCCTCAAGCTGGCCATCGGGTCGTCGAGCAAGAACGCGACGTTCATCCTCGAGCGGATCGGGCTCGGCGACTACTTCGACGCCATCTCGGACGGCACGAACATCACGCGCTCCAAGCCCGACCCCGAGGTGTTCCTCAAGGCAGCCGAGTTCCTCGGCGTCGAGCCCGAGCGCTGCGTCGTCGTCGAGGACGCGGTCGCAGGGATCGAGGCCGGTGAGGCGGCCGGGATGTACACCGTCGCGATCGGCGATGCCGCCGACCAGGGCGCCGGGGATGCCCAGATCGGGACGTTCGCGGAGCTGGCCGACGTCCTGAGCCGGCTCGACGGCTGAGACCCGAGCGCCGGCGAGCGGCGTGCCTCAACGGGGCCCGGTGAAGACCGGAGATGCCCAGATACGGCCGTCACGGGCGCTCGCGAGGATGTCGATGTCGTACTTCTGCTGAGCGAGCTCGAGGATCGTGACTCCTCCGGCGAGGACCGCGGTCGCGAGGACGTCGGCGGTCTCGATGTCGGCGGCGGCCACCGTCACCTGGGTGAACGTGTCGTCGGACGCGAGCCGCCAGACGTGCTCGCCGCGCTCCTGGATGCCCGAGGTCGCGACGGCGAGCCGGCCGGGACGCGTGGCGAACTGGGTCCAGAGCGACGTGCGGTCGTGGGGGTCGACGATCCCGACGACCCACGGGGTGCCGTCGGGCTGGGCGCCGGCCACGAGGACGTCACCCCCGGCGTTGAGGCACCAGTCGGTCACCCCCGCCGCCCCGAGGACGTCGGACGCTGCCTGGATGGCGCGAGCCTTGACGACGCCGGAGAGGTCGACGACGCCGTCCGGGCGGTGCGGCGTGAACGAGTGGTCAGTGGCGTCGGACCAGGCGACGGCGGCCCAGTAGACCTCGAGGTACTCCGGGCTCGCGGAGGCGAGCGCCGTGCGGTCGTGGCCGACCCGGGTCGCCTCCGACTCCGGCCGGTACAGGGAGAAGCGCTCGTCGAGCGCCCGGAAGGCGTCCTGCACGGACTGCGCCACGGGCGGCTCCAGAGGCTGGGCGGTCACGAGAGTGACGACCGTGCCCATCGTCTCGAAGACGAGAGGGCCGGTCATGCGCCCACCTTAGGCGCACAGGTTGTCTCCCCGAGCGCACAGGTCCTCTCCCCGAGCGCACAGGTCCTCTCCCCGAGCAGTCACGTCCGGGAGAGGACCTATGACCTTTCGGGAGACGAGGTGTGCGGGTCGGGGAGAGGATCCGGCTCGTCCGCGCCGGGTACCTCCGCGACTGACGCGTCCGGGACCGGGTCGGCCGCGACTGACGCGTCCGGGACCGGGTCGGCCGCGACCGCAGCCTCTCGGCGGGTACGGGCGCGACGGAGGCTCCACCACCACAGCGCAGCTCCCGCGATGACCATCGGCATGGAGAGCCACTGGCCCATGCTGAGGCCGAGACCCAGCAGGCCGAGGAAGGAGTCCGGCTCACGGAAGTGCTCGGCCGTGAACCGCATCACGCCGTACCCGACGAGGAACGCGGCGCTGAGGCAGCCCATGGGCGGTCGCCGCCTGCTGTACAGCGCGAGGAGCGTGAACAGCAGAACTCCTTCGAGTAGAAGCTCATACAGCTGCGAGGGGTGACGAGGCGTGTTGTCGACCTGCGGGAACACCATGGCCCAGGGCAGCGACGGGTCGGCGGGACGGCCCCACAGCTCGCCGTTGATGAAGTTGCCGATGCGGCCGAGGCCCAGGCCGATGGGCACAACCGGCACGAGCAGGTCGGAGACCTGCAGGAAGGGTCTGTGCTGGTGGCGTGCGAACCACCACAGGGCCAGGACCACGCCGATCGCTCCGCCGTGGAAGCTCATGCCCCCGTCCCACAGCTTCACGATGTCCAGAGGGTGCGTGGCGTAGAACGCCGGCTTGTAGAAGAGCACGTACCCGAGGCGCCCGCCCAGAAGGACTCCGGCGACACCGTGGAAGATCAGGGACGCCACGTCGTCGGCGCTCCATGCCGGCTCGTCGGAGTACGGCGCGGAACGGACCCGTCGCCTCAGCAGGACGTACCCGATGAGGAACGCGAGACCGTACATGATCCCGTACCAGTGGATGGCCAGCGGCCCCAGCCGTACAGCCACAGGGTTGAGGTCGGGATACGTCAGCACGAGCGCAGTCACGGGTGCAAGTATGACGGCCTTCGGCGATTGGGCCCGCGTCGGGGCGGGTAGCAGGACAGGTGCAACCTCATGCGTCCGCGCAGACGTTTCGGAACGGACTGCGACCTCCGGTACGGTTGACTCGGTTGCAGACTGCAAACGGTCCGGAGGTGTCCGACGGTGAGTGAAGCGAATCCTGACAGGAAGCGGTGGTCAGACGACCCTGCCGCGCCGTCAACGGACGCCGTCACGGCCCCGGCTGACGCCGACGCGGCCCTGCGCCGCCCGAGGGGGGGCAAGCCTCGTACGGGCATGCCGCGCGTCCCCCGACCTGCCGTCGGAGCCCCCCGTCCGGTCGACCCCGGTTCGACCGCGTCGGCGGATGCCGCCGACAGCACGTACACACGCGCCGGTACGAGCTTCTCCGCCGACCTCGACCCCATCACGCAGGCGCCCGTGTCCCCCGCTCCCATGACGCCGACCCCCTGGTCCCCCGCTCCGACGACCCAGAGTCCGCCCTCGTCCGACCGGGGCGCGGCCTCCGTCGAGTCGCCGGCGGCCGCCCGCGCGGCGGAGTCCCCGGACGGCGAGCAGCCGAGCGTCCTCGAGCGTGCGCGTGCCGGCGTCGCCGCCGCTGCTGCCGTGGCGAAGGAGAAGGTGGCCCAGGTGAGCACCGCCGCGACCTCGAAGGCTCCCGCCCCGCCGGCCGTGGCCGCAGGGGTCGAGAGCGCTGCTCCCGTCGGGGCGCCCGTCAGGCGTCCTCGTCGTACACGCCGCGCGCGCCTGCGCGTCTCGCGCATCGACCCGTGGTCGGTCATGAAGACGTCGCTCCTGTTCGGCATCGCCGGCGGGATCATCTTCGTCGTCGCCACGTACGTGCTCATGAGCGTCGTCGAGGCCACCGGCCTGTTCGAGGCCATCAACTCGATGGTCAAGGACGTCCTCGCCTCACCGTCCGACACGACGGCGTTCGACATCACCACGTACATCAACACGAAGCGCGCCACGGGCCTGGCGGCGCTCATCGGTGCGATCGACGTCGTGATCTTCACGGCCCTCGCGACCGTGTTCTCGTTCCTGTACAACCTGTCCGCGACGATGCTCGGCGGCCTCGAGATCACGCTCGCCGAGGACTGACGGGAATCACGACCCGTGCTGCCGCGTTGACCCGACGATGAAGGGAGGCGACGAGCGTGACTGAGCCTGTTGCCGACAGCCAGGTCTGGGACGAGATCCGTCGTGAGGCCGCCAGGGACGCAGCGCTGGAGCCCGCCCTCGCGGGCTTCCTCCACGAGGCGGTCTTGCGGCACCCGTCGCTCGAGTCGGCCCTCGGGACGCTCATCGCCGGGAAGCTCGACGGCCACGGCCTGTCGGCGCTGTCGCTGCGTGACCTCGCCGCCGAGGCGTTCGAGAAGGACGAGTCGATCGGGACGGCCGTGATCGCCGACCTGCAGGCCGTCCTCACCCGGGACCCGGCCACTCGCGGCTACTCGCAGCCCCTGCTCTACTTCAAGGGATTCCACGCCATCCAGGCCTACCGGATCGGCCACTACTACTGGACCCACGACCACGAGCCGCTCGCCCTGTACCTGCAGAGCCAGATCTCGGAGGTGTTCGCCGTCGACATCCACCCCGGCGCGAAGATCGGCAAGGGGATCATGTTCGACCACGCGACGAGCGTCGTCATCGGTGCGACCGCCGTCGTCGAGGACGACTTCTCCATGCTCCACGAGGTGACGCTCGGCGGGACGGGCCGGGTCGGCGGCGACCGCCATCCGAAGATCGGCCGTGGCGTGATGATCGGCGCCGGCGCGAAGGTGCTGGGCAACATCAAGGTCGGCGAGGGTGCCAAGATCGGCGCCGGCAGCGTCGTGCTCAAGGACGTCCCGCCGCACACGACCGTCGCCGGAGTGCCCGCCAAGGTCGTGAGCTTCCCGCCCGAGTCGTTCCCCGCCCTCACCATGGACCAGTCGATCGAGGGCCCGGAGTTCGACGATCTCGCGATCTGAGGGCCCTGTCCCCGTCGAAGCCTGGCGCTGCAGCGGATACTCTCCCCCGGGAAGGGAGCGTGTCGTGGGGTTCCGGATCAGGCGCTCGTTCGCCATCATCCCGGGCGTGCGGGTCAACCTCAGCCCGAGCTCGGTCGGGCTCACCGTCGGCGGGAAGTACGCGAGGACGACCGTCAACTCCCGTACCGGTATACATCGATCGTACTCGATCCCCGGCACCGGGATCTCGTACACGACGAGACCCACGCGCCCGGGCGCGCGCGGCCGGGGCACCGTGAGGGTCACGCCTCCCCCAGCCGTTCCGACCCACGCCGCCCCGCTCGCGCCGGGCCTCTTCGCGGCGCGCGGGGAGAAGGAGCTGTACGCGGCGCTCACGCAGGGCCGGTACAGCGACCTCGAGCATGTCGCCTCGCACCACCCCGAGGTGCGGATGACCTGCATGCTCGTCGACGCGTTCCACACGCCCGACACGCCGCAGACCTACCCACGGCTGCGCGGCATGTTCGAGGAGCTGTGGACCT
>JAJZQV010000051.1 GCA_021803025.1 Actinomycetes bacterium | reverse complement strand
ACAGTAAGGCATCCGTCGCGCCATAACCGTTCGACACGCCGCACATTCTGACTACACTACAGGACCGCAAAGACTCAAACACCCAAGTCAGGCACGAAATCGCCACTCAAAGCCACCGTAACTTCGGTCTAGGCAGGGCGACCGACAGTCAGCCCCCAGGTGCCTCGAGCTCGTCGCGCCAGACCGTACGGACGAGGGACGGTGGCGCAGCTCAGGGGGCCGGCTCTTCAGGCGGCCAGTCGGCCGCTGCTATTGTCCTGACATATACCCAACCAAGGAGAGACCATGCCCGTCACCGTTGCCGGAGCACCCGTGAGCTTCGGTGTCTTCGAGCTGACTCCGGACTCCGACGACCTCGTTCTGCCGAGCGCCGACCAGGTCTGCGCGACACTGCAGGAGACGGGCTACGCCGGAGTGGACTCCGGCCCCATCGGCTTCCTCGGCCGTGGCGCGGAGCTGCGCGAGAGGCTCGCGCGGTACGGGCTCGAGCTGTGCGGCGGCTGGGTCGATCTCCCGTTCTCCGACGATGGGGCCTTCGCCGCAGCGCTCCCCGCGCTCGACGCCGCGCTGGACGTGTTCGCCGCCGTCATCGAGACCTCTCCCTCACGCCTCCCTCTGCCGACGCTCGCCGACTCCGGTGATGCCGTTCGCAAGGCGAACCCCGGCGGCGGCGCCGGCCACATGCTCGACGACGACGGCTGGGAGACGCTGGCGAAGAACGTCGCCACTGCGGCAGCCCGGATCCGGGACCGTGGCCTCGAGCCGACCTTCCACCACCACGCGTGCACCTTCGTGGAGACGCCCGACGAGATCGACCGCTTCCTCGACCTCACGGACGTGGACCTCACGTTCGACTCCGGCCACCTCCTGCTCGGTGGCGGCGACGTGCTCGACGGCTGGCGGCGCTGGCAGGAGCGGATCAACCACCTGCACCTCAAGGATGTACGGGTCCAGCTCGCCCGCGACATCGTCGCCCGCAAGGGCGGAATGATCGATGTCTGGTCGGGCGGCACCTTCGTACCGTTCGGCGCCGGCGACCTCCCGATGACGACGTTCCTCGACGAGGTGCTCGCGGCCGGCTTCGACGGCTGGCTCGTCGTCGAGCAAGACCTCTACCCGAAGCCCGGCGTCGACTCGCTCCCACAGGTACGCGCCGACCACGCAGCCAACCGCGAGGCGCTCCGCGCCTGGGCCTAGGCGACGACCTCCCGGTAGCACCGGAGCGGTCCTCGACCGGACTGTCGGACCCGTGAGGCAGGCTGTCGCCATGGCTATCGACATCGTCAAGGGCGTGCGGTTCATGAGGGCTCACGGTCGTCTCTCGACCGGCGGCGCTTCGCCGTGACTGCGCTCCATGCGCTGGAGGCCATCGCGGATGCTCCTCCAGCGCCGCGCTGGACTGGCGGGGGTACGTGACGGTGTCCGCGCCCTCCGTCCTGCAGGACGACGTCGGGCCTGAGGAAGCCCCTCGTCACATCCCAAGGATGTGGTCGACGACGACCGGCGTCTGGTCGGTCACGGTCACCAGGTGTTGGTCGCCGGCGGTGAGCAGCCGTGCTCGTACGGTCCGTGGCGCAGCGTGATCCGTCGCGCAGAGCCCTTGACGTGGAACCGCTGGCCCGGGATGACGATGCCGGCCAGCGAACGACCGTCGGCATCGACCACCTCCGCACCGCGGATCTCGACGGCGCTGGTCCCCGCGACGAAGTGGCGGGCACCCAGCGGCCCCCGCCCCTCCCGACGGCCGTGTCCAGGCACGCCCGCGCGCGCCAACAGGTAGTCGTACACAACAGGTAGTCGTACAGGTGACTGACGGCGACCGGGTTCACGTGCCTCGCGTCGAGCTCGAGACCGGTCGTGATGTGCCAGACGAGTATCCCCGCGAAATCGGCGTCTCGGATGTCGGGCGCGCCGCGTGGGTTCAGCCATCCGTCATCCCCGTCGCCCGTGGGAGGATCCCGACGACCCGTGGCCACCCGGCCGGCCACCCGGCACGTGCGCAGCCAGCCATTGCCGTGGTGACAGGGGTGTGCGTACGCTACGGCCGACGTGGGTTTGTCTCTCTCACGCCTCGGACTGTTGGGGGTCCGAGACGGGCGTCACCCCGGATGAGGGTGACGGCACTGCTGGTTCCACTCTGGACGCTGGTTCTTTCGCCGACAGGTGACGCTCACCAACCTCTGAACGCTCGCGCCCCGGCCCGGTACAGGTCTCCTGACAAAGAGGGCCACAGAGATGATAGGGCTGCAGCGGGACAGGCTGTCGCGGCGCCGGAGCGGTGGCCGGCGATGAGCGACTCCACCGGACGTGCGCCGAGCTGGCTGCCCTGGTCAGTCGTGCTGACCGCGACGCTGCTCCTCGTCGGCTCGGCCGCATACGTGGGCTCGAGCCTCGGCCAGTCCGCCCTGGCTCCAGGGATGGCCGAGATCGTACCGAGTTGTCTTCCCCTCGTCGTACGAGCTGCCGTCGGCGGCCCCTGCGCGGCCGACCCGTGGCGTCACCACCACTGGGAACGCCGCCACCGGTGCTGTGTGGTACCACACGTGGCACGGCGCGTTCATCGCGAAGGAGGGCGCTGAGAGGCGTGCTTTCCATGCCTGCGCCGGACGAGGCGTCTCGGACGACGTGCAGGAGCGCGGTCCAGTCGCTGCTCGGGATCCTTGAGCCGAACGCGTGCCTTTGCCTCCCCCTCGCGTTACGGTGAAGAGACCGCTCCCAGATACGGCACAGGAGGAAGACATGAGCTACGCACTCAGAACCACCCTCACCCAGCCCTTCGACGCAGCGCTCGCTGCGACCCGCGAGGCGCTGGCCGCACAGGGGTTCGGTGTCCTCACGGAGATCGACCTGGCCGCAACCCTGCACACGAAGCTCGGCGTCGACGTCGCACCGCAGGTGATCCTCGGCGCGTGCAACCCGCCGAGCGCCTACGAGGCGCTCAAGGCAGAGGAGTCCATCGCCGTCCTGCTGCCCTGCAACGTGGTCGTCCGGTCGGTCGACGCCGGCACCACGATCGTGGAGGCCATCGACCCGCAGACGATGCACGAGCTGACGGGCAACGACGCCATGAAGCCCGTCGCCGAACGCGTCGGCGGCATGCTCCGAGCCGCGCTCGACAGCCTGGCTGGCTGACGTCCGGTCACGCCTTCGGCCGACGGTCCTGACGGGTGTGGACGGCCCTGGGCGCGGCCCGATCGGGCTCGGCCAACGGCCGCTCCGTGAGATCGCGCTTGTCGGGACGCGCACCACGAGCATCCTTGTCTTGCCCGTGTGCCGGCTCCGACCCCGCGCACGGCTCTCCATTGCCGACATGAGAGCCGGAGATGATGTCGCCCAGCAATGCGCGAGCTCGGCTCGCCGAGCTCCGACGCCAGGAGGCTGCCCGCGCCCGCCGGCGCCGCCTCATCGCCATCGGCTCAGGTGCAGTGGCCCTGGTCGCGCTCGTGGTGGTCATCGTATGGGCAGTGGGCCGGACCGCTGCACAGCCCTCGGCGGCGAGTGCGCGTGTCACGTACCCGGGTCTCGCGCGCGACCACGTGCAGGGCCCCGTCACGTACAAGCAGACGCCGCCTGCAGGCGGGCCCCACTCGACCGTCTGGCAGAACTGCGGCATCTACGCGAGCCCGGTCCCCAGCGAGGACGCGGTCCACTCCCTCGAGCACGGCGCCATCTGGATCACGTACCGGCCCGACCTCCCCGCCAACCAGGTCACGCAGCTGCGCGCTGACGTCACGGGACAGCCGTACGGGCTGCTCAGTCCCTACCCGGGACTGCCGGCACCCATCGTCGCGACGGTGTGGGGCGTCCAGCTCACCGTGCAGAACGCGTCCGACCCCCAGCTCAAGGCCTTCATCGCCGAGTACGCGGACGGCAGCAAGGCACCCGAGCCCGGCGGCGAGTGCACCGGCGGCAACGGCACGCCATTGTCCAGGTGACGTGGTTCTGAAGAGCTCGCCCGCAGGGCGCGACTCGCATCCAACCGTGCCGTCACGCATGGGAGCGCAATCACTCTGCTTCATCTGGACCGACGCCGGACCTACCGACGTCGAGATCGTGGACGACCACTGAGGAGGTGCCACCCATGACGACCATCACCCCTATTCACCCGGGCGAGATCCTGATGGAGGAGTTCCTGAAGCCGCTGCAGGTCAGCCAGAACCGGCTCGCCGTCGCCATCGGCGTACCACCGCGCCGGATCAACGAGATCGTCCACGGCAAGCGCCGGATCAGCGCCGACACCGCGCTTCGGCTCGCGCGCTACTTCGGCACCACCGACCGCTTCTGGCTCAACCTCCAGGTCCGCTACGACCTCGAGATCGAGAAGGACCACCTCGGCAACACGCTGGACGGGATCGAGCCGCTCCAAGCCGCTGTCTGACCACCCCCCACGGCAGCTACCTCGGCGAGACCCGAGACGTCGCCGTCGCGGCGCCCCTCGGGACACTGCCCCTGGACGACCTGTCACGGACGCGGATCCGCACGTGGTACGCGGGGCTCGATCCGACGCCCCCCGCGCCCGATCCAAGGCCTACTCCTTGCTCAGATCCATCCTCAACGCAGCGATCGACGCCGAACATCCCTGCCGTCGTCTTCGGGGGGCCGACGCTGGCCTTGCAATTCGTCCAAACTCGGCCACACCACCCCAGCGATGGCCAGGCGCTACGAGCATGCCGCAACCGGGGCCGACCTCCGCCGCAGACCGGCAGATGACGACCTCCATGACCCGTTCTCCTATCGCGTTATCCCCCTCGTCGCCGAACAACGGGCACAGCGCCGGCGCCATGGCCACATCGTGACGTCCCGGTGCGGCCGGTGTCGCCCGCCGCGCGACCGCCGGGGTCAGCGGGGACGTGACCGAGGCGTCCCCGCCGCGGGACACTAGGCCCACTCGACCTCCAGTGCGTCCCCGGCCGGCGTCCCGAAGGCCGGCTCGGGGCCCGAGGCGTCCACGAGCTCGGCGTTTGCCCAGGCGAGCCGGCCGCGGGGCAGCTCGACGCCGAGGGGGAACGCGTAGCCGGTGTGCGGAGCCGGGCGAAGGGCCACCGTCCGGTCGGCGTCCGCGATGCCGATCGTCACCTCGGGGGTGTAGCCCGAGACGTTGAACACGTGCAGCAGCCGATTGCCGGCCATATCCCGGGTCGTCGTCGCGAACACCCCGGGTGTGGACGCCTCCAGCTCCAGCCCGCGGCGCACGCCGAGCCGCTCGAGCGCGCGCCCGAACAACAGCGGACTGCTGGGCAGCGCGGCCGCCCACACCACCGCTCGTCCGGGGCCGGCATCGACGTCCAGCCCGCACGGCACCCCAGCGACGTCGCTGAGCAGGACGGTTCCGCGCGAGCCTTCCAACGACTGTCGCCAGGCCACGCGGGTCTCGGGGAACGGGGCGGCCCAGTCGTGCGCCACGACGCTCGGGTAGCTGTGCGGCCCGTCGGCCAGCACGGGCCCGGGCACGATACCCAGCGCGTCGGCGAGCACCGTGCACGGCGCCCCGGCCAGATCGACCTCCGGCACCGGCCCGAGCGCCAACAGCGAGCCGCCCGCCTCGAGGTGGCCCACGAGTCGCGCCTGCACGTCGGGGTCCATGTGCCGCGCGGTGGCGAGCAGCAGGCAGGCCGGGCGCCCGTCCGTTCCGACGCGTACGGGCGACCGCTCCAGGTGGGTGGCGTCGAACCGGTAGCCGAGCAGGAGTGCCGAGCGCGCCAGGGCCCGTCGCTCGCCGGCGCCCCGGTGCAGCCGCAGGTCGGTCGCGGGGGTCAGCATCTCCGCGCTGGCGGGATGGGCGTACTCCGTGGCGTAGGCGTCCAGCACCAGACCGAGGGTCAGGTCGTCCAGTTCCTGGTCGGCGTCGGCGAGCCAGGACTCGGCGGCCCGCAGCGCCGCGACGGCATCCCGAGTCGCGCCGAACGTGTGCCCCCGCTGGCCCTCCGGGCCGATGGGCGCAGCGGTGCCGTGCCTCTCACCGGTGAAGCTGAGCCGGTCGTTGCCGTCGCCGACGGGCGAGTCCAACGGGGGATTGATCCCCCCGGCCAGCAGGTAGTAGTTGATCAGCCGGACACCCTGGGCGAGATGAAGCCTGGTCTTGACCTCGACGGTCGACGGCTCGTACTGCAGGTCGATGCCGCCGCCGTAGTCGCCGTTGCCGGCCTCGAACTCGACGGAGGTCACGGGCTGGTCTGCGTCGTGTACGGCCGCCTGCTGGGCGTTCATGACGTACAGGTCGGTGAAGGTGTCGAGCGTCATGTCGCCGACATAGTGGTCGGATCCCGACAGCATGCCCGGGATGCCGGCGTAGGTCTCGACCAGCTGGCTGATCCCGATACCGAAGGACTCACCGCCGCCCCCCGCGGTGCCGTGGATGTTCACGACGAAGGGGACCCCCGTCACGCCGAGAGCTTCCGCCCGGCCGCGCAGGTGGCCGATGTAGCGGGCGAACCGCGTGCGCGTGAAGCGGGCCAGGTCGACCCGCAGCGGCCCCGCCCACAGCGGACCCGGCGTCCGGATGCCGGCTGCCCAGGCCTCGTCGGAGGCGTCCAGGGCGGGGTAGACCGACGCCGCGTCCGGGCGGTGCTCGCGGACCCAGTCGCGGAACTCCTCCAGCGCCCGCGGGGTGAGGTCGGGCGAGTTCGACACCCAGGCGAGCATGCCGACCTCGTTGTCGAGCTGGACCGCTGACACCGGCCCCCCGCGGGTGGCGAGGCGCTCGGCGAGCGGCGGCATGATCGCCCCGTACCAGCGGTCGGCCTCCTCCAGGAACGCAGGGGCCAGGTAGTCGACGGTCGCGGTGGGGGCGCGGACGCCGTCCCAGCCCGACGGCACGATCTCGGGGTGCTCGGCGTAGAGCCGATACGGGAGTCCCTCGTTCTTGAGCTCGGCCATGACGAACGGTCCGGGACGCGCGAAGAACGACAGCCCGCGGGACGCGCACAGGTCGACGAAGGCGGCGACGTCGCGCTCGGGACGCGTCGCGCCCGTCACGTCGATGGTGCCGTCGGGCAGCTCGTGGAAGATCCACGGCAGGTAGCTGGCGATGGTGTCGACGCCGACCTCGCGCGCGAGGTCCAGGCGCTGCCCCCACTCCTCGCGCCTCACGCGGAAGTAGTGCACCTCGCCGGCGACCACGATGCGCGGCCGACCGTCCACCAGCAGGCGGCGGCGGGAGATCTCGATCATGCGTCCTCCTCGTCGACCACCTGGACGCTCACTCCGCGCAGGGCCTGGCAGTGCGGGCCGGCCGACAGGACGATCTCCCCGGGGTCGACGCGGTGGCGGAGGTCGCGCCCGTGGTAGCCGAGCTGGGCGGCGTCCACGGTGAAGACGACGGTCTCGGACGCCGCGGGCCCGAGTTCGACCCAGCGCCAGTCCACGAGTTCGACCCAGGGCCGGGTCACCTCCGCGACGGGGTCACTGAGGTAGAGCTGCACGAGTTCTCGGCCGGCGCGCGTCCCGGTGTTGCGGACGGCCACGCTCACGTCGACCCGGCCTCCGGCGCGCGCGAGCGTCGGGGCTGACGTCGTGGGCGTCCCGATCTCGAAGGTGGCGTAGCCCCGGCCGAAGCCGAAGGGGAGCCGCGGCAGAGAGGGGGCGTCGAGGTAGCGGCCCTCCTGCTGGTCGCGGCCTCGGGGAGAGGACGCGGGACGTTCGCCGCGGCGTCGGCGAGATCGAGGACCGCGTCCAGGTCGAGAGGGCGGGGCGGCGCAGACGCCGGAGGCCATGTCGAGGTCGACTCCGGCCTCCGTGGCCCGGCGGGCGGCGTCGGCCCCGTCGGCGGCCACCGCCGCGGCGCGCTCGGCCAGCCCCGGGGCCCATGACGCGGCCAGCCCGAGCGGGATGGGGAACACCGTGCGGTGGCCGTGGATGACGTCGCGCCCGAACAGGATCGGGATGCCGAGCCGCGACTCGGTCACCGCCACGCGCTGTGCCGCCTCGGTGGCAGAGGAGAGGACGCCGGCGTCGCGTTCGTTGCCCGCGTGGGCGCCGGAGGCGCACAGAGACGACGAGACGCGTCCCGCCCGGATCAGGTCCGCGTCCGCGTCCGGGTCGATGTTCGCCACCTGGTTGGTCTGCCCGACCTTCTCGGCCGGCGTCATCGCGGCCAGCAGGGCGTCGACGCGCTGCTCGGTGGCCAGCGACGCGTCGAGCCAGGGTCGCGGCGGCATCACCGGCCGACCTCCACGTCCAGCGTGGCCCCGGGTCGTACGCCGGCGCGGTCGATCGCGGCGCCCGGCGTCCGGTAGGGGTTGACGAGCGGGGTCGTCGCGACAGGACGCCCGTCCACCCGCACGCCGGTCACGCCCGAGCCGTGGGCCCCGACCGCGTACCGCAGATTCAGGACGCCGCCCTCGTAAGGGACGCGGGCCTGCAGTCCGTCCAACCCGGGGGGCAGGACGGGGTCGAGCTCGAGCGTCCTGGCGCGCCGGCGGACGCCCAGCAGGTTCTCGACCACCAGACGCAGGAACAGGCCGGGACCCGAGGAGTAGACCCGCCAGCCTCCCTCCAGGTGGACGAGCCCGCGCAGCAGCTCGGGGTAGTGCGCGGCCGCGGCGTAGCGGTCAGCGAAGTCGCCGTCGGAACTGGAGTAGTAGCAGGTCGTCTGCCGCGGTCGGGCCACGGGAACCCGCTCGGTCAGGCCGATCGGCACGGCGAGCAGCAGGCCCTCCCAGAGGCGCGCCGCGTCGCCGACGCGGGCCAGGGCCTCGCAGTAGCGCAGGTGGGCATGGGTGTACATCAGGCCGATCTCACGTCCCCAGAAGGTGGCGGCCTCCGCCCGCTGGAAGATCTCCATCGGGCCGCCCCGGTAGGCCGGCGGCTTGTCGAACAGGCGCGCCCCATCGGGACCGCGCAGGTGCGCGTCCAGAAGGTCGAGGTGGCGCCGCGCGTCGGCGGGGGACAGCTGGTCGCCCGCGATCGCATGGATCCACGGCAGGACGCCGTACGTGAGTCCCGTCCGCCGGTCGCGCGGGTGCACGAGCAGCTCCGGGTTCGCCGGGTCGCCGTCGAACACCGCGTAGCCCGACAGGACGCCGTCGGCCAGCAGCGTGGTCGTCAGCGCCTCCTTCGTGGACGCCGCGAGCGCAGCGCAGCGAGAGGCGAGTTCCGGCTCGGCCGAGGCCGCGCGAAGGCCCTCCGCCAACTGGCCGAGCGCGTGGCCCTGCAGGGTGGCCGTCCACGTGGACGCCATGTGGGAGGCCAGCCGCGGGTCGGCTGGCTGCAGCGAGTCGTTCCAGTCGCCGTGCCCGTACGCGGGCAAAGGGGTGCCGTCGACCAACGTCGACTCGATGTACGCGACGGCGCGGCGCACGTGCGTGGCGACCGGCACCGCCGGCGCGCGGACGCCATCGCCCCGGCTCGGCACGGGCTCGGCCAGAAGACCGGCGTCGCCCGTGGCCAGCAGATAGTCGCCCGTGGCGAGCAGCGGCCAGTAGACGACATCGCCGTGGGAGTCCCACTGGCCGATGTCTCCATCGGGCGGCAGGAAGTCGAAGGCCTGCGGCCAGTCGCCGCGCTCGTTCTGATCGCGGAAGACCCGCAGCAGCACGTCGCGCAGGGCGTCGTCGCGCCCGAGCGCTGTGAGGAGACCGACGGGACCCTGGCACACGTCGCGCGTGCCCCAGCCGCCGCCGGTGTACTGCTCCAGCCCGCGCGGCGAGAGGTAGTGGACGAGGGCGTCGTGGGCGAACCAGGGCAGGGTCGCGTCCAGCGCGGGAACCTCGTCCTGGAGGCCCGGCGCGGTCAGTCTCAGATCGGAGCGCAGGGCGCCCCAGAGGCCCGGCTGACGGAGCGGCTCCGCGAGCCGTGGGGCGTCGGTCTGGGCGGTCAGCGTGAAGGCGACCTCGCCGGGGGCATCGAGCAGACAGCACAGCCACGCCTGGTCATGATCGGCGCCGTCGGCGAACAGCAACTCGGCGCCCCCGTGTTCGAACGGCTGCCCGCCGAAGTTGATCCGCAGCACGCGTCCCGGCGCCTGGGCCGTGAGGACGTCGCCATCCCGCTGGATCGGCACCGACGCGGGCGCGTGCCCGTCGTCGCCGCCCAGAGCGAGCTGGGCGGCCACGAGGACGCGGTCGATCGAGCCGGACGTGGTCACGGTGAAGTCGAGGCGGTGGGTCTCCGTGGCTGCGGTGGTTGCGACCTCCACCTGGGAGCCGTCCAGGTCGTAGAGCCAGCGAGCTCCGTCGAGCCGCAGGGCCCACGCGGTCGGGACGCCCAGCAACTCCCAGGCGCCCTCGCGCCGCACGAACATCCGCAGGCCATGGGCGTCCTGGAGTCCGAGGTAGGTCCGGTCGCCGGACAGCACCGCCCCCCGGCTCACGTGACCCACGGTCACCTGGGACGCGAACACACCGCGCATCCAGATGGTGGAGGTGAGCAGGCCGGTGTCGGGGGTGAGCGCGTCTCCGGTGCGCAGGAGCTGGCCGTGCGGGCGCAGGATCGACATCTCCTTGTCACGGGCCGTCACGTGCTCGCCGGATTCGGTGCGGAAGGCCCACACGGACCCGTCGGGTGCGATCTCGACCAGGTCACGACGGCCCGGGAACCAGCGTTCCGCGGTGATGTCGGTGAGCCCGGCGGCGGGCGCGGCGGGCGACTCGAACAGATGCGCGCTGCCGGTCGCTTGGGCGTCCGGGGTCGGGGCGGCCGCCGTCTGCCGGGCGGACGCCGCAGCCCGCGCCTCCCGCACCACGGCGGCGTCCGCGTTGTTGGTGGCCTCCGGATGGTCCTCAACGAGGACGCCCACGAAGCCCGTCACAGCCTCTTGACCAGGGGAGATGGTGATCGGCTCGCTCGCCAGGGCCGCCAGGGTGTGCTCGTGCTGAAGGCGTGCGGACGGCAGTCGGGAGACGTCGAGGAGGCGTCGCCCGTCCCTGGTCCCGCGAAGTTGCAGCGCATCGGTTGCCCAGGACGTGCCGCGTCCGAGGCAGGCCAGGGCCGCCCAGGGCTGCCGCGGGCCCGGCATGTTCTGGCGCACCGCGATGGCGGTACCGAAATCAGGGTCCGAAAGGGGGGACAGATCCAGATACTGGCTGACGTAATACTCATTGGTGCGCACCGCTCCATAGGGCGCGAGCGCGAAGTCCTGAGTCGCGACCAGATCGCAGGAAACGGGGGCGTCCGTGTCGTTGCGCAGGGTGACAACCCAGCGCCAGCCATGCCCGTCCTCCGCGAGGGAGAACGTGCAGAGCCACGTCAACCCGCCGGCCTCGCCGTGCCGAGCCACGGCGTCCGGCGTCGCGGCCGTGGTGCCGCGCGACCGGGGGCCGATCAGTGGCACCGGCGGGGTTCCGTCGGTGGGACGGAGGAAGAGGCCCGCGAGTCCCCCATCGAAGGGGCTGGCCGGATAGAGGATCATGCTGAGCCCCGCCAGATCGAGGCGGCGGGGCGCCAGGTCATCGGTGAAGGCCGCATGGGCGTCGCCGGTGGTGAGCTCCAGTGCCGGCCTTGGGCTATGAGGGATCGAGGAACGCACGCGGCAGTTCTAACACCGCGCCCTTCGAGATAACAGGGGCTGTGTCACAGAAAGTGCTTCCGAGAATTCATGGAAGTAGCATCACGAATCCGTGAAAGCACTTTCACCGTCGGAAGTCTGGCCCAATGACGCCCTCCGGGCCTATGTTGTGCCACACACGAAACGGGCTGGTTTTACGAAAGCCGAATAGGGAGGTACTCGATGAAGAGTAGGTCATCACTGGCAGCGGCATTCTTCCTCACCGGGGCGCTCGCGTTGAGCGCCTGCTCGGGTCAGGTGGCCACCAGGAACAATCCCGCACCCGGTGCCTCGGCGTCCGGTGGCTCCGCCAGCAATGCCGGCACCGACGCGATGATCGAACAACTGACGTTCCCGGCAGAGGTCGCGGACAACGTCGCGGGTGTCGAGAACTACAACCCCTGGGCGCCCAGCTCGACCTCGAAGACCTACTTCTACGAGCCGCTGATGATCCGCAGCTCGATGAACTGCCAGGTCGTACCGTGGCTCGCCACCGACTACAAGTGGGAGGGCCCTCGCAAGCTCACCTTCACGATCCGCGACGGGGTGAAGTGGTCCGACGGACAGCCGCTGACCGCCAACGACGTGGTCTTCTCGCTCATGCTCGGCAAGCAGTACCCGGCCGTCGACAGCATCGGGCTGTGGAACGATACGTTCGGCGCCCACGCCGACAGCGTCACGGCCCAGGGCAACCAGGTCGTGGTCTCGTTCTCCGGCAACGCGGCGGCCAAGTTCGACAGCCTGATCACCGCGAAGATCGTGCCCCAGCACGTGTGGGGCTCGGTGGGTGACCCCGCAAAGTACGTCGACACCAAGCCCGTCGGCACCGGCCCGTTCAAGGTCGGCTCCTACAACGGACGCAAGCTCGTCCTCGACCGCCGCGACGACTACTGGCAGGCCGACAAGGTCAAGGTCAAGCACCTCGTCCTCGAGGGCAACTACGACGCCACGAACGCCGCCCTGAAGCTGACGTCGGGCCAGTTGGACGCCTATTGGGGCGAGATCCCGAACCCGGCCCAGTCGTTCCAGGCCAAGGACCCGAACCTCAACCACTTCTGGTACGCCCCGGCCGGGTCGACGGTCTTCACCCCGAACCTCACCAAGGCTCCGTGGAACGACGGCGCCTTCCGTCTGGCCGTCGCGCAGGGCTTCGACAAGGACCAGATGAGCCAGAAAGCCACCTACGGCGTCATGAAGGTCGCATCCCAGACCGGCCTGAAGCTGCCGTACGCCAAGGATCTTCTGCCTGACTCCCTCGCGAACACCGACACGGTGCTCAAGTACGACACGGCCAAGGCCAACCAGATGCTCGACGCGGCCGGCTACAAGGTGGGCTCGGGCGGCTTCCGCACCAACAAGGACGGCTCTCCGCTGACCGTGAAGTTCAGCGTCCAGGCCGGCTGGATCGATTACCAGGCGGCCGCGGACGTCATCGTCCGCAACCTCAAGGAGGAGAAGCTCAACGCCTCCGTCATGACGAGCCCGCCGGACGCTGTCGACCTGCAGAAGAAGAACGCAGACTTCGACGCGATGCTCGAGTACCTGAACGGTGGCTGCGAGGTCGCGCGGAACCTCGGCGCCAAGCTGTCCTCCGACCAGTTCCCGACCAAGACCGAGGTGCGCACCAACGTCGGCCGCTACAGCGATCCGAACACCGACGCCATCGTCAAGAAGCTGTCGGGGTCGACCGATCCGGCCGAGCAGAAACAGCTGGTCGGCCAGCTGGTCGACGTGATGATGAAGTCCGCTCCCGTGACGCCGCTGTTCTACGCGCCGGCGCGCATGATCTACCGCACCGACAAGGCGGTCGGATGGCCGAGCGAGGCCGATCCGTACGCGACGAACTCGGAGATGCTGATGATCATGACGAAGCTGAAGTCGGCCACGTAGCGCGCCCTTCCCGGGCCCGAACGGGTGCGGCCGGTCGTCCCCCACCGGTCGCACCCTTGGCTCCACCAACCTTCGTTCCTGTGAGCTCGGCCGGCGCCGGCCGGAAAGGTTGATCGATGAGGTACTTCCTGCGGAGGGTCGGCTACTTCCTCCTGACGCTCTGGGCCGCCGTGACGCTCAACTTCCTCATCCCGCGGCTCCAGCCCGGCGACCCGGCCGAGATGATGGTCAAGAAGCTCGCCGGCAAGGACGCGGAACTCGACCCGGCGAAGATCGCGGCCATGCGCGCCATGCTGGGCGCACCCGAAGGCACCATGTTCGACCAGTACGTCGCCTACCTGCGCCAGCTCCTGTCCGGAAACCTCGGCGTGTCCTACAACTACTTCCCCACGCCGGTCACGGACGTGATCGCCAAGGCGCTCCCCTGGACGCTCATCCTCGTCGGCGTCACACTGCTCATCTCCTTCGCGGTCGGTACCGTCCTCGGGGCGCTGGCCGCCTGGCGCCGGAACTCGCTCTTCGATTCGATCGTCACCATCGGCTCGACGTTCATCGGGACACTGCAGGCGTTCTGGATCGCGCTGCTGCTGCTGTTCGCCTTCGGCTACATCCTCGGCTGGTTCCCGACCTCGGGCGGCTATGACGCCACGACGCCGGGCTTCAACCTGCCGTTCATCGGGGACGCGCTCTACCACTCGGTGCTGCCGGCGGCCGTGCTGCTCCTGTTGGGGCCGATCGGCTGGGTCCTCGGCATGCGCAACACGATGATCATGAACCTGGGCGAGGACTACATCCGCCTGGCCAAGGCCAAGGGCGTCCCCGACAGCCAGGTGGCGCTGCGGTACGCGGCGCGCAACGCCCTCCTTCCGTCGATCACGGGCCTGGCCATGGCTCTGGGCGGCATTCTCGGCGGGCAGTTGCTCATCGAGAACATCTTCGACTACCCAGGGCTCGGCCGAATCATGGGCCAGGCCGCGACGGGCAAGGACTATCCGCTGCTCCAGGCGCTGCTGCTCTTCACGATCACGGCCACCCTGATCGCCAATCTGATCGCGGACCTGCTCTACGGCGTCCTCGACCCGCGAGCGAGGAAGGCGAGCGCATGACGACCAATCCTGCACAGCCCACGCCGCAGGTCCAGCCGGGCGGCACCATCGACCCGGGCGACCTGGCGGTGGCCGCCGCCCAGGTCGAGGAGGTCGAGACCGGTCCCACGTGGTGGCAGGTCATCTGGTCGAGCAAGAAGGCCCGGTTCGGGTTGATCCTGTTGGGGGCCTACATCCTGATGGCAATCCTGGCACCGGTGCTGGCCCCGTACGCCGCCGACAACCTGACGTTCAACCCCATCGAGATGCCCAGCTCCGCGCACCCCCTGGGTACGACCACACAGGGCGCCGACATTCTCAGCCAGCTGATCTGGGGCAGCCGGGTGTCGCTGATCGTGGGGCTGTTCGGGGGACTGTTCGCGACGGCTGTCGCGCTGCTGATCGGCCTGGTGTCCGGCTACCTGGAAGGCACCTGGGTCGACGACGTCTTGTCCTTCTTCACCAACGTCGCCCTCGTGGTCCCCGTGCTGCCGCTCATCATCACGCTGATGGCCTATTCCGAAGTGCGCAGCATCTGGTTCACCGTCCTGATCATCGGCATCATCAGCTGGGCAGGACCGGCCCGCGCCAAGCGCGCGCAGATCATCACGCTACGCAACCGCGACTTCGTCACGGCCGCCAAGTTCGCCGGCGACAACACCCTGACGATCATCTTTCGAGAGATCCTCCCGCAGATGACCTCGCTGGTCGCCGCCGGCTTCTTCGGGGCCGCCACAGGTGCCATCGGCGCGGAGGCCGGCCTGTCGTTCCTAGGCCTCGGCAACACGGAGTCGGTGTCCTGGGGAACCATGCTCTACCAGGCGCAGCTCCAGGGTGCCCTCGCGCAGGGCCTGTGGATCTGGCTGCTGGTGCCGGGGCTTGTTCTCTCGGGACTGATCCTGGCTCTCACCCTGATCAACTTCGGCATCGACCTGATCAGCAACCCGCTCCTTCGAGAGGACGCCTGACATGGCCGCGCCGCTGCTCGAGGTCAAGAACCTCACAGTCCGCTACAGCCCGAAGCTGCACGCGCCGCTCAACGCGGTCGAGGACGTGTCCTTCGCGATCGCCCCGGGTGAGTTCGTCGGCCTCATCGGAGAATCGGGCTCCGGCAAGTCGACGCTCGCCAACGCGATCCTGCGGCTCACGGAGCGACCCGGCAAGATCGCCGCCGGGCAGATCCTGTTCGACGGCCTGGACATCACGACGATGAGCCAGGACGCGTTGCGTCCCTACCGGTGGCGCGACATCTCCACGGTGTTCCAGAGCTCCATGAACGCCCTCAACCCAGTCACGCACGTCGAGGATCAGTTCCGCGACGCCATCGAGCTGCACAGCAAGCTCAGGGGGGACCAGGTCGTCGACCGGATCAAGGAGCTCTTCGACCTGGTGATGATCGACCACCGGTTCATCACGGCCTACCCGCACGAGTTGTCCGGGGGCATGAAGCAGCGCGTGAATCTGGCCCTCGCCCTGGCCAACGACCCCAAGTTCGTGCTGCTCGACGAGCCGACCACGGGCCTCGACGTCGTCGTGCAGCGCTCGATCCTGGAGAACGTGCGCAGGCTGCAGCGCGAGCAGGGCTTCGCGGTGCTGTTCATCAGCCACGACATCGGCACGGTGCTCGACATGTCCGACCGCATCCTCATCATGTACGCCGGCCGCATCGTCGAGGAACACGACACCCGCGACCTGCTGCGCGACCCGCTGCACCCCTACTCGAAGGGGCTGCTGGGCAGTTACGCCGATCCGCGTGCGGAGACGGTCCGCATCACCTATGTGCCGGGGCGTCCGCCGGACCTCTCGCGGGAGCACCATGGCTGTCTGTTCGCGCCGCGCTGCCCCGAGAAGATCGAGCGGTGCCTCACCGTTGAACCCCAACCGCTGGCGATCGCGGCATCCGACGGGGCGACCGACGCCGGCCAGGCGACCGAGGCCATCGACACCGGACGCCCCCGCGTCGCCTGCCACGTCGCACACCTGCAGCGCGAGGCGCCCGATACGCCCGGGCTGCCGGCACCCACGAAGCGCTTCCTGGGCCCCGAGTTCGTCAAATCGGTCGACGAGACCGCCGCAGCCGTGACCAACGAGGTCTTCCTGGAGGTCAAGGACGTCTACAAGACATTCCGGACCCGCCGAGGCTTCCGGGTCGAGTCCAACGAGGTCATCACGGGCGTCAGCTTCGAGCTGCGTCGCGGCATGGTCACGGCACTGGTGGGCCAGTCGGGCTCGGGCAAGTCGACGATCGCCAGGATGATCACCGGCGTGGACAGGCCCACTTCCGGCGAGATCGTCTTCCACTCCAAGGGCGGCCCGTTGAACGTCGGACGGCTCGGTGTCGGCCAACTGACCCGATACCGCAAGTTCGTGCAGATGGTGTTCCAGGATCCGTACAGCTCGCTCAACCCCAACAAGACGCTGCACTACATCTTGTCGCGCCCCTTGAAGAACCACCGAAGGATGTCCGGGGAAGCCCTCCGCAAGGAGATCGACAACCTGCTGGAGCGGGTCGCCCTCACCCCGCCGGGCCGCTACAGGGGACGCTACGGCTACGAGCTGTCCGGCGGCCAACGCCAGCGCGTCGTGATCGCCCGGGCGCTGGCGGCCGAGCCGGAACTCATCATCGCGGACGAGCCGATCTCCAGCCTTGACGTGTCGATCCGCGCGGAGATCCTGGAGTTGCTCCACAGGCTCGTTCAGGACTCGGACGTGGGCATCCTCTACATCACTCACGACCTGCTCAGCGCGCGCATGCTGGCCGATGAGGTGATCGTCCTCAACGACGGCAGGATCGTGGAGCGCGGCGAGGCCCTCGACGTCATCCGCGATCCGGAGGATGAGTACACCCGCAGGCTGCTGGAGGCCATCCCGAACCCGTTCGCGGACATGCCGGCCTGAATCTGACAGCGGCGGGCGCGACCAGGAGCCTGTTCAGATTGCAGGGCCGGTTCAAGCTGCAGGTCCGGCCGTCCCACTGACGCCGGCGCGCGCCCCTACCCGAGCGGCGCCCTGGCAGCCCAGAATGGGGGCATGCCGGAGGACAACGGGGCTCGGCCCATCACGATCTACACGGTGGCCAAGCGCGCGGGCGTCTCCATCTCCACCGTGTCTCGGGTGCTGCAGGGCTCGTCGCCGGCGTCCGAACAGACCCGTGACCGGGTGCTGAAGGCGGTCGACGAACTGGGGTATCTGCCGCTCCGGGGGAGGAGCAGCCTGCAGCGCACCGAGTCGCACGGCCTGGTGATGCCCGCGGTCGGTGGGCCGTACTACTCCGAACTGCTCGCGGGCTACCAGTACGTCGCGGGGCAGTACGGGCTGAGCGTCACGCTGGTCACCGCCGAGGCGAAGCCCAATCACGTCATCGAGCAGGTGGTGGAGCTGGCAGCCCGGGTCGACGGCATGGCCATCACCCATCTGACCGTGCCCGACGAGGTGGTCACGTTCGTCGCCTCGCGGGTGCCGGTCGTCCTGACCGGACGCCAGCCCGTCGCCGGGTGCGACTCCATCGGCGTCGAGAACGAGGACCCGACCCGCGAGATAGTCCGACACCTCATCGCCCACGGCGCCCGCCGCCCCAGGTTCGTCGGCATCTCCGGGACCCGCGACGTGCGGCACCGCTACGCCGGATACCTCGAGGCCGTCGTCGAGGAGGGGCTGGACGTGCCGATGGCCGCGTACAAGGTGCCCGCCGTCGAGGTGTTCGGCCAGCAGGTCGCCGACGAGGTGCTCGCCGACGACACCGGGTGCGACGCCCTTGTCTGCGCCAATGACGAGCTGGCACTGTCGGTGATGAAGGCCCTCTCTCGGCGCGGGCTCCGCTGCCCCGAGGACATCCTCATCACGGGCTTCGACGACATCATGCTCGCGCGATACACGGTGCCCGGGCTGACGACCGTTCGGCTGCCCACGCGCCAGCTGGGCTCGCTCCTCGCGGAGCGGCTCCACGAGCGGATCGTCACGGGCGGCCCCGCGCAGGAGCCTTCGACGCTCACGTGCGAGGTGATCATCCGTGGCACCTGCGGCTGCACCGAGGAATGACTGGCGACCGTCGAGATCGACGCCCCTGTCCCTGGCCCACGGCGAGCGAGGGCGTCGTGCACCCCGCGCTCGGAGACATTGATCAAAGGCCGAGTCTACGTGCGGAGTCGCCGCCAGCCCGAGATGCTTCGCCTGGAGCTAAGGGGATTCGAAGCCCGCTCAGATGAGTAGGTCTCTCCTGCGGCATTGGCAGTGACACGGGCCGAAGCCGAGCGCCTCGACCAGCTGAGTCGTGTCGGGTCCGGGAGTACGCGGAGAGGTGGGTTGCGGCCCGTGAGCTGCGACCTGGAACCGTCGCGTACCGCGCGGTCCTCCGAAGACACATCTCCCCCACCATCGGGAACGTCCCCGTGCGAAACCTCACCCGCGCTGATGTGAAGGTGTGGTTCGCGGACTTGAACCCGCAGACGCCTCGGGTGCGCGCCAAGGCCTACGCCCTGCTCCGAAGCATCATGAACGGCGCCGTGGACGACCAGCTGATCAGCGCTGACCCTGTTCACATCCGCGGGGCGGGCGCGGCGCGTGAAGAGGATCGAGCCGGCCACACTGGCAGAGCTGGCGGCACTGACCGCGGCGATGCCTGACCGTCTGCAGCTCGCCGTACTCCTGGGAGCGTGGTGCTCGATGCGCTACGGCGAGATCGCCGAACTGCGGCGCGGGGACCTCGATTTGGCCCACGGCAAGGTGCGGATCCGCAGGGGCGTCCCCTGGGTGGACGGGCATCCGATCGTCGGGCCACCGAAGACGGCGGCCGGCGTCCGCTATGTGTCGATCCCACCGCACCTCATTCCGATCGTCGAGGACCACTTGCCCGTCACACCGGGCCGGGCTCCGACGCCTTCTGTTCCCCGCCGCCCAGGCGGCCAGATGTGGGCGCCGACACAAGTCCTACCGGAATGTCAACGCCGGTCGAAAACTAACCCCCCTTTGCCGGGTGGGTCCGGCACCAGGGGCTGTCAGGATTCACCCGGCAGTGACACGGAAGGCTCGCGACGCCGCTGACCGACCCGACCTGCGCTTCCACGACCTGCTGCATACGGGAGCGGTTCTGGCCGCCGCGCCGGGGACAACGCTCGCTGGGCTGATGCAAAGGCTCACCTCACACGACCGCGAGGCAGCCATGCGCTACCAGCACGCGGCGGGCGATCGCGACGCCGAGATCGCCGAGGCGCTCAGCCGGATCGCGGCCGGGACCTGACACCCGGTGCCGGATGAGCGCCTTCCCAAAACAACCGCTTCTGCCGAGGAGTCGTGCGTGGCTACCGCCTTCCCGTCGAGAGGCCACGACACGCGCGGTCACTTCGGCGTGTCGCCGCACCAATTGACCTCTCGTGCCGAGAGTCGTGCCGTGGCCGGCCTGGGTCATGGCACGGCACTGCCGACGGGATGAGGGCCAGATTGCCGGGCACGCTGCCGTACCCGGCGTCGAGGGACGGTCAACCGCATTAACGGTTGTTATGGCGAGGCAAACGCGGGTCGCCTGGGCCCTCAAACCCGATAACGGTTGATATGAGCCGGGTTTCGGCCCTCATAACAACCGTTTCTGCGCGACCGGCAACGAAGCCTCCTGAATCGCCGCTGTATTCAACCATAAACGCGTTCGAGCGCCCGTCGGCTACGACGCAACAGCGAAGCACCGATGAAAGAGCCTCGACTGGGCCCAGCAGCCACGTCAGGATGGCCATGCCGTGGACCCTGCAGCAGGGTCATTCCCGGAGAGGAGTCCTCCCCGGCCGGGACGCCTCGATCATCGATCCAGGGAACGACCGCTCATATGGCGCAAGGTGGTCGCCGCCTTGCAGCGACCCGTCCTGCTCGGCCGAGAAGCCGCCGGCAGCTCAGCGACAGGAAGCAATGCCACTATGACGCGATGCGTTATACTCGGACGGTGATCAGATCCTTCGGGGACTCGGCAACCGAACAGCTCTGGTCACGTCAACGAGTCAAGAGCATCGACCCGCGTATCGAACGAGTCGCGCTCCGAAAACTAGTGATGCTGGATGCCGCCGAAACACTCGATGACCTCCGCGTGCCTCCCGGCAACAGGCTGGAAGCACTCCGCGGAGACCGGGCAGGACAGCACAGCATCCGGATCAACCAGCAATGGCGGGTCTGCTTCATCTGGACCGACGCAGGACCCACCGACGTCGAGATCGTGGACTACCACTGAGGAGGTGCCACCCATGACGACCATCACACCCATCCACCCGGGCGAGATCCTTATGGAGGAGTTCCTGGAGCCGCTGCAGGTCAGCCAGAACCGGCTCGCGGTAGCCATCGGCGTACCACCGCGCCGGATCAACGAGATCGTCCACGGCAAGCGCCGGATCAGCGCCGACACCGCGCTTCGGCTCGCGCGCTACTTCGGCACCACCGACCGCTTCTGGCTCAACCTCCAGG
>JAJZQV010000166.1 GCA_021803025.1 Actinomycetes bacterium | reverse complement strand
TACCCGCGCAGACCGCGTCGAGTCCGAGGCCCGCGTCAACGCTGAGAGGCTCGTCCAGGAGGCGGAGGGTCGCGCGTCGACGATCGACCGCGAGGCCGCGGAACGCCGCGCGGAGCTCCTCTCAGCGCTGGAGCAGGAGCGCGACACCTTGTCCGGGCACGTGGGCAGGCTGCGTGACTTCGAGTCCTCGTACCGGGACACGCTCGTGTCCCACCTCTCGGGCCTCGTGGACGACCTCCAGAACCGCACGTTCGAGCCGGCCGACGCCCCGCAGCTCAGCCAGACCTCCTCCCAGCACGGCAACAGCGGGTCACAGACGCCCCGACTCGACGCGCTGCTGACCAACCACGACTGAGCGGTACGGACCACGACCGGGCTCCCTTCGGGGAGCCCATTCGTGTCACGGGGGTGTCGCCCGTCACGGGGTGTTGCGAGGCCGTGTATGGTTCGCGTCCTGACAGCACGTGTGGAGAGGTGGAACATGGCAGTGGCCCGTCGTTCGGGGACGGCAACGGAGACGGTTTCCGACGCCCCGATGATTCCCGTCGCCGAGGGTGAGGAGCCCTGGACCGCTGAAGAGCTCGCCGAAGTCCGCGAGGAGCTTGTCGAGGAGGTGGCGCGCATGGAGCGCGCCATCGTCGTCGCGGAGGCCGAGCTCGAGGAGCTGCTGCGTGACGGAGGGGACGGCGCAGGACGCGACCCCGCTGACGTCGGCTCCAGCAACTTCGAGCGGGACCAGGAGATGTCGCTGGCGCAGAACGCCCGCGAGATGCTCGAGCAGAGCCAGCTGGCGCTGCGGCTCTTCGACGAGGGCCACTACGGAACCTGCGAGATGTGCGGCACGCCGATCGGCAAGGCTCGGCTCCAGGTCTTCCCGCGCGCGACGATGTGCGTGCGGTGCAAGCAGCGCGAGGAGCGACGATAAGCACCTCCGGCGCCATCGGACATCGTGCGGCGAGGCGCCTCATCGCGCTCATCGCCGTGGGCGGGCTGGTCCTCGACCAGGTGACCAAGGCGATGGCGGTGGCGTGGCTCGACCCCATGAGGCCGCCCAGGATCCTCGGCGGCCTCGTGACGTTCCAGCTCATCCGCAACCCGGGCGCCGCGTTCAGCATGGGTGAGAACGCGACGGTCGTCTTCTCGGTCCTCGCGATCGCCATGCTCGTCTTCGTCGTCGTCTGGCTCGCGCCGAAGGTCACGGCTCGTGCCTGGGCCGTGGCGACCGGCCTGGGGCTCGCCGGGATCGCGGGCAACCTTACGGACCGCCTCGTCCGGCCGCCGAGCATCCTTCACGGCCACGTCGTCGACTTCATCCAGCTGCCCTACTTCGCCATCGTCAACGTGGCGGACATCTGCCTCACCTCCGCCGCCGTCATCGTCGTGGTCCTCTCGCTCTTCGCGAGCCGCAGGGACGACAGGCAGCCGGCCGACGCCTCGGAGGAGACGGCGCCGCTGCAGCACGACGCATGAGCAGCATCCACCTGGTCCCCCACGGCCTCGAGGGAGAACGGCTGGACGTGGCGGCAGCGCGGATGACGGGACTGAGCCGCTCGCGGGTCGAGACCCTCATCGAGAGCGGGAACGTACGGCTGGACGGCCGTGTGGCCGCGAAGTCCGACCGGGTCTCGACGGGCTCGATGCTCGAGGTGGAGGACGCACGTCCGGCGACCGTCACCGTCACCCCCCGAGAGGTCTCCGGGATCCGCATCGTGCACGACGACGCCGACATCGTCGTCGTCGACAAGCCGGCCGGAGTCGCCGCACATCCGAGTCTCGGGTGGGACGGGCCGTCCGTGGTGGAGCACCTCGCGGCCGCCGGGTTCCGCATCTCCACCTCCGGCGCCGCGGAGCGGCAGGGGATCGTCCAGCGGCTCGACGTGGGGACCTCGGGCCTCATGGTCGTCGCCAAGAGCGAGGTAGCGTACACGCGGCTCAAGAACGCGTTCCGTCACCGGACGGTCGACAAGACGTACCACGCGCTCGTCCAGGGTCGTCTCGACCCCTTCGAGGGCACCATCGAGGCGCCCATCGCCCGGGACCCGAACCACGACTGGAAGATGGCGGTCATCGAGGGCGGGCGGCACTCCGTGACCCACTACGTGACGCTGGAGGCGCACCGCGCGGCGAGTCTGGTCGAGATCCACCTCGAGACGGGCCGTACCCACCAGATCCGCGTCCACATGGCGGCGCTGCACCACCCCTGCGCGGGGGACCCCCTGTACGGGGCGGATCCCGTCCTGGCCGCGAGGCTGGGACTCGTCCGGCAGTGGCTGCACGCGGTGGAGCTGTCGTTCGAGCACCCGAGGCGCGCGGAGCGGGTGACGTTCACGAGCCCGTATCCCGACGACCTGCAGCAGGCGCTGGAACTCGTACGCTCCTGGTGACGACGGCAGTAGGGTTCAGGTCGTGCGAAGAGCCAAGATCGTGTGTACCCTCGGCCCTGCGACGACGGGCTCCAGGATGGATGAGCTCATCCGGGCCGGGATGGACCTGGCCCGGCTGAACATGAGCCACGGCGACTACGCCGAGCATGGTGAGCGCCTCGAGGAGGTACGCAGGGCGGCTGAGGCGGCCGGCAAACCGATCGCCGTCTTCGCGGACCTGCAGGGCCCGAAGATCCGGCTCGGACGGTTCGCGGACGGCCCTGTCGAGCTCGCCAACGGGGCGACGTTCACGATCACCATCGACGACATCCTAGGCGACGGCGAGCGCTGTTCCACGACGTTCAAGGGCCTGCCGGGCGACGTGTCGGTGGGGGACTCCATCCTCATCGACGACGGCCGGGTCGAGCTGCGGGCGACGAAGGTCACCGAGTCCGACGTGGTCTGCGAGGTCATCGTGGGCGGCCCGGTGAGCAACAACAAGGGCATCAACCTGCCCGGTGTCGCGGTGAGCGTGCCGGCGCTGAGCGAGAAGGACACCGAGGACCTCCGGTGGGCGCTGCGGCAGGGCGTCGACATGGTGGCGCTCTCGTTCGTACGGAGCGCGAGCGACGTCCTCGACGTGCGCCGCGTCATGGACGAGGAGGGCCGCCGCGTCCCGGTCATCGCCAAGATCGAGAAGCCTCAGGCGGTCGACAACCTCGACGAGATCATCGACGCGTTCGACGCGTTCATGGTCGCCCGCGGCGACCTGGGGGTGGAGCTCCCGCTGGAGGACGTCCCCGTCGTGCAGAAGCGGATCATCCGTGCCGCCCGGACGTGGGCCAAGCCGGTGATCGTGGCGACCCAGATGCTCGAGTCGATGATCTCGTCGCCGCGCCCGACGCGCGCCGAGGCCTCTGACGTCGCCAACGCCGTCCTCGACGGTGCCGACGCGGTGATGCTGTCCGGCGAGACGTCGGTCGGCAAGTTCCCGGTGGAGACGGTCTCGGTGATGGCGCGCATCATCGCCGCCGTCGAGGAGCACGGCTTCGCCTCCATCAACGAGATCGAGTGGGACCCGCACACCAGCGGCGGCGTCATCGCCAAGGCCGCGGCCGAGGTGGCGGACCGGCTCGGCGCGCGCTACCTCGTCGCGTTCTCCAAGAGCGGCGACACGGCGCGCCGGCTGTCGCGCCTGCGGTCGGAGATCCCCGTGATCTGCTTCACGCCCAGCCGTCAGACCCAGCGGGAGCTGTCGCTGGTGTGGGGCGTCACGGCCTACATCACGCAGGAGCACAGCGACTTCCGGGACCTGCTCGAGGAGGTCGACGCGACGCTCGAGAGCGAGCACCTGTGCCAGCAGCGGGACCGGCTCGTCGTCGTGTACGGGTCGCCCATGGGCATC
>JAJZQV010000165.1 GCA_021803025.1 Actinomycetes bacterium | reverse complement strand
GCCGCTCGGGAGGAGCCGTGCCAGGGCTGGACGCCCTGCGGGGGCTCGGAGCATCGGCTCGTCGCTGGTCAGGATCCACGCATCGCCGACCGCCGTTCGCACCGGTGTCAACGATCCGAGGAGCGCGTGGAACGCCGCGCGGGCTCGCGCCGGGGCGATCCCCGCCCACTCGCCGAACGCCGCGGGCGTCGTGGGACCGAAGATGTGCAGGTACCGGCGCGCGAGCTCGAGGCGAGCTTCGCGGGGATCGACCTGGGGGGGCGGCACCGTCCAGACCGTCGGCTGTCGTGCGCCGTCCCAGCGGATCAGGACCCTGCCGGTCGGTGCGGCATAGCGGAGCGCGTTGGGATGCACGCCGAGCGCGCGTCCCGCGTCTCCGTAGGTCATCGTCCGGCCGCCGAGGAAGGCATCCAGACGAATGGCCATCTCCTCGGCGAACCGCCGCCCCGCGTCATCGTCCGGGAGCCTCCCGAGCGCGAAGACGCCGCGGTCGCGGGCCGCGACGACGTACGCGCTGAAGCGCGGGCCCCAGAGCTGCACGAGCGATGCGTCCTCCCAGGTGGACGGCTCGGTCCCCTCGACACGGACGTGGATGGAGAGGAGCGCCGCTCGGGGCATGCTGTCCTGGAGGCCGGCCCACGCCGCGCGTCGCAGGGAGTCGGCGCCGGGTGGGAGCCGGTCGTCGAGCGCCCCGACGGTCCGCCGGTACGCGAGGATCTGCGCTCGCGTGAGCTCGAGCCGACGCGTGGTCACGTTGACACGCGTGCCCGCTATCTGCCCCGTGACGTCCGCTCTTGCACGAGCTGGATCGGATTCGCGTCAGGGTCACCGATCCACGCGACCCGCAGGCGTCCGAGCCAGTCGTGTGGTTCGGAGATGACGGACGCGCCGGCGCCGATGAGCGTCGCGAAGAGCCCGTCGGTGTCGTCGTTCCAGAACACGAGCTCAGCGGTGTGTCCGCCCAGACTGGCCGCGAAACCGTGGTCCGCAGACGCTTTGCCGATGTCGACGATGCCCAGCTTGAAGTTGTTCTGCGTGAGCTCGACGTGATGGGGTTCCCCGGCCCCGGGGTATCTGAACGTCTCGGCGAAGCCCAGGCCCTCGTAGAACCTCTGCGTGGTCTGCAGGTTCCGCGAGTACAACCTGACCTCGAAACCGCGAATCACTGCTCGTCCCTCACCGATGACGTCTCACCGCGTTGCGTGTGGGGTGCCATTATTCGGCCGTCACGCGGCGAGGTCGTACTCGTGGACCGACCGCACCGCAGTCAGCGACGACCGTAGGATCGAGCGGCGGGCGACCAGGACCCCGCCGCGGGTACGTCCGGCGCCGGGCCACGAGCCGGCGATGCCAGCGCAGCAGGCTCTCGGGTCTGACCAGGAAACTCGACCAACGCCGCCGCGGCAGCACGCGGGAGGCCGCGGCCAGGAAGACCCGATCGGCTCCGGCGAGCTCGGGGCGCGCGGCCTGCCGACGGAGGATCGCCAGTTCATGGCGCAGCACGACGATCTCGAGCTCCTTGGGGCGTTCCGACCGGAGAGCGCAGCGCCGCCAGCTCGAGCGGGCGGCCGGATCAGGATGTACAGCAGCGAGGGCAGCACGCGGTGCCTCCGGGCGGGGTGAGGCTCGAATGCGTCGCCCTGTCCAACTCTGCTGGGCTGGCGTCGAGGTTGCCGATCATCGCGCCCCTGGCGTTCCACCAGGCCGGCGGTCGCGGCGGCCACACGTTCCACGCGAAGCGCACGGTGCTCGTCGAGATACTGGGGCTCCCGATCACGGCCCGCGTCGAGTCGGCCGAGCCGCACGACGTGAGCGAAGGACGCAAGCTCATCCACGAGGTGCTGCCGGCGCTGCCGAGCGCGCGCGACGTGCTCGCCGACCGCGGCTACACGGGGTTGTGGAAGGCCACCGCGAAGCACGGCGCGTGTTGGCTCCACATCAGGGTTCCCTCGCCTCCGCCTCCGGGCCAGACGTTCTCACCGATCGTGCCGCTCGTGAAGGTCGAGCACGCGTTCGCGCAGCTCGGGCGCTGGCGACGGCTGTCGCGCTGCTTCGAGCAGACCAGGGAGAGCGCGAAGGGGTGCATGGAGGTCGCGGCGTTCGGCTACATGCTGGGGCGCGCGTAGGGGCTCGAAGACGTCATCCGCCTTCCCAGTTCTTGCCCCCGATCGAGCAGATCACCACGCCGTCCCCGCCTCCGCCGCCGCCGGCGTCAGAGATGACGTCGCCCCCGTGCGCGATCACCGTCCCGTCAGGTGCGAGGACCTCGAGGCGCGGCGTGAAGCGAGCCCGGAACCCCGGCGGCCAGACGACTGGAAAGGCGTGCCCCGCGCGGTCAATCCCCCACACGGGGGGTGATTTCGACGGATCACCGGCGACGGTGAAGGGCATGATCTGCGCGAGCTGGCAGAGGATGTGCTGCCCGGGTGCGGCAGTCGGCGTGCTGGGGATGCTCACCGTGCCGGTCATGTCCGGGGCGCACGCCGCGAGGAGCCCACCGGCCAGGACGATGGCGATCCACCAGCGCATCGAGCGCCGCGGACGCGGCGAGGCCACTTGCCTGTTCGGACCTGGGTCCCGGCCCTCCATGACAGCGACGGTCTCGCACACCCTCGGCCGCGTCAAGCGACCTGATGGTCCCGGCTCGACGGTCGAGTTCTCGTATACAGGGCCTCAGTCCCCGGGCGACGCCCGGGCAGTGTCCTCGAAGCTCGGCGCGAGCGTCGCGAGCGCATCCAGGATCTCCGCCTCCGTTCTCGGCGGACGCGTGCGGTCCTCCTCCATCTCGCGGAGGGCGTCCAGGACGACCGCGCGATCCAGCGTCCACTGGCTCACCAGGAACGCGTCGAGCGATTGGACCTCGATGCCAAGCTCGAACAGGTCGGCAGGAGCGAAATCGGAAACGTTGCGCGTGACGATCGCCTCGGCGCGAACCGCCAGCGCCGCGGCGACCACGTGCCGGTCGCCGGGATCCACCGATGCCGGAACGGCGGACAGGAACCGACCGATCCCCGGGGTCATCGCATCGGGGAAAGCCTCGCGCATCGCGTCGAGGCGGTGATCCACCTTCTCTGGGTCGATCCCGCGCCGAACGAGGCTGTCGCGAACCTCCGCCAGGATCTCCTCGCTCCAGGCCGGCTGGAACATGCGACGCTCGGCCAGGCGCAGCAAGAGATCGACGCTGATGTACGGATGGAGGACATCGGCGTCGAGCAGGGCGACGTAGGCCAAGCGTCACTCCTCGTAGATGCCGAGTTCGTCTGCCTCCTGGCTCAGAGCCCGCAACACCCGACGCCGGTGGGCGCTGCGCTCCGCACGGAAGCGCAGGGCATCTTCGATCGCGATGCGTCGATGGGTCCCCACCATCTCGTACGGAATCCGCCCAGCCTCGAGCAGCCGGATGAGGTAGGGCCGCGAGACGTTGAGCAGCTCCGCGGCCTGACGGGTCGTGAGCATGCGCTCGACGGGAAGTAGCGACACCCGATTGCCCCGCAGGAGTTCGCGAGCGGCAAGCGCGAGCACGACCCGAAGCGCATCAGGAAGCTCGACAGTGGTACCCCCAGCGGTCAGCTGGCACTCGGCAACCGACTGGGTCAGCGCTTCCACGGCACGGAGCGCATCGCGGTCATCCTTGCGAGCGGCGATCGGCTCACGGTCCAGGGTCACGGTCATGGTCGGTCACCTCGGCTGCTGGCTGAGTAGCCTAGCAGCACAAGTGCAATAAGTGCAACCCCAAAGGGTCCATGCATCTGGCGAGGTCGGGGCCATGAACGGCCGAAGCAGGGCCGCCTGTCGATCGACACGAGCCCCGCAGTGAACGACGCGTTCGAAGCCTCGCCCGCTATCCCGAATCCGTCAGACCTGGACCATCTTTGACGGGTCATCATCCAGAGACGGGGTT
>JAJZQV010000050.1 GCA_021803025.1 Actinomycetes bacterium | reverse complement strand
AGATCGCGCCCAAGGTCATGCCCGGCACCATGGAGGCGGCAAGGATCCGGCTGTAGTAGCCGCCCTGCTGGCCGAATCCGATGATGCCCAGACGTACGGTGTCCATGGTTCTCCTGCCGATGGAAAGCTGACCTGTTCTGTCTATCGAAGCCGGGCGGCGGTTTCACCCCCCGTCCGACTGTTTCCACGTTCCGCAGCTCAGCGCGCAGCGACGCGCGGCGCAGGCAGGTCGGCCGCCTGCGCGACGAGCCTGAGCCCCTCCGCCTCGGCCACGGCCGCCTCTCGTGCGACGATCGTGGACAGCGCGTCCCACACGGCCCTGTGGGCGGGAGCGTCCTTGGCGAGCTCCTTGAGGATCTCCTGCGCGACCTGGCCGTCCTGCGCGACCCCGAGCGTCCCGGTGACTCGCTTCCAGAAGTCGGACTGCTCCCCCGCGCCGGGGCCGAGCGCGTCCACCGCGTACCTCGCTTCCTTCGTGGTCTTCCGCAGCTCGTGCACGGCGGCAGGCCGATCGTCGCCGCGAGGAAGCGACGTGGCCTCCTCGAGCGCCTTCCGCGCCGGCACCGTTGCCAGACCGGGGACGAGGAGGTTCGCCGGCACGTCCGCCGCCGGCGACCAGTCAGCCGGGGGCAGAGCGTCGACCAGCGCGGAGAACCGGTCTCCCTCGAGCTCGGTGCGCATCGTCGCCAGCGCCTCCTCCCGGTCACGCCGTACCTGCTCGGTGATCTCGGCGGCCACAGCATCTCCGTACAGCACGGCAGCCTCCGGCCCCGAGAGCAGGGAGGCCAGCCAGTCCCCGACCACCTCGAGGTCGCGGGGCCTGCTCAGCAGTCCCGCGTACCAGCGCAGCTCGTCGCGCAGCCGCGAGTACCCGTGCGTCCACAGCGGCCGGAACGTCCGCAGGGCGCTGCGAAGCCGACGCGTCGCAACCCGCGCGGCGTGGATCGCGTCCGGCTCGTCGGCGAGCACCAGCGGCAGGGATGTCCGGATCGTCGCGGCGCACTGGGCCACGTACGCACCGATCACCTCGCGGCTGCTGGGCCCTTCCGCTGCGCGGCTCATGACTCGAACGGCGAGGGGTCGCCCGCGCCGTACCGCAGGATCTCGACCTCGTCGCCGCTGAAGTCGACGACGGTGGTGGCCTGGAGACCAACGTCACCGGAGTCGAGGACGGCGTCGACCTCGTGGGCGAGGCTGTCCGCGATCGTCCAGCCGTCCGTCATCGGCTCGTCCGCGCCAGGGAGCATGAGCGTGCTCGACTGGAGCGGCGCGCCCAGCACGTCGAGCAGGGCGCGTGCCGTCACGTGGTCTGGGATGCGGACCCCGACCGTCTTCTTCTTCGGGTGCAGCATCGCCTTCGGCGCCTCACGGGTCGCCGGGAGGATGAACGTGTACGGGCCGGGCGTGCTCGCCTTGATGGCGCGGAACTCCCGGTTCCCCATCTGCACGTAGGCGCCCAGCTGGGAGAACTCGCTGCACACGAGGGTGAAGTGGTGCCGCTCGTCGAGGCCCCGGATCGCACGAATGCGGTCCAAGGCCTCCTTCGTACCCAGTCGGCAGCCGAGGGCGAAACCGGAGTCCGTCGGGTACGCCACGAGGCCACCGTCGGACAGGATCGCGGCGGCCTGCGCCAGCGACCGCGGCTGGGGGTTTGCAGGGTGCACGTCGAAGTAGCGAGCCATGGCCCCATCCTTCCACCGCGAGCCTCGGCGGAGATCGTGCAGTGTCTACCCGGCCCTGACACGGTTCTTACATTCGCGAGCCATCCTCGTCGGCATGAGCACGACGTACGGCGCGCATCATGAGGGGGGCCGCGTTCGGGGTGACCGGCGGAGAGGTCGACCGCGTCGGCGACGCCTCGAGGCAGGCATCACCGCGTCCCACGTGCTCCGGTGAACCGCTGACGGGAGGGCCGGTCCCTCGCCGCTAGGCTCCAGCGTCATGGCGATCCTCGACCTCGACCTCGACGTGCTCCGGCAGCGGACCTCCATGAAGTGGACCCGGTTCGAGCCCGACGTGCTGCCGCTGTGGGTCGCCGAGATGGACGTCCTACCGCCGCCCGGGATCACGCGGGCCATGCGGCACGTGCTCGAGATCGGCGACCTCGGCTACCCGGGCTACGACTCGCTGCCCCGCGCGTTCGCGGCCTTCGCCGAGGCGACCTGGGGGCTCCGCCTCGACGCGGCGAAGATCATGCCGTGCGCCGACGTCGTCTCCGGGATGGCGGTCCTCGTCGACGCGTTCACCCCGGCGGGTTCCGGCATCGTCATCAATACACCGATCTACCCGCCCTTCCGCGTCTCCGGCGCCGTGGGTGACCGCCACCTCGTCGAGGCGGTCCTCACCTCCGAGGGCCGGCTGGACTTCGAGGCCCTCGAGGCGGCGTTCGCCCGGGAGGACGTCGCCGGCTACCTGCTGTGCAACCCCCACAACCCGTTCGGGACGGTGCACACACCTGAAGAGCTCGAGGCGGTGGCCAGGCTCGCACGGCTCCACCACGTCGTGGTCATCAGCGACGAGATCCACGGGCCCCTCGTCGCCCCCGACGCCACGTTCACCCCGTACCTGTCGGTGCCGGGCAGCGAGAACGGGTTCGTCGTCACGTCCGCCTCGAAGGCGTTCAACCTCGCTGCCCTCAAGGCCGGGCTGCTCATCGCCGGCAGCGAGCGCGTCGAGGCGCTCTGGAAGCTGCCGTACGAGGTCCGCGCCGGCTCCAGCCACCTCGGCCTGCTGCTGCAGGCCGCCGGTCTCGACAACGACCGCGACTGGCTCGTCCAGCTGAACGCCGAGATCGCCGCCAACAAGGAGCTGCTCGCCTCGGTCCTCCCGGAGGTCGGCCTCTCGTACACGCCGAGCCAGGGCACGTACCTCGCCTGGGTGGACGCGTCGCCGCTCGGGTTCCCGCACCCCGCCGTGACGCTGCGCGCCCGGGGCCGGGTCGCGTTCAACCCCGGTACGGACTACGCCGGCGACTGCGGGCAGTGGGTGCGCATCAACCTCGCGACGTCACCGGCCGTCATCCGCGAGGCGGTGCGCCGGATCGGGGCCGCGAGGGGCTGACGGTACCGGTCAGTCGTCGAGCGTCGTCGTGTCGCCCTCGGGCTGTCCGAGGGCGCGAGCCTTGAGCAGCCGCCGCATGATCTTGCCCGACCGCGTCTTGGGCAGGGCAGCCACGAAGTCGATCTGGTCCGGCTTCGCGATCGGCGACAGGTGCCGCGAGATGTGCTGGCGGAGCTCGTCCTCGAGGTCCTCGCTCGGCTCGTACCCGACCCGCAGCACGACGTACGCGTGGATCGCATTGCCCTTCACCTCATGGGGCAGCCCGATCGCCGCCGCCTCGGCGACCGCCGGGTGGCTCACGAACGCGCTCTCGACCTCGGCCGTGCCGAGCCGGTGACCGGAGACCTTGATGACGTCGTCGGTACGGCCGATGACCCAGAAGTAGCCGTCCGCGTCGCGCCGCGCCGAGTCGCCGGTGAGGTACTTGCCCGGATACGTCGACCAGTACGTACTCACGTAGCGGTCCGGGTCCTTGTACAGCGTGCGCATCATCGCGGGCCACGGGTTCTTGAGGACGAGGAAGCCCTCCTGCCCGTCGGGCACGGGGTTGCCCTTCTCGTCGAGAACCTCGGCCTCCTGGCCGAAGAACGGCTTGCCGCCGGAACCCGGCTTCAGCGGCATGCTCGGGACGGGAGTGATCTGGAACGCGCCAGTCTCCGTCTGCCACCAGGTGTCCATGATCGGGCAGCGGCCCTTGCCGATGACCCGGTGGTACCAGTGCCAGGCCTCCGGGTTGATGGGCTCACCCACCGACCCGAGCAGCCGCAGTGACGACAGGTCGTGCCGGTTCGGCCACGCCTCCCCGAACCGCATGAGGCTGCGGATGGCGGTCGGCGCCGTGTAGAGGATGTTGATCCCGTAGTACTCGATGAGCTGCCACCACCGGTTGGGGTACGGGTAGGTCGGCCCACCTTCGTACATGAAGCTCGTGGCGCCGTTGAGCAGCGGCCCGTACACGAGGTACGAGTGGCCCGTGACCCAGCCGGGGTCGGCGGTGCACCACCAGCGGTCCTCGTCGCGGAGGTCGAAGACGTACTTCAGCGTCGTGTACACCCCCACCATGTACCCGCCGTGCGTGTGGAGGATGGCCTTGGGCCGGCCGGTCGAGCCCGACGTGTACAGGATGTACAGCGGGTCCTCGGCGTCGAGGACCTCGGTGGAGCACTGTCCCTTCGCGATCGGCAGCGTCTCCAGGTCGGAGAACCAGTGGTCGCGCAGCGGGTCCATCGTGACCTCGGTGTTGGTACGGCGGACGACGACGACGTTCTCGACCGTCGGGGCGTGCCGCACGGCCTCGTCCACGATGTTCTTGAGCTCGAACACCTTGCCGTTGACCCACGACCCGTCAGCGGTGATGACGAGGTTCGACTCCGAGTCGAGGATCCGCTCCTTGATCGCGTCGGAGGAGAAGCCCGCGAAGACGACGGAGTGGACGGCGCCGATCTTCGCGCACGCGAGCATCGCGAACACGATCTCGGGGATGCGCGGGAGGTAGATCGTCACCCGGTCGCCTTTGCTCACGCCCATCGCCTTGAGGACGTTCGCCCACGTCATGACCTCACGGTTGAGCGAGAAGTACGAGAAGGTACGAGTCTCCTGGCCGTCCTCCGAGACCCAGATGAGGGCCAGCTTGTTGCGGGTGGGGCCCTTGAGCCACCGGTCCACGCAGTTGTGGACAATGTTGACCTTGCCGCCCGTGAACCAGGAGTAGAACGGAGCGTTCGAGTCGTCGAGCACGGTGTGCCACGGCTCGTACCACTCCAGCTCTTTCGCCCGGTCCTCCCAGAACGTCCTGAAGTCCGCTGCAGGACCCGCGACCTCGTCCCAGTCGCGGATGCGGTAGGCCTGTGCGGCCTCGGGGTCCGGGGTGACGATGTCGCTTGCCAGGTCCGGGGCGTCCGTCATGGTGCGTGGTCCTCCTCATCGAGCACGTGGTGCTGGACACAGTAGGTGCTCCGCGGGCGCCAGACCAGACCCCGGATCCCTGTCTGGTCAGCGGTCGCGGCTAGGAGCGGGCCGCCTTGTGCCTCGCGAGCGCGTCCCGCCGTCCGGCGTCGAGGTCCACGACCGGGTCGGGGTAGCCGCCTCTCTTCTTCGGGTCGACGGTCCACGGCCGATGGGCAGCGGCGGCCGTGAGGCCCGAGAGCTCCTTCCCCCAGCCGGCAGCTCGGGCGTCCCGCCTTCCGCGGGAGTCCGCCAGCCGTGCTGACGCCAGGCCTTCGAGTACGGCTGGCCGGTGGGCCTGAGCACCCGACCGGGAGTCACGGCGTGCGGGCTTCCGGTCCGTACGAGCCGGACACCGCCCAGGGCTACCTCGACCCGCCGCCGTTCACGCCCGGCCCCCGGGTCCCTCGCGATGCGTCGGTCTCCTAGGCTGTCCCTCGGTCCCTACACTCACCGGAGGTCATCCATGGTCGCGAAGGTTGCGCTCCTCACCGCGGGCGGCTACGCCCCATGTCTGTCCAGTGCCATCGGCGGTCTCATCGAGCGCTACACCGAGCTCGCCCCGGACGTCGAGATCATCGCCTACAAGCACGGCTACCAGGGCCTCCTTCGCGGCGACTCCGTGACCGTCACCGCCGAGGTGCGCAAGAACGCCGCGCTCCTTCACAGGTTCGGCGGCTCGCCCATCGGGAACTCCCGCGTGAAGCTCACCAACGCGGCCGACCTCGTCAGGCGCGGACTCGTCAAGGAGGGTGACAACCCGCTCAAGGTGGCGGCCGACCGCCTCGTCGCGGACGGCGTCGACGTCCTCCACACGATCGGCGGCGACGACACGAACACAACCGCTGCCGACCTCGCCGCCTTCCTCGCGGAGAACGACTACGGCCTCACGGTCGTCGGGCTGCCGAAGACGATCGACAACGACATCATCCCGATCCGTCAGTCCCTGGGGGCCGACACGGCTGCCGAGATGGGCGCGCGCTTCGCGAAGAACATCGTCGCCGAGCACAACTCCGGCTCCCGGATGCTCATCGTGCACGAGGTCATGGGCAGGCATTGCGGCTGGCTCACGGCCGTGACCGCCAGGAAGTACCGCGAGTGGCTCGCCACGCAGGAGTGGCTGCCCGAGATCGGGCTGTCGCAGATCGCCTGGGACGTCCACGCGGTGTTCGTCCCCGAGGCCGTCATCGACATCGACGCCGAGGCGGAGCGTCTCAAGAAGGTCATGGACGAGGTCGGCAACGTGACGATCTTCCTGTCCGAGGGCGCGGGCATCGACTCGATCGTCGCCCAGCTCGAGGCCAGCGGCAAGGAGGTGGCCCGCGACGCGTTCGGACACGTGAAGATCGACAAGATCAACCCCGGCGCCTGGTTCGCCGACCAGTTCGCCGCGAAGCTGGGAGCCGAGAAGGTCATGGTCCAGAAGAGCGGCTACTACTCCCGCTCCGCGGCAGCCAACCAGTACGACCTCGACCTCATCAGGCAGTGCACCGACCTCGCGGTCGACTGCGCGCTCCGTGGTGAGCCGGGCGTCATCGGCCACGACGAGGAGGACGGCGACACCCTCAAGGCGATCGCGTTCGACCGGATCAAGGGCGGCAAGCCGTTCGACATCACCCAGTCCTGGTTCACCGAGCTGCTGGCGAGCATTGGCCAGCCGGCCCCGGTGGCGGCCGAGCACTGACCCCCGTCCCGGTCTCCACCCGCCCCCCTCTCCCGACGAAAGGCCACGACACGCCCGGTCACTTCGGCGTGGCACAGCGCCAACTGGCCTTTCGAGCCTGAGGGAGGGCGACGGCACCGCCATGTACAGCCGCTCGTACAGCTACCTCCGGCGGCGCCGGTGGGCGACCGCGCCTGCGAGTCTGCCCAGCAAGGCGCCCAGCCCCATCCCGGCGGCGCCGCCGAGCGCGTACCCGGCGACGATCCCGGCGGTGACACCGCGGCGGGCCACCTTCTTCGGTACGTACAGGTCGCCCCGGAAGTCCGGATGCTCGGAGAGCGGCAGCATCGTCGGAGTCGCCTCTCGGGGGCGTGCGGGGAGCGCCTCCGCCTCGGGAGACGTGGTCGCGGTCCACGCGGCCCCGAGCATGACGAGCGTCGCGAAGATGTTGAGCGCGAGGATGAGCACGATGACGGGTCCGAAGATGGCGGCGGCGCTGTTCCGCAGGAACATCCCGTTGAGGATGCCGGCGAAGTACTGCAGGACGGCCAGGCCGAACGAGCCGAGCAGCGCCCCTCGGGCGATCCAGCGAAGTGACACCTTCTCGTTGGGGAGCACCGAGTAGAGGTAGACGAACAGTGCCCAGCCGGTCAGCAGGGACACGAGGAGTGCCAGTACGACGGTGACCGCAGCGGCCACGGATGACCCTTGCAGCCCGAACCACCCGAGCACCACGGACTGCGCTGCGGTGGCGCCGCTGGAGACCGCGACGGTCACGCCACCGAGGACGATCAGCCCCAACAGGATCAGGAGGTTCTTGCCGAGCGTCGCGAGCCATCCGCCGACGCCGGCAGGCCCGGTGGGCCGCAGGCCGTCGGGGTGCCACATCGCGTTGATGGCCTGGCGGATGTTGCCTACCCAGCCCGTACCGGCGTACGCGGCCGACAGGATCGCCGCGATCCCGACGCCGCGCCAGTTCTTCAGCGTGTCGACCAGGTTCATCGCGATGTCGTGGGCGCCCCCCACGCTCTCGAGCCGCTTCTCGATCGCCGTTTCCAGCACCTGTGCCAGGTCCGGCCGCAGCACCTCGATGGTGAGGCCGGTGATCGCGAACGCGAGCATGAGGACGGGCACGATCGCGAGGACGGAGAAGTACGTGGTCGCCGCGGCGAACTGGGTGCCCAGCCGGGAGTTGAACCGTTCGATGGCGCGCATGAGGTGTGTCACCCACCGCCAGCCCATGACGCGCTTCACGAGGTCGGCCATCTCAGTCCCTTCCGCAGCACCTGCCCAGCCCACCTTGCCACAGACCGGAAGCGCGGGGCGTGGTCCGCGACCACCCTGCCGAGGGCGTCGGCGGAAGACCCCCAGCAGCCAGCCTCAGGACTCGTACGCCTCCGGTGGCGGGCACTCGCACATGAGGTTGCGGTCCCCGTACACGCCGTCGATGCGCCCGACCGCCGGCCAGTACTTGTCCTTGACCTGCCGCGCGGCGAGCGGGCCGTGCGGCTTCCCGCCGGGGAACGCCGCCAGCTCGCGCGAGTACGGGTGGTTCCAGGTGTCCGCCGCGACGCGCGCCAGCGGGTGCGGTGCGTTGTGGAGCGGGTTGTCGTCGATCGGCCACTCCCCCGCGAGCACGCGCTCGGCCTCGGCGGCGATGGCGATCATCGCGTCGCAGAAGCGGTCGAGCTCCTCTTTCGACTCCGACTCCGTCGGCTCGACCATGAGCGTCCCCGCGACCGGGAAGCTCATCGTCGGCGCGTGGAAGCCGTAGTCGACGAGGCGCTTCGCGACGTCGTCGACGGTCACGCCCGTGCGCTTCGTGAGCGGACGCAGGTCGAGGATGCACTCGTGGGCGACGAGCCCCGACTCCCCCGCATACAGCACGGGGTACGTGCCGGCGAGCCGCTTCGCGACGTAGTTCGCGGCGATGAGCGCGCCCTCCGTGGCCGCACGGAGGCCGCCCGGGCCCATGAGAGCGATGTACGCGTACGTGATCGGCAGGACCCCCGCGGACCCCTGCGGAGCGGACGCCACGGCGTGCGTGGTGCCCTCGCCGCGCGGGTCGCCCGGGAGGAACGGCGCGAGGTGCTCGCGGACCGCGACCGGCCCGACGCCGGGCCCGCCGCCGCCATGCGGGATGGCGAACGTCTTGTGCAGGTTGAGGTGGCTGACGTCGGCGCCGAACGCCCCCGGTCGGGCGAGGCCGACGAGCGCATTGAGGTTCGCCCCGTCGACGTACACCTGCCCGCCGGCGGCGTGGACCTTCTCGCAGATCGAGGTGATCGTGTCCTCGAAGACGCCGTGAGTCGACGGGTACGTGACCATGATCGCGGCGAGCTTCGACGCGTGCGCCTCGATCTTCGCCTCGAGGTCGGCGAGGTCGACGGACCCGTCGGGAGCGGCCTTGACGACCACCACCGACAGTCCGGCGAGGGCGGCTGAGGCAGCGTTCGTCCCGTGCGCCGACGACGGGATGAGGCACACAGTCCGGTGCGCGTCGCCGCGGGACTCGTGGTAGCGCTTGATCGCGAGCAGACCGGCGAACTCCCCCTGGCTGCCTGCGTTCGGCTGGAGTGAGATCCGGTCGTACCCGGTGATCGCGCACAGCCACGACTCAAGCTCGGTGACGAGCTCTGCGTAGCCCTGCGCGTCGCTCTCCGGCGCGTACGGATGGAGGCTCGCGAACCCCGGGTAGGAGATCGGCTCCATCGCGGCCGCCGGGTTGAGCTTCATCGTGCACGAGCCGAGGGGGATCATGCCCCGGTCGAGCGCGAAGTCACGGTCGGCCATGGCGCGCAGGTAGCGCAGCATCTCAGTCTCGGAGTGATAGGCGTGGAACACCGGATGGGAGAGGTAGCCGTCCGCGCGGTCGTGCCCGGCGAGCGCCGGCGTGTCAGGGGCGTCCGCGAGAGGCGCCCCCAGCACGGAGGCGAGCGCCTCGAGCTCGGCCTCGACGACACCCTCGCCCACCGACACCGCGAAGGCGTCGTCGTCGATGGGGCGTACGAGGATCCCGGCGTCGTGTGCAGCCGCGACGAGGTCTGTGGCCCGGCCCGGAGCCTCGACGACGACCGTGTCGAAGTACGCGTCGTGCCTGACCCTTCGGCCCGCGGCGACGGCTGTCGCCGCGATGCGCTGCGCCGTGCCGTGCGCCTCGGACGCGATCGAGCGCAGCCCGTCCGGGCCGTGGTACACCGCGTACAGGGCCGCGGTCACGGCCAGCAGGACCTGCGACGTGCAGATGTTGGAGGTCGCCTTCTCGCGCCGGATGTGCTGCTCGCGGGTCTGGAGAGCCAGCCGGTACGCGGGAACGCCGTCGGCGTCGACCGAGACCCCGACGAGCCGGCCGGGGAGCTGCCGTTCGAGACCCTCCCGAACGCTGATGTAGCCCGCGTGCGGGCCTCCGTAGAACAGCGGGACGCCGAAGCGCTGGGTGCTGCCGACAGCGACGTCCGCGCCCCACGCGGCCGGAGGCTCCAGCAGCGTGAGCGAGAGCAGGTCGCACGCGGCGACGACGAGCGCCCCCGCGTCGTGCGCGGCGTCCGCGATGCGCCGCAGGTCGTCGGCGCTCCGCACGAGACCGTCCGCAGTCGGTTGCTGCACGACCACGCAGAACACGCCGTCCAGGTCGTCCTCGAGCGAGCCCGTACCGACCGTGAGCTCGAGCCCCAGCGCCCCGGCTCGGGTACGCAGCACCGCGAGGCTCTGCGGGTACAGACCCGGGTCCACGAGGCAGCGGCTCCCCTTCTTGGACACGCGGTTCGCGAGGGCGACCGCCTCGGCCACCGCGGTGCCCTCGTCGAGGAGCGACGCGCCGGACGTCGCGAGGCCCGTGAGGTCGCTGCACATGGTCTGGAAGGTGAGCAGCGCCTCCAACCGGCCCTGGCTGATCTCGGGCTGGTACGGGGTGTACGCGGTGTACCAGGCGGGGTTCTCGAGCACCGAGCGGCGGATGACGGGTGGCGTCACGGTCTGGCTGTAGCCCAGCCCGTACATCGGCACGGTCACGACGTTCTTCTCGGACAGGGAGCGCAGCCGCGTCTGGACCTCCGCCTCGGTCCGGGCCGCAGGCACGCCGGGCATCTCGGCGGAGCGGATGGCGGAGGGGATCGCCGCGTCGACGAGCTCAGCGGCCGAGGCGACGCCGATCGTGGCGAGCATCCGCTGCTGGTCTGTGGAGGAGGGTCCGATGTGACGCTCGGCGAATGCCGAGCCGAAGCGTGGGTTCATGTGGCGCCTTTCTGTGCCCAGGCGCCAACCTAACGAACGCGAGTGTCAGCCTGCGAACCGGGCCGCCCGTCGGGCGGCGAGCTCGTCGATAGCGCGAGTCGTGTCGTCGGCCCGCTCGGACGGGAGCTCGAGGAGCGTGCCCTCGATGGAGCGCCACACTCCCCCGAGCGCGATGCCGAACATGCCCTGGCCGCCCTTGAGGAGGTCGACGAGCTCGTCATCGGACGTGCACTCGTACACGGAGACGCCGTCGCTGAGCAGCGTCACCTCGGTGAGGTCCTCGACGCCGCGCGCCCGCAGGTGGTCGACGGCGATACGGATCTGCTGGAGCGAGATGCCGGCGTCGATGAGGCGCTTGATGACCTTGAGCAGGAGCAGGTCGCGGAAGCTGTAGAGGCGCTGGGTCCCGGAGCCGGTGGCGTCGCGCACTTCCGGGACGACGAGTCCCGTACGGGCCCAGTAGTCGAGCTGCCGGTATGTGATGCCGGCGGCGTTGCAGGCCACCGGTCCGCGGAAGCCCTTGTCCTGGGGCAGCGGGGAGAAGTCACCCTCGAACAGGCTGTCCTGGCTGCGACGCTTCTCGTCGTCCATGGTGTCTCCCTCGTCTCGTCCCACCGTGGTAGTTCCATCAGTGGGATTCCCGAACGGTAGATCCGGCGTCGGGTGACGTCAACGACCCTCAGGTCCCACACGAGGGTTCCACGGCCCCTCCGTACCGCCTCCGGTCAGGTCGGCCGGGGGCGTCCAACTGTTGTCTGGCTAGGAGTCTTGCGGGGCGTCGAAGTCCTCGGGGCTCACGTTGTCGAGGAACTCCCGGAACTTCTCGACCTCTTCTTCACGGGGGGCGGGAATCTCGACCCCTACTTCAGCCAGGACCTCGTCGGAGGCATAGATCGGGGCTCCGACCCTCAGTGCAAGCGCTACGCCGTCGGAGGGCCGGGCGCTGATCTGCTCGCCGTCGATGTCGAGCACGGCGTAGAAGGTCCCGTCCTCGACGTCGGTGATCTTCACGGCCGTCAGCGTGTGCCCGAGGGCCTCGAGGACGTCGGCCATGAGGTCGTGCGTCAACGGCCTCGGCGGCGTCGCCCCTTCGAGGACGCTGGCGATGGCTGACGCCTCGGCGGCACCGATCCAGATCGGCAGTCCGCGGGACCCTTCCACCTCTCGCAGCAGGAGCATCGGCACCCCGGCTGGCATGTCGATCCGAACGCCGTGCACCACTACCTCACGCATATCACCCAGCGTAGTCGCGAGTGAGCGCGAGGGACGGGCTTACCTGTCGAGGACCGACTGCATCAAGGCCGCGTGCGCGTGCATGACGAGCTGCATGACGTCGTTGGTCCGTTCCCGGCTCACCGGCTGGCGACGGCTCGACGAGGCGGCCACCGCCTGCTCGACGAGGCCCACCTCGCGCTCGGCCGCCATCTTGATCGCGCGGAGATGCCGGGCGTCGATGCCGTACGACGTGAGCTTCCGAGCGACCACGGCCAGAGTCAGCGCCTCCCGGCCGTAGAAGGCGGTTCCGCGACGAGGGCGGATCACCAGCTGGCGTTCTAGCTCGACGAGCGTGGCCTCCGGCAGACCGGAGACGTCGAGCAGCTCCCGCCGCGTGAGGCGGATCGCCCGCCGGGCCGCCGCCGTGTCGGACTCCGGGGCCGCAGGAGCCTGTGCCACCGCCAGGGGCTGAGGCGTCGGGGCCTCCATCGCCGGCGGGTCGGCCCCTTGGTCGATGAGGTTGAGGTGCTCCCGGATGACCTTCAACGGGAGGTAGTGGTTCTTCTGCGCCCGCAGCACGTACGCAAGCCGGTCGATGTCCATCCGGGAGTAGCGGCGGTACCCCGACGGGGCCCGTTCCGGGGAGATGAGGCCCTCAGCCTCGAGGAACCGGATCTTGGAGATCGAGATGTCCGGGAACTCCTCCTGGAGCGCCTTGAGGACCTGACCGATGCTCTGCAGCGAAGACGACATCACCCCAGCCCGTGAGGACTCGGGTAGAAGACGAGCCGAAACTTCCCGATCTGCACCTCGTCGCCGGCCTTCAGCACGACCGGCCCGGTCGAGAGCTTGCGGTTGACGTACGTCCCGTTGAGGCTTCCCTGATCAGTCACCGTGATCTGTCCCCCCGACCGCTCGAAGACGCAGTGGTTCCGGGAGACCGTGATGTCGTCGAGGAAGATGTCGGACGCAGGGGTGCGGCCCGCCCCGACGGACTCGGAGTCGAGCAGGTACCGTGCGCCACGGTCCTGGCCTCGCACCGCGATGAGCAGGGCCGACCCCGGAGGCAGTGCCTCGACAGCGTGCACCTGATCCTCGGAGAGGTCCTCGAGCGTCTCCGTCGCAACAAGCTTCAGCACGCCCGTCGTGTCGCCGGTGTGCTCGCGCAGTCGCTCCCCGCAGTGGGGGCAGAAGTTGCTGTCAGGTGCGACGGTGCTGCCGCACTTGGGGCACGTCATCTCCAGGCTCCTCGCAGTGTCAGAACCCTCAGACTAGCCCAGGACTCTCGCGTGAGCCGGGGCCGTCGGGAGACTGGATGTCACGTGGTCAGGCGCCGACATGCTCGGCGTACGCGTCCGCGTCGAGCAGGTCGTCGAGATCCGCCCCGTCGGCGAGCTCGATCTCGAAGAGCCAACCCTCCCCGTACGGGTCGGAGTTGACCGTTTCCGGGGTGTCGCTGAGGTGGTCGTTCACGGCACTCACGACGCCGTCGACCGGGCTGAACACCTCGGAGACCGACTTCGTCGACTCGAGCTCTCCGCAGGCGTCGCCGGCCGCCACGTCCTGACCTACGGTCGGCAGCGAGACGTACACGATGTCGCCGAGGGCGTCCGCGGCGTAGTCGGTGATACCGACCCGCACCGTCGAGGCGTTGCCCTCGCGCACCCACTCGTGCTCGGTGCTGTACTTCAGGTCCTCGGGGAAATTCATGCTCGCCTCTCTCGGGTCGTGCTGCCGCTGGCATTCTCGCGCATCGGGACCTGCCGGGTCACGCAGGGCGCGCGTACTGGTTCTGGGGCAACGAGCGCACGGCCGTGATCCTCACCGAGGTCTCCTGCGTGATGGTGACTGAGCCCCCGAGCTGCTGCACCTGGCTCACGAGGCCGCCCCGGAACCTCGCAGCCTCCTCCAGGGCATGCCCCTCGCCGATGACGTCGATGACCATGGGCCAGGTGATGGCCGTCCTGTCCGCGACGACGGACCCGTTCGCGCCCGCGAACCACGTCGACGCCACCACCCGGATGGAGTCGTTGATCTCGATCACCTCGGCCCCGGCGTCGCGGAACTCCTCGACGGCGTCGAGCAGGGTCGACGCGCTGACCTTCTGCCCAGGGTCGTAGACGACCACGCGGATGCCCGGGCCGGTCGCGCCGACGGTGCCGTTGAGGATCGCCAGGTTGTCGAGCCTGTTCTGGGCCTCGGCCTGGGCGACCTTGGCGCCGTCGACGCCCGACTGGAGCTTGTCCCGCGTCGTCTTGAGCTGCGCGATCTCCGCCTCGAGGCGGCTCGTCTCGGTGGTGGCGGTGTCGAGGAGCTGGATGAGGTCGGCGCGGCGAGCCGTCGCGTACGGGTCGTCGGCCGCCTTGGTCGTGAGCTGGGTGCCGACGCCGACCCCGAACACAAGAAGGACTGCCGCCAGCAGGATGTGGCTGGCCGAGGGCCGAAGGAGCGCCCTGCCCAGGTCGCGGAGCGAACGGCCGGGAGGGGTCGCCGGCGCGGCGGTCTCGTCCTCCGCGGCGTGACGCGCCGGGCGCTCGGTGGGGTCAGGCATGGAACACCGCCCTCCGGATGGCCGCTGCGTTGGTGAAGATGCGGATGCCGAAGACCACGACGACGGCCGTCGACAGCTGGCTGCCCACGCCGATCTGGTCGCCGATGAACACGATCAGCGCCGCGATGAGCACGTTGGAGAAGAACGAGACGGCGAAGACGCGGTCGGAGAAGGTGCCGTCGAACCAGGCCCGAAGGGCGCCGAACAGCGCGTCGAGCGCCGCGACGATCATGATCGGCAGGTACGTCGTGAGCCCCGGCGGAAGGGACGGCTCCAGCCAGATGCCGAGCGCGATGCCGACCAGCAGCGCAAGGATCGCGAACATGGCAGCCCTCCTCAGGACTTCTGGGCGATCGTGACCGTGAGCCCGGGGTCTGCCGGGAGGGTGAGCGACCTCGAGGTCGACACCTCGTAGCCCAGACCGTAGTTGCTCTTGGCGTCGGCCCACCAGGCGCCGCCCGGCGTCCCGGCGAAGCGGGCGGGCATCGTCTTCGGGTCGCCGATCACCTCGACGCGGTACGGCGGGAGCAGTGAGCGGTAGTCCACCGTGATCGCCGAGCCGGCGCTGCGGATGGCGGTACGCGTCGTGAGCCGGTGGCCGTTGATGGCGATCGCTTCCGCAGCGGCCTGCCAGGCCCCGTTGACGAGCTGACGCAGGTCCTCGTCGGTGACGCGCGCCCCGTTCGCACCCGCGGCGTCGTCGACGACGACGACCATTCCCGGCCCTGTGACGGCGATGCTGCCCGACACCGCGCCCTGTGCGTCCAGCTGTGCCTGACTGCCGGTGTCGGCCTGGCGCCTCTGGAGCTGGGTGATCTCCTGCTCGAGCGCGAGCTGCTCGGAGCGCAGGCCGTCGTTCGTCGCCTCGGCGGCGCGGATCCGGCTGATGAGCTGTTCCCGCTCGGACGCCGCGTCAGGGGACGCCTTGTACGTGTACCAGCCCTGCACGGCGACGACCGCCCCCAGGACCAGCGCCACGACGACGAGCGGGGTGCGGACGCGGCCGCGCGTGGCGTGCTTCCCGACGATCGCGTAGTCGGGGTCGAGCGCCGACTCTCGGATCTGGCGGAGCAGGTCCATACTCCAGTCCACCGGGCGCCGGCTGTCCCCCCTGACGTGGCGACCGGTCACGGCAGCTGCCTCGGACCGAGGACCACTGCCAAGGCCTGCCGTACGTAGAGGAGACCCGCCCACCAGTACAGGGCTGCTCCCCAGATGACGAAGGCCCACCCGGACACCTTGAACACGATCGCACCAGGGAACCTGTCGGCGCCGAGGAGGACCGCGGGGAACGCGTACAGCAGGCAGAAGGTCGCCACCTTGCCCAGGAAGTGCACGGGCAGGCTCGTGTATCCCCGAGTCCGCAGCAGCGGAACAAGCAGGGCCATGCACACGTCGCGCAGGACGAGGATCCCGACGAGCCACCACGGGATCACATCCCGGATGGCCAGCCCGAAGATCGTCGCAGCGATGTACGTACGGTCAGCTACCGGGTCGAGCATCTGTCCCACCCGGGAGACCTCGTGCCGGCTGCGCGCCAGGTAGCCGTCGAGGAAGTCGGTGGCGCCGCTCACCGCCAGCACGACCACGGCCCAGCCGTCCGCGTGGGGCCCGAGCACGAGCCACAGGAAGACGGGAACCCCCGCGAGCCGCACGAGGCTGAGCACGTTGGGCACCGTCAACACCCGGTCGGTGTCGTACGCGGTACCTGGCACGCCGACAGCGTACCGGCGGGTCACCTAGCCGGTCCGACGACCTGCCGCGCCGGTGCCGAGGGCGTCCTCGTACGTCTCGACCACCTTGGGCCCGATCATGTGCCAGTCGTAGCGGGCAGCGAGCGAGCGTCCCCGGGACGGCGCCTCAGGCTTCTCGAGCGTCCTCGAGATGCCGTCGGCAAGGGCTTTCGACGATCCCGTCTCAACAACCCGGCCCGCCCAGCCGGAGTCGTCGGTGAGCAGCTCGACGAAGGCCGGCAGGTCGGACGCCACGACGGCCGCGCCCGAGGCGAGGGCTTCGAGGAGGACGATGCCGAAGCTCTCGCGGCCCGTGTGCGGCGCGACGAAGACGTCCGAGGTGGCGAGCAGGTCGTTGCGCCGGCTGTCCGTGAGCTCCCCCACGTACCGGACGTTTCGTCCTGCGGGGATGGGCACACCTGCGCCGGCGATGCAGATGTCGACGTCGGGGTGCTGCCGCACGATGTCGTCGACCGCGTCGAGGAGTACCGCAAGACCCTTGCGGCGCTCACGCAGGCGTCCCACGAACGTCACGCGCGGCCGGTCCCCTCCGCGCCAGCGGCCGGTCGGCTCGGGGACGTGGAAGTCCCTGAGCCGGATGCCGTTGCCGATCACGCGGGGCCGCAGGCCGAGGTGCTTCTCGACGACGTCCGCCGCGACCCGGGAGACGGCGATCCCCTCGTCGATCCTGCCGACTGTCTCCGCGAGGAGGTGTCCGGCGGCCGCCATGCTGCGCGAGCCGGGAGTGGCGCTGTGGAACGTGGCGACGATGGGAAGGTCCGTGGCGCGGAGGGCGAGGACGGACGCGCTCGGCGTGATCGGCTCGTGGACGTGCAGGAGGTCGAGGTTGTTCTGGGCGAGCCAGCGTCGGACGCGGCGGGACGAGAACGGTCCGCAGGCCACGCGTGCAACGGACCCGTTGTACGGGACGGCGAACGAGCCGCCGGTGGTCGCGATGCGGGCCGCCGGGAGCTGGGCCTCCGCGAGTCGTTCCGCGGTGAGTGTGCCGGGCGCGAGCACGTACGCCTCGTGGCCGTTCTCCGTCAGCCACCGCGCCAGGCCGAGGACCTGGGCCTGCACTCCCCCGTGCGCGCGCAGGTCGTAGGGGCAGACGAGTCCCACCCTCATGGCCGGCCCTCCTCGGTGAAGAACGGGACGAAGACGTGCCAGTCGGTGGGTGTCCGCGCGACTTCGGCCGCGTAGAAGTCGACGAGGTCCTGGGTCATCGCTCGTAGCCCGTCAGAGCCCGTACGGTGCCGGACGGGCTCGGAGAACGCCACGTGGATCCCCTGCGTGGTGTACCTCGCGGAGACCCCGACCAGGTGGGCACCGGTGCGGCGAGCCAGCAGGGCGGGGCCAACGGGCGCCAGGGCCGGACGTCCCCCGGCGCCGACGGGCCAGACGACCGGGACTCCCTTCCCGTCGAAAACCCGATCGGCGACGAGACAGGCCAGGTACCCCTCGCCGACGTCGCGCGTCAGCGACGCCAGGGCCGCGGGGTCGCGGTGGGAGTAGATCCTCATGCCGAGCTTCTCGCGGTACCGCTTGAACGCGGCGAACTCGGCCTCACCGAACTCCTCGGCGACGGTGGCCACCGGCATTCCCGTCGCACCGGCCCAGGCACCGGCGTGGTCCCACGACCCGATGTGGGGCAGGGCGGCGACCGCACCGCGGGTCGCCATGGCCTCGCGGAGCTCCCTCTCCCCCTGGCTGTCCGTCGTCACGGTCGACACGACCCGGTCGGCGCTCCACGACGGCATGACGAACGACTCGGTGAAGTTGCGCGTCCAGCTCCTCACCGCGGCGTCCACCTCGGCGTCTGACGGCACGCGTCCGGTGGCGAGGGTGACGTTCTCGCGCCACTGCGCGCGGTGCTTCGCCACGTACGTGCGGCCGAGTCGCACCGCGGCGGCTCCCAGCCCGTCTCGTACGTGCCGCGACCTCAGGAGGTACGGCCCCGCGGCCCAGCCCAGCCGGTAGACGTCTCGCATCAGGACCTGGCCGCGTGTCGCCGTCGGCTGGACGTCCTGCGCGCTCACGAGGCCTCGCGCGACCGCCAGGCGCGCAGCATGCGCTGGCCCACGGTCCAGGTCCCGAGCAGCGCGAGCAGCAGCACCGCCACCTCCAGCGCATACGGGACGCCCACCCCCGCCAGGACGAGGCCGAGGAACGCCACGAGGATCCGGTCGGCCCGAGCCGCGAGGCCGCCGTTCGCGTCGAGCCCCAGCGACTCACCGCGCGCCTTGACGTATGAGGTCACCTGCCCGGCGATGAGAGCCCACAGGGCGACGCCCGCCCACAGCTGGGACCGCCCAGGTCCCGCGAAGTAGAGGATGACCGCGCCGAACAGGGCGCCGTCGGCAACGCGGTCGAGGGACGAGTCGAGGAAAGCTCCGTACCGGCTCGACTGACCGGACATCCGGGCCAGTTGCCCGTCCAGCCCGTCGGAGAGGACGAGGACGAGCACGAGCAGGCCTCCCTGCCACAGCAGGCCGCGGGGAATGGTGAGGAGGGACGCGGCGACGACGAGAGCCGTACCGAGCCACGTCACGGCGTCCGGCGGTACGTGCAGCCGCCATAGCAGCTTCGCCGGCGGCGTCATCACGGCGGCCCAGATGTGGCGGAACTGGTCGAGCACCCGTCACTCCGTCCACGCGGCGGCGAGACGAGCGCGGGTATCGCCCAGGAGCTGCGGCAACGGTTTCGTACGGCCCACGATCGGCATGAAGTTCGAGTCCCCGAGCCACCGGGGGACCACGTGCTGGTGGAGGTGCGCGGCGATCCCCGCGCCGGCGACAGATCCCTGGTTCATGCCGAGGTTGAACCCCGCCGCCCCGCTGACCTGTCGCAGCACGGTCATCGCACGCCTCGTGAGCGCGGTCATCTCGGCGGTCTCCGACTCGCTGAGATCGGTGTAGTCGGCGACGTGCCGGTAGGGGCAGACCAGCAGGTGGCCCGGGTTGTACGGGAACAGGTTGAGCACGACGAAGCACTCCACGCCCCGGTGCACGATGAGGCTGGCCCCGTCGTCGGGGTTCTCCGGGCCCGCGCAGAACGGGCACGGCCGGTCCCCGCCCGCCGTGTTCTGGTCGATGTAGACCATCCGGTGGGGCGTCCAGAGGCGCTCGAACCCGTCCGGCGTCCCCGGGAGGCCGGCGTCGTCGCTGGTCACGTGCGGTCGCGTACCGCGGAGACGATCTCGTCGACCGCGTCGGCGACGGGCACGCCGTTCTTCTGCGACCCGTTCCGGTAGCGGAAGCTCACCGCCCCCGCCTCGATGTCGTCGTGGCCCGCAATGAGCATGTACGGGACCTTCTGCGTCTGGGCGTTGCGGATCTTCTTCTGCATCCGCTCGTCCGACGCGTCCACCTCGACGCGGATCCCGCGCTGCCGGAGCTGGGCCGCGACGTCCTGGAGGTACGCCACGTGGTCGGCCGCGACCGGGATCCCGACGACCTGGACGGGCGCCAGCCATGCCGGGAAGGCACCCGCGTAGTGCTCGACGAGGATCCCGAGGAAGCGTTCGATGGAGCCGAACTTCGCCGAGTGGATCATGACCGGCTCGGCGTGGCTGCCGTCCGGCGCGGTGTACGTGAGGCCGAACCGCGACGGCTGGTTGAAGTCGTACTGGATGGTCGACATCTGCCAGGTGCGGCCGATGGCGTCGCGGATCTGCACGGAGATCTTGGGACCGTAGAACGCGGCGCCGCCCGGGTCGGGGACGAGCTCGAGACCGGAGTCGCGCCCCACCTTCTCGAGCACGGCGGTCGCGGTGTCCCACTGCTCGTCGGTGCCGATGAACTTGTCGGGGTGGGAGGTGTCCTTGGTCGACAGCTCGAGGTAGTAGTCGTGCAGACCGAAGTCGTCGAGCAGCTTGAGGACGAAGTCGAGCAGGTGCTTGACCTCGTCGGCCGCCTGGGACGCCATGACGTAGCTGTGCGAGTCGTCCTGGGTGATGCTGCGCACCCGGGTGAGGCCCTGGAGGACGCCGGACTTCTCGTTGCGGTACACGGTCCCGAACTCGAAGAAGCGCAGCGGGAGCTCTCGGTAGGAGCGCCCGCGCGCCTTGAAGATCAGGTTGTGCATGGGGCAGTTCATGGCCTTGAGGTAGTACTTCTGGCCGTCGTCGTCCATGGGCGGGAACATGCTCTCCGCGTAGTACGGAAGGTGGCCTGAGGTGTAGAAGAGGTCGTCTTTGGAGATGTGCGGCGTCCCGACGTAGAGGAACCCGTTGTCGATGTGGGCCTGGCGGACGTAGTCCTCCATCTCGCGCTTGATGACGCCACCCTTGGGGTGGAATACCGGCAGGCCCGCGCCCAGCTCCTCGGGGAAGCTGTAGAGGTCGAGCTCGGTCCCGAGACGGCGGTGGTCGCGCCGTACGGCCTCGGCGAGCCGGAACTCGTACGCCTCGAGGTCCTCACGCGACGCCCAGGCGGTCCCGTAGAGCCGCTGGAGCTGCGGGTTCTTCTGGTCGCCGCGCCAGTACGCGGCGCTCGACCGGGTGAGCGAGAACGCCTTGATGTAGCCGGTGTGCGGCACGTGGGGCCCCCGGCACAGGTCTTTCCAGGCGACCTCGCCGGTCCGTCGCACATTGTCGTACATGGTGAGCTCGCCGGCGCCCACCTCGACGCTGGCGCCGTCCTCGTCACCCGCGTGGCCCTTGATCCCGATGAGCTCGAGCTTGTACGGCTGGTCGGCGAGCTCCGCGCGCGCCTCCTCGTCGGTGACGACCCGGCGGACGAACCGCTGGCGCTCCTTGATGATGCGCTGCATCGACTTCTCGAGGACCTTGAGGTCGTCCGGGGTGAACGGCTGCTCGAGGTCGAAGTCGTAGTAGAAGCCGTCGGTGATGGGGGGTCCGATGCCGAGCTTGGCGTCCGCGCGCAGGAGCTGTACGGCCTGGGCGGCGACGTGCGCCGAGGAGTGCCGCAGGATCGCGAGGCCCTCGTCGGAGGTGGCCAGCACGGCCTCGACGGTCGCCCCGTCAGCGACCTCGGCGGCCAGATCGCGGGTGACACCGTCCACCTTCATGGCGACCACGGACTGGTCGTCGCCGAAGATGTCGAGCCCCGTCGTCGTCCCGGACAGCTCTCGCACCTCGGAGGAGAGCTCGCGGACGACGGTGATGCTCGACACGGTGTTCCTCTCGTACGCACGGACCGCGGTTCGGTCCGAGCCGGCGCGCTGCGCCGTCGGCCATTCTGCTACATCCGCTCGCCGACGGTCGCGCCCTATTGTCCCGTGGCGAGAGATGAGGGCCCGACACCCCCGTGCCAAGGGTCCAGACCCGACACCCCGGGCCAAGGGTCCAGACCCGACACCCCGGGCCAAGGGTCCAGACCCGACACCCCGGGCCCAGGGTCCAGACCCGACACGCCCCGTGCCCAGGGTCCAGACCCGACACCCCGGGCCAAGGGTCCAGACCCGACACGCCCCGTGCCCAGGGTCCAGACCCGACACGCCCCGTGCCCAGGGTCCAGACCCGACACCCCCGGGCCAAGGGTCCAGACCCGACACGCCCCGTGCCCAGGGTCCAGACCCGACACC
>JAJZQV010000049.1 GCA_021803025.1 Actinomycetes bacterium | reverse complement strand
CCGCTGGGCTTCGCGGCGTACGCGTCGACGACCACGTACGTGAACGAGTCCGTACCGGCCGTCTTGGGGAACGCCTGGTACTCGAGGTAGGTCGGGCCGACGGACAGCACCCGTCCCAGCTTGGGGCCGCCGCCGAGGCCCATGAGCCGTACGGAGTCGCCGTTGGGGTCGATGTTCTGCAGCGGGATCTCGATGCGCTGGGTCGTGCCGGACAGGACGCGCCCGGTGACAAGGAGCGGGACCGGTGGCTGGTTGACGATGTCGGGCGAGATGACGTTGAAGCGAACCTCCGTCGTCGCCGTCCGTCCGAGGCTGTCCCTCACCCGGTACGTGGCGGTGACGCGGCCCGGCACCGCCGGTGCGACGAAGCGGATGACGCTCCCGTCGACCCAGGCACCGCCGGGGTTGTCGAACAGCGTCGGGTCCAGCGTCAGGTCGAGCCCGACGGGCGAGAAGTCGTTGTCGAGGGGGCTGACGGTCACGGCGTCGCCGACGCGTACGTTGACGTCGTCCGCGACGGCGACCGGTCGTACCTCGCCGATGGGGTTCGACGGGATGACGACGATCGTCCCCGGTACGGCCGCGTGGTAGCCGTCGCTGACCCAGTACGTCATCGTCGTGGGCGTGTCCCTGGCCGCCACCTCGGAGATCGTCAGGAGGTGCCTGTCACGCATGACGACGTTGAGCCCGTTGCTCGTGAACGACTGGACGACGAGGACGTCCCCGTCGGGGTCCTCGTCGTTGAGCAGGGGGTTGAGCGTCACCGACCCGCCGTGCGTGAGGAGCACGACGTCACGGGTCGTCACGGGCGGGCGGTTCTCGCTCGCCTTGTCGACGACGTCGATCCGGACGAGGCCGTACGACGTCCGGCCGTTGGTCACGGTGTAGCCGACGTAGTAGGTGCCGGCGGCCGAGGCCTTGAACCGGAACGTCTTGGCCGTGTAGTCCACGGTGAACTTCGCGGGCTTGGGGGTGGGAGTGTCGACCGAGGCCAGCGCGAGTTTCACGCCCTGGTCGTTGTCGAGCGGCGAGACCTCGATCTCCTGGTTGGTCGTCGTTGTCGCGAAGTCCCCGTTGGCGACCGGTGTCACCTCCTGCGGGCGCCTCACGTCGAGGAGCAGCACGCTCGTCGAGTAGGCCTGGCCGTCGAACACCGTCACCTTGATGGACTTCAGCCCCAACAGCTTGCCGACGTCGGTGAACGTGATCGTCCCGTCCGGGGTGAAGGACACCTCGTCGGGTCCCTCGACGAGCTTCGCGTCGGTGAGGACCATGTCGTCGCCGTCAGGGTCGCGCCAGCGAAGCAGCTCCCGGATCTGGGTCTGCTGCCCCGCGGCGACGATGACCGCCTCCTTCGAGAACAGCACCGGAGGCTGGTTCGCCGCGCTCTGGTCGGCCGGCTCGACCGTGAGCGTGACGTGCGCGGGCTCGGAGTAGCCGCCGCGTCCGTCGGTGACCCTGTACGTGAAGGAGCGCGTGCCCTTGGCGCCGGCCGCGACCACCGCCTGCAGGCCCGCACCGCCTCGTACGAGCTGGAGCGTGACCCCGTCACCGGCGGTCGGGGTGTCGACGACCGACAGGACGTCGCCGTCCGGGTCGGAGTCGTTGTCGAGGATCGGCAGGATCGAGGACCGCCCGGCCCGTACCGTCACGGAGTCGTCGCGCGCGACCGGCGGCCGGTTGGCGCCGGACCTGTCGGGGTTGACTGTGGTGGTCTCGTCGCTCGGCGTGTCCTTCGTCGCGTTCGCCTTCGCGGGCGTCACCTTGGACCAGTCGCTGATCCGCCGCATGTTGTCGGTGACGAGCCAGATGTCGCCGGAACGGGCGTCGTTGAGGATGACGTTCGCCCCGTTGACCCTGAGGGCGAGCTGCGCGCCAGCCGGGAGGTCCGGAATGTCGGTCACCACCGGCGCCGTGCCGGGGCAGCTCGTCGAGACCTTCGTGCCGACGAGGCCGTACACGCATCCGCTCGCTGACACCGGTGCCTGCACAGCGCCCTCCGGCATGGCGCCGGACAGGGACACGAGGGCCCTGCGCGAGACACCCACGACACCGGTCGGTGTCGCGACCACCGCCCCGAGGGAGCCGCCTCCGAGGGTCAGGGCCGGTACGGGCTGGGCGAGCTGGTCGCGGGAGCCCATGGGCATCTCGATCGGCTTGTCCGCACCCTCGAACCAGATCAGCTGCTTCGTACGGTCCAGCACGACCGCCTTGTCCCCCACGGCGCTGAGCTGCACGTTGGCGACGCTGGCGTCGAGCTGCATCGGCACGGGCGACGCCCTCTTCACGCCGTTCACGTATCGCACGATCTGGGAGTCGACCAGGGAGAGCCCGATGAGCTTGCCGCTGGTCGTCACGGTGGCCAGGGCGTTCTCGCCGAGGTCGAGCAGCGCCTTCTCCTTGGTGAAGTCCCGCTGCAGCATCGACGCGGCGTCCCCGAACCAGACCGCCCCGTTCAGCCGGCTGATCACGGCGATGTTGCCGGCGTTGAGGACGAGGTCACCGCTCGCGGGGAGACTCGTCGCGGCCCCGAGCTGGCCCGAGGCGGGGTCAAAGGACTGGACCTGGTTGGACGCCTCGCCCCTGACCACGACCGTACGGCCCTCCTGCAGCAGGCTGAACGACTGGTCGGCGACGCTCACCGCGCTGGAGAGGTCCTTGATCTGGGTGTTCACGGTGCCGAGAAGGCCCGCTGACAGGTTGATCCCGAAGACTGTCCCGTCGAGAAGGCGGACGTCGGCGACGCGAAGTCCCGGCGCGAGGAAGGCGGAGGTGACAAGCCCCACGGCGAGCACTGTGACGAGCAGTCCCGTCCAGTGTCGCGTGAGATAGCGAGGCGCACGCCTGCGCGCCCTACGCACCGCCACTCGCCTTCTCCCTCCCCCGGACGCGTGCGGCGACGCGCCCGGGCCAGTGTGTCAGCCGAGAAGGGACGGAGCCAGCCGTCCTCATCTGGCCCACATCGACTACCCCGGAAGGCCCACCGTGATGAGACCGCCGTCACCCAGGTCGAGGATGGTCCCCGGCTCGACGGTCACGGGCGCGCCCGGCATCATGCGCACCGGCGCCTGTCCCGGACGTACCAGCGTGGTTCCGTTCGTGGAGTGCAGGTCCGTGGCGACCACGTCCCAGAAGTGCACCGTGACCATGACGTGGGTACGGCTGATGTCGCTGTTCGGGCTGGGCACCGCCAGCAGGGCCGCGTCGTCGTCGCCGGGCTTGGCCTGCGGCGCGCGGCCGACGAGAACCGTGCCCTTCACATCGACGCGGGCGCCCTGGGCGGTGACGAGCTGCGCGAGGACGGGGCGCTGGACGAGACGCGCGCCTGCGTTGTCGACCGAGTTGCCGCACACGCGGCAGCGTGCCGATCCGGGCCGGTTGGGATGGCCGTACGCGCACAGCGCCGCCAGCACGAGGTCGTTGGCCCCGCCGCCGGTGCGCGGCTGGACGACGCCGGGCGAGAGGACGATGCCGTCCGTGCCGATGCCCTCGGTCACGGAGAGCCCGGGTACGAGCGGTTCGACCGGACCGGTCTCCGGCGACGCAGCCCTCCGGGCGGCGGGCGGCGGAACCGGGGAGACTCGAGGTCCTGTCGGGAAGGGCGCCCCCGGGACGAAGGGCGGGTACACCGGCTGCGCCACCCCGTACGGTGCGGTGAACGGCTGCTCCGTGAACGGCTGGTCGGGGAAGGGCTGACCCGAGAACGGCTGGTCGGGGAAGGGCTGGCCCACGAACGACGGTCCGGGTAACCCGACCTGCGGCTGTCCGAACGGGGACGTCGGCGCCTCGAATGGGAAGGCCTCCGTCTTCTCCTCGGACACGTGAGGGCCGGCCTCGGCCTCCAGCGAGAAGGGGTCAGGGCGCCTCGGCTCGGGGACGGCACCACCGAGGGGGATCGTGAGAGCGTCAGCCTGCTCGCCCTCCGGCTCGCCCTGCTGCTGTGCGTCGGGGATCCCGTCGCCGTTCTCGTCGACGAGCAGCTCGACGGGAGTGACCGGCCCGGCGTCCCGCACACCCCAGGAGTCCTCCTCAGCGGTGGCCGGTGCAGCCTCGGCGATGGCCGGTGCGGAAGGAACCGCGTCGGCCTCGGGCGATGCCGACGCGGCGACGGAAGGGGCCCAGACGTCCCCCGTCGCGGTCACGGGAGGCACGAGGGGAACGGTCTGCGTGGAGTCGATGGTCACCGATGACGCGAGGACGACGCCCACCGCGAGCGGGAGGGCGAGCAGTGGCTCGTCGCCCAGCTCGTCCATGTCGACGCGCACCCGCTGCAGCGACTGGAGCCCGACCTCGTTCCAGGTGCGGAAGCCCTCACCCTCGGCGACGACCTCGCCCGTGTCCGGGTCGACGGCGCGCAGCCCGCCGCGGACCAGCGAGTGCATTCCGTCCTCGTCCCAGAAGAACGCGGCGAAGTGGGGCATGAGGTCGAGGCGGAAGGCGGTGAACCGCTGCGCGAGGTCGGAGACGTCAGCCGCCGAGAGGACGTCCTCCCACAGGTCGCTGACCAGGCCCGACATGTGCGCGGGTGCCGGCTGCATGACGACGAGGGACGTCGGGCCGCCGAGGACTAGCCACCTTCCCGGCACGTACGTCGCGCGCCAGCTGCTCATGGTCTCCATGGCGTCTGCCTCCACTCTCAGGCTCGCCAGGTCCCCCCGGCGTATGGGTCAGCCTGCCCCACATTGTGACGTGTGAGGTGGGTGGGTCCTATTTGCTCAGCGACTGGTCCAGACTGCGGTGGCGCCGGAGTCCCCGATGAGATAGACGACGACGAGCGTGATGATGCAGGCGACCACCATGAGGACGGAGGCGAGGCGCGGCAGCCCGCCCCGCCGCAACCAGGGCAGCCTCGCCTCGACCCAGGGCCCCAGGACCTCGCTGCACGTGAGCCACCAGCCGATCGTCGCGACTGCGAAGACCCCCGCCACCCACGGCCCCTTCTCGCCCAGGTCGGCGTGGTTCGCCACCAGCACGCTCCCCTGCTTCAGCTGCGCCAGGAGCTGCTTGCCCGTGAGTTCGGCGACGATCGCCGCGACCAGGCCTCCGACCGCGCCCAGCGGCATCAGCCAGTCGAGCCGGTTCCGCAGGCCCCGCCAGAACACGCTCAGAAGCACGGCAAGGGGCAGCAGGACGAGCAGCATGACCGCGGCATGGACGACCAGGGGATGAAGCGGCAGCGATGGCATGTGCCCATGCTTTCGGTTCGTTGAACGTTGAAGCAATGTGCGAAGGCTGTGATTCTCCTTTGTCATGGTTAACGTATCGCTGGGTCACGTGCGGACTGTCCAGGCCGGTGAGGCCCGGCCTGGACAATGCACACCGGCCCGGACCGTGAGGTCCGGGCCGGTGTGGTGAGTCGGGCTTACTTGTTCTTCAGCGCCGCACGAGCCGCCGCGAGGCGGGCGATCGGCACACGGAACGGCGAGCAGGACACGTACGACAGCCCTGCACGGTGGAAGAAGTCGATCGAGTCGGGGTCGCCGCCGTGCTCGCCGCAGACACCGGTCTTCAGACCGGGCTTCGTCTTACGGCCCTTCTCGACGCCCATCTGGACGAGCTGGCCGACGCCCTCCTGGTCGAGCGACTCAAACGGGTTCTTGTCGATGACCTCAGTGTCGACGTACGTGCCGAGGAAGCCGAGCTCGGCGTCGTCACGCGAGATGCCGATACCGGTCTGGGTGAGGTCGTTCGTGCCGAACGAGAAGAAGTCGGCCTGGTTCGCGATCTGGTCGGCCGTGAGAGCGGCGCGCGGGATCTCGATCATGGTGCCGACCGTGTACGGAAGCGACTTGCCCGCCTTCGCGAACTCGTCCTCCACCGCCTTGACGACGATCTCGCGCTGCGTCTTGAGCTCGGACTCGAACGCCACGAGCGGGATCATGATCTCGACGCCGACGGTCTCACCCTCCCTCTCGAGCACCGCGAGGGCCGCCTTGATGATCGCGCGGGCCTGCATGTCCGGGATCGACGGGTAGAGCATCGCCAGACGGCAGCCACGCGTGCCGAGCATCGGGTTCTGCTCGTGAAGGCGCTTGACCTGGGCCAGCGTGACCCGCTCCGCCTCGATCTCGGCCTCCGGTGCACCGGTGAGCTCGAGCTTCTGGACGAGCAGCGACTGCTCGGTCAGGTTCGGCAGGAACTCGTGCAGCGGCGGGTCGAGCAGCCGGACCGTGACGGGGAGACCCTTCATCGCGGTGAAGATCTCCTCGAAGTCGGCCTGCTGCATCGGCAGGATCTTCGCGAGGGCGGCGGCGCGCTCCTCCTCGGTCTCGGCGAGGATCATCTCGCGGACGGCCGGGAGACGGTCGGCGACCATGAACATGTGCTCCGTACGGGCGAGGCCGATGCCCTCGGCACCGAGCTCACGGGCCTTCGAGGCGTCCTCGAAGTTCTCCGCGTTGGCGCGCACGCCGAGCGTACGGACCTCGTCGGCCCACTGGCCGACCAGCTCGAAGTCCTCGTTCAGGGCCGGCGGGACGAGCGGCAGCGTGCCCGCGAACACCTCACCGGTGGAGCCGTTGAGCGTGATCGTGTCGTCCTTGCCGTAGGTCTTGCCGTCGATGATGACGGTCTCGCCCTTCGGGTCGATCTTGATGCCCGTGGCACCGGCCACACACGTGATGCCCATGCCGCGGGCGACGACGGCCGCGTGGCTCGTCATGCCGCCGTGGGCCGTGAGGACGCCCTGGGAGACCATGACGCCGTGGATGTCGTCCGGCGTCGTCTCGAAGCGGACGAGGATGATCTTCTCGCCCTTGCCGCCACGCTCGGCTGCGTCGTCGGCAGAGAAGGACAGCGCGCCCACCGCGGCACCGGGAGAGGCCGGGAGGCCCTTCGCGATCGGGGTGGACGTGTGGGTCGGGTCGATGCCCGGGTGGAGCAGGGCGTCGAGCGCGGACGGCTCGATGCGGAGAAGCGCCTCCTCCTTGGTGATGAGGCCCTCCTTCTCCATGTCGACGGCGGTCTTCACCGCAGCGGCGGCGGTGCGCTTCCCGTTGCGGGTCTGCAGCATGTAGAGCTTGCGATCCTCGATCGTGAACTCCATGTCCTGCATGTCCTTGTTGTGGAGCTCGAGCTTGGCCATGGTCTCCAGCAGCTCGTGGAAGGCCTCGGGGAGGACCTCCTCCATCTCCGACAGCTCGCGGGGGGTACGGATGCCGGCGACGACGTCCTCGCCCTGCGCGTTCGTGAGGAACTCGCCGTACAGCTCCTTGGCGCCGGTCGACGGGTTGCGGGAGAAGCACACGCCTGTGGCGGAGGTCTCGCCGCGGTTGCCGAACACCATCTGCTGCACGTTGACGGCGGTGCCGAGGTTGCGCGAGATGCCGTGCGCCCTGCGGTAGACCTCGGCGCGCGGGTTCAGCCACGACTTGAACACCGCGTTGACCGCGCGGTGGAGCTGCTCCCGGGGGTCCGACGTCCACTCGCCGCCCAGGGCCTCGTTGGCGAGCGCCTTGAACGTGGCGGTCAGCTCCTTGAGGTCGTCAGCGGTGAGGTCGGTGTCGAGCGCGACGCCACGGTCGTGCTTGATCGCCGTGAGGGCGTCCTCGAAGACGTGGGGCTCGATGCCCTCGACGACCTCGCCGTACATCTGGATGAAGCGGCGGTAGCAGTCGTACGCGAACCGCTCGTTGCCGAACTCGGCGATGACGGCCGGGACGGTCTCGTCGGAGATGCCGAGGTTGAGGATCGTGTCCATCATGCCGGGCATCGACTGGACGGCGCCGGAGCGGACCGAGACGAGCAGCGGCTTGTCGGTGCCGCCGAGCGTACGGCCGGTGCGCTGCTCGAGGCGCTCCAGGCCGGCCTCGATCTGCTCCGCGAGGCCGTCGGGCCACTCGCCGTTGTTGTTCATCGCATCGACACACGCAGCGGTCGTGACCGTGAACGCGTCGGGAACGGGCACGCCGATCTTCGCCATGTCGGCCAGACCGGCGCCCTTGCCGCCGAGCAGCGGCTTCATGGACATGTCACCTTCGGACAGGTCGTAGACGTACTTCGTGTCAGTCATGTGTGTACGGACTCTCCTCGTCGTCAGCTCCTGAGACTGTCCGCGACCGGCTTCGGTCGCGGGAGTCGAACCGCGCCGCCGGAGCTTGAACCGGCGCGATGTGACCCGGGTCAGCCTATCTACTGGACCTGGCGCTGTACGACCCTGGGTCCCGGCTGTTCTCCCAGCCGTCACCCGTGGTCGGGGCCCGGTCGGGCCGCCCGTCGCGCGATAGCCTGCGCGGCATGATGACCGTGCTTCCCGAGTCGCGCATCCCCGACCCGTACGAGGCGCCGCCGCTGCGATGGGGCGTGCTCGCGCCGGGAGCGATCGCGGCGAGCATGGCGCGGGCGCTGCAGCGTTCGTCGCAGCGGATCGTGGCCGTGGGGTCACGCACCCAGGAGCATGCCGACGAGTTCGCGGCACGGTTCGGCGTCGAGCGGGCGTACGGCTCGTACGAGCAGCTGGTCTGGGACCCGGACGTCGATGCCGTGTACGTCGCCTCTCCCCACTCGGCCCACCGCGACCACGCGCTGCTCGCCATCGCGGCCGGCAAGCCCGTGCTCGTGGAGAAGGCGTTCACGCGCAACGCGGCCGAGGCCCGGGAGGTGGTTCAGGCGGCGAAGGCCGCCAAGGTCGCCTGCGTCGAGGCGATGTGGCCGAGGTTCGCCCCGCGCTTCGACATCGTGCGACAGGTCCTCGAGTCGGGCGAGCTCGGTGAGGTGATCGCAGTCGATGCGACCCACAACCGGCGCATCACGGCGAAGAGCGGGCCGCGCCTTCACGATCCCGAGCGTGCCGGCGGGGCGCTGCTCGACCTCGGCGTCTACCCGGTGTCGTTCGTGTCGTTCGCGCTGGGAACGCCGACGCGCGTGCTCGCCGCGGGGAACCTCACGCCGAGCGGCGTGGACCGTACGGTGGCGGCCGTCGAGACCGGGTTCGCCTCTCACCCTGCCGCCGTTGCGACCATCACAACCACGCTGGCGGCCGCCTCGTCGGTGACGGCGTCGATCTCCGGGACTGAGGGCCGCATCGAGCTGGACGGCTCCATGTTCTTCTACTCCCCTGGTCGCGTCCGACTCGTACGGCCGGACGGGTCGTCCATCGAAGCCCCCGAGGTGGGTCCGGCGAGCCATGACGCCCTCGTCTACGAAGCGTGCCACCTCGCGCACCTCGTTGCCGAGGGGGCGACCGAGTCGCCGTACCTGCCGCTCGACGAGACCGTCTCGATCATGGAGACCCTGGACGAGATCCGGCGCCAGGTCGGCGTAGCGTTCCCGGGTGAGTGATGGCCGAGCCCGACCCGGTCGCACGCCTCATCTTCGACGAGGCCGGTGACCTGGGCGACGTCGTGCTGGTCGTCGACGACCTCGACGGTGCCCTCGCGTCCGCGGCGGCCGCCCGCGGGGCCCGGGTCCTGGGCGCCTGCGACGACGTCCGGGACGAGGAGCGGCTGCCGGCAGGTACGACGGCCGTCGACCTCACGAACGAGCCCGACCTCTCGGAGGTACGCACGGTGCTGTGGCCGCTCCCGAAGGCGGTCTCCGCCGTGGCGGACGTCGCGGAGGTTCTCGCGGCGCGGTGCGCGCCCGATGTCGTCGTGTACGGGGGCGGGCGCGACAAGCACCTCGTCCACGCGATGAACGACGCGCTCGGGGCCTCATTCGCCGAGGTGAGCGCCTCACGGGGCCGGCAGAAGTCGAGGGTGCTGCGGGCGTCGGCCCCGACCCCGCCTGTACGGACGTGGCCGCGCCGCGCGGCGCTCACCGAGCTCGACGTGGAGGTGGTGGCGTACGGGGGCGTGTTCGCCACGACGACCCTCGACCGCGGGACGCGCCTCCTGCTGCGGGCGCTGACCGGGGCGGGGCCGTCCGCGGATCGCGGGGATGAGCGGCAGCGCGCGTCACACCAGCCGCCGCCCGGCGGACCCGTTCTCGGTCGGGCGCTGGACTTGGGCTGCGGTAGCGGGATCGTCGCGACCGTACTGGCGCGCCTCGGGTGGGACGTCGTCGCCTGCGACTCGTCCGCGGCGGCAGTGGCGAGCACGCGCCTCACGGCGAGAGCGAACGATGTGGCGGTCACGGTGCAGCGGGCCGACGGAGTCCCCAGCGGGGTACGGGACCTCGAGCTCGTCGCGTGCAACCCGCCGTTCCATCGCGGTACGGCGAAGGACTCGTCCGCGGCGTTCGCGATGATCGCAGACGCCGGCCGGGCGCTGCGCCCGGGCGGCCAGTTGTGGCTTGTCTACAACAGCCACCTCCCGTACCTCCCCGTCGCCCGGGAGCACGTGGGCCCGACCCGGATCGTGCAGCGCGACCCCTCGTACCTGGTCATCTGCTCGACGAAGATCTGACCTGCCGGGCCCACCTCCCCCTGCAGCTCATCGTCCTCAAGCTCTCCATGAGAGCATTCACATCTTCGGCCGCGGGCTTCCTCACACTGGGGAGTTTTCCAAATGCCCTTGATAAACCCACACCAGTGGCCGGCCTGATTGGCCAGGGGCAGACCTGACAGGCATCCAGAACCTGCGCACCTGCTCGAGTCAAGACATTCACTTAAAGACATTGCTAACGTGCGGTTAACCTCACCCCCGAAGGACCCGCCCCCATGCGCCTGTACGTCCGGACGTTCGGGCGCCGCCTTGCCCTCGTCGCCTGGGATATCGCTGCGTGGCTCGTCGCATTCATCACGTTCGTGACGCTGCGGTACAGGGACTCCCTGGTGGACACCCAATGGGTCGGCGGCATCCTCTACACGTTCGGCGCCATCGCCGCGCAGGTCGTCGCCGGCCTCGTGACCCAGAACTACCTCGGCCGCAGCCGGGTGGGGAGCTTCGCCGAGGCCACGTCCCTTGGGGTCTCCGTGGGCATCACCTCGATCTGGCTGGGCTTGGCATTCACGCTCGGCTACCCCGGCTTCCCGCGCGGCCTGGCCCTCATCACGCCGCCGCTCGCGCTCACGCTCATGGGCGCCGGCAGGTGGGCCTTCCGGATCGTCTTCCGCAACGAGTTCCGTCGTCCGTCGAACGGCGAGGCGCAGCCCGCCGTCGTGTACGGGGCCGGGGACGCTGGTCACGAGGTGGCGCGACTCGTCGACATGGCGAAGCCCGCTCCGTACCGCATCGTCGGGTTCGTCGACGATGACCCGGACAAGCGGTTCCTTCGAGTCCGCGGCTATCGGGTCCTCGGCCAGGGCGACGACGTCGTCGAGGTGGCGCGTTCTCAAGGCGCCGAGGCGGTGATCCTCGCGATCTCCAGCGTCGGACCGAGCCGCATCCAGGAGCTCTCGACCCGTTGTGCGGCCGCCGGCCTGAAGCTCATGGTCGTACCTCCCGTCCGCGAGATGATCGGCGGCCGCGTCAGCCTCGGCCAGCTCCGCGAGCTCAGCGTCACGGACCTGCTGGGGCGTCGTCCCGTTACGACCGACCTCGCGGAGGTGGCGCGCTACGTCACCGGGAACGTTGTTCTGGTGACGGGCGCCGGCGGGTCGATCGGCTCCGAGCTGGCGCGCCAGGTGCTCCGCCTGGGCCCGTCCAAGCTTCTCCTTCTCGACCGAGACGAGTCGGCGCTGCACGCGGTGCAGCTGTCGCTGTACGGGTCGGGGCTTCTGGACACCGACGACCTGGCGCTGTGCAGCATCCGCGACGTCGATGCGCTGCAGAGGATCTTCGAGGCGCAGCGACCGGACGTGGTCTTCCACGCCGCCGCACTGAAGCACCTCCCGATGCTGGAGCAATACCCCTCGGAGGGGTGGAAGACCAATGTCCTCGGCACGCTGAACGTCCTCCGCTGCGCTCACCAGGTCGGAGTCAGGCACTTCGTGAACATCTCGACCGACAAGGCCGCCGACGCCACGAGCGTGCTGGGACAGACCAAACGGCTGGCGGAACGACTCACTGCCTGGTACGCCCAGCAGTACGGGCAGAAGTATCTCTCCGTTCGGTTCGGAAACGTCCTCGGCTCCCGCGGCTCGGTGCTGCACACGTTCCGCGTGCAGATCGAACGCGGCGGCCCCGTCACAGTCACCCATCCGGAGGTGACCCGCTTCTTCATGACGATCCCCGAGGCGTGCGAGCTCGTCCTGCAGGCAGGGGCCATCGGACAGCCGGGTGACGTGCTGGTGCTGGACATGGGGGAGCCGGTCAAGATCGTCGACGTGGCCCGCAGGCTCATCGACGAGTCCGGTCTCGACATCGACATCGTGTACACGGGCCTGCGCCAGGGCGAGAAGCTCGACGAGGTTCTGCTGAGTTCTGTCGAACGAGGCGTTCCCAGCGAGCACCCCCTCATCACTCGCGTCGAAGTCCCGCCACTCAGCCCCTCCGAACTCGACAGCGGACCGGAAGATCCCGACCTGTTGCGGGCCGCAATACGTGACTGGATCTTGACTCCCGTTTCACCAGGAACCGCGTCGGATGCTAGTGCGGTGCCCATGGAATCGGTCACCCTTCCGTGAGTACTCAGCGGGAGGAGGGATGAGTCCCTGGGGCAGCGCACTGATAGCAGCCATCACTGGCTTGGGCACATCGATCGCTCTCGCCGGAACGAAGGTCTATCTCGCAAGGCGGCGAGTGCTAGACGTTCCTAATCATCGCTCTTCTCACTCCCTGCCGACCTTGCGAGGTGCAGGCCTCGGAATCGTGGCCGGACTTCTCTTGGGGCTAGCGAGCAGCGCCCCTACACTATCTTCCGCAACCAGCGAACTAACCCGGCTTGCCATCGTGGCGCCGATGATTGTATCAATCGCGTTGGTCGGCTTTATGGAGGACCTCCGCGGACTTCGCGTCAGCGCACGTATGGCCAGCCAACTGTTGATCTTCGGCTTCACATCTGGCCTTTTAACACTGACAGAAAACCTTCCCCCGCACTTGGCTCTCCTCGCGTGGCTAGGTGGCGCTTTTTATGTAAATGCAGCAAATTTCATGGATGGCGCCAATGGCATTTCCAGTCTGCACGGGACCTTAGTTGGAGGGTATTACGCGCTGGTCGGCACACTCGAAGACGGCTCAGGATTGACGGCGGCCGGGATTGTCGTGAGCGTCGCCTTCTTGAGCTTCCTGCCTTGGAACGTCGGTCGATCAAGAGTTTTTATGGGGGATGTGGGCAGCTATGCCCTAGGAGCCGGGGCCTGGAGCCTAGCGGTCTGGGCGTTGTCGTACGGGGTCGCCCTTATCACCGCCGTGGCGCCCTTGATTGTCTACACGATCGACGTGTTACACACACTGATCAAGCGAATGGCAAAGCGTGCCCCCTTGCACGAAGCACACCGTGAACATACTTACCAGCGATTGATGCCGCATTTTCAGTCTCACGCCATTCCTACAGGAATGACCACAGGTGCCACGGCCGGATGTGCGGGACTAGGAATCTGGGCGCTGATCGCACCGGAGTCAACCCCGTGGACGTTGGGCGGCATGGTAATCGTCGCTTTCGCCTACCTACTGTCCCCTACGTTGCCCCCCTTGACAAACCTCCCGTCGCGCAAAGGTTTGATGGATGAGTCCGTTTAAGATTTCGTTCCACAGATCGCGCCATGCGGGCGCGTCACCCATTTCGCTTGGTGCTCACTCCGATCCATTCGGGAGAGCTGGAGGAAGCTGGCCATTCGTGTCTAATATCACCATCCTGTTCATCGGAGGCGTGATTCCTCGCAGCATCGACGACTCACCCGTGGATGTGACCGAGTACGGCGCTCCTGACAATGCGGCGAACGTCTACCAATGGAACATGATCAACGGGCTCGAGCGACAGCTGGGGGTCCCCGCCCAAATCATCAGTGCGCCCTTTGTCGCACGTCACCCAGGGTCCGGGCCGTCTCGCAGGGTGAAGGGTTTCGAGTGGCGTCATGGCGTCTCGCCCGGGGACGTTAGTGTGGGCTTTATCAACATTTTGGGCGTGAGGAACATCACGCGCGAGTTCGCCATGCGACGGGCGATTACCGGGTGGCTCGAGAACGAGGTGAGTGACGAGGGCGAGCACCTCATCGTCTTCGTGTACGCCATGCACGGCCCTTTCCTCCAGCAACTCGAGCTAATCAAGCGCCTCCGGCCCCTTGCCGAAATCTGCCTGGTCGTGCCTGACCTCCCCCAGCACATGCGCGACCTAGACCATGTGAGTCCACTCATGAAGGTTCTCAAACTGATCGATATGCGGAGGAACAGGGACTGCCTCTCGCACGTAGACAGATACATCTTGATCTCTGCGCATCAGGCACGCGAGCTCGCGATCGCCGACCGCCCCTACGTCGTGGTCGAAGGGATGGTCGACACCGGGCGCTGCGAAGCGGCGTTCGCCGACCCTCACCCGGCCTCTGCCGAAGTTCGGCCATTCCGCGTCGTCTATACCGGCGAGCTGAACGAGCGCTACGGCATCAAGGACCTTGTCGACGCTTTCGACCACATCAGCAGGCCGGATGTCGAGCTCGTCATCTGCGGTGACGGACAGATGTCGGACTACTTGGCGGAGCGCTCCGCGGCGGACTCGCGCGTCATCTGGCTCGGCCGCGTGAGTCGGGAGGAAGCCCTGCGCTGGCAGCGGAGTGCAGATGTACTGGTCAATCCCCGGCAGGGCACGGCCGACTTCACTAAGTACAGTTTCCCGTCGAAGAACTTGGAGTACTTGTACTCAGGCAAGCCCGTGATCGCCTATCCGAATGACGGCATGCCACCCGAGTACGACGATCACTTCCTCTACATCTCCGAGGCCGGCCCAGAGGCGATCGCCCGGGCCATCGAGCACGTGATGGCGATGCCGGAGTCGGAACGCCGCGCGATCGGAGAACGTGCCCGGGAGTTCGTCGAGACCGAGAAGTCGGTGGATCGGCAGATGGGGAGAGTTCTGGCCTTCATCGGGGGGAGACAGTGAGCACAGGGACGACGGAACGGCGCTGGGTGGCCCTGATCAGAGCGAGCCGACCCAGGCGACGGTACCGAGAGCCTCCACTCATCGGGTCTGCGGCGGCGCAACGGTTCATCTCGGTGATGAAGGCCGCCGACCTCAGGCATCCCGGACTCTCGGCCGGCTCGGTGCTGGCGGTCGTCGGCGTCCTGGTCGCCGTCTACACGGCCGTGATGCCTGTCGCTCGCGACGGGCTTCAGCTGATGTGGCTCGTACCGCTCTCCTTCGCGGTCTGCGCCCTTGCGTTCTCTCGGATCATCGGCTACCACAAGGGCGGTGTCGGCCTGAAGATCCTGTACGCCGTCATCGTCCTGCGGTACGTGGCGCTGCCTGCACTCATCAGTGCCACGAGAGGCCGCCTCGGCCCGCTCATGATCCGGGCCTCGGCTGACGGCTACCGGTTCGCGACCGCCGTCACCATCGTCGAGCTGGTCGTCTGCTGCCTCACGATCGGGCTCGCCTGGCCCAGAGTCAGGCGCCGCCACATGACCCGGTCCCCCGCGCGTACGGGAGGACTGGGAGAGGGATCCGACCTGACGGCGGGCGGCCTCATCATCGTCGTCCTTCTCTTCGTCATCATCCTCGCGAGGGGGATCGACGGGGTCACCTCCTCCTTCAACTTCCTCATGAAGACTCAGAGGACCGTCGCCACCGGGGTCGACTCGTACGCCATCGTGGCACTCCAGGTCGTCAAGTCCTTCCTCTTCGTCGTCGCCGCCACGTGGTGCGCCAGGAAGTACGAGGCCACCAAGAAGCTGCCGTGGGTCCTCACCGCGACCGTCGTCGCACTGCTCAACGTCTCCACGTACTTCGGCTACAACCGCTCCCAGATCCTGCAGACGGCCATCGCCACCACCTTGACGCTCGTCTACCTCTTCCCCGCGTTCCGACGGTACGTCTACCTCGCGCTCGTCCCCGTTGCCGGCGGCGTGCTCTTCAGCCTCGTGGCGCTCAAGCAGTTCGGAGTCAGCGCTTTCGGGGGCGGGCTGGCGAAGAAGATGACCCTGGACTCCCTCTCGCAGAACCTGGAGTCGTACGTCAACGGCCCCTGGCCCCTCGCGACCGCGTATGACGCCGCCACCGCCGCCGCCCGCCACGTGAACGGGCTGACGGTCCTGCGGACGTACACCGACAACTTCTTCCTCTTCAAGGTCCCCGGTCTCTCGTGGCCCAACGACGTCCTCAACGGCGTCCCGTCCGTTCTGGACCTTTACCACGCAGCGACGGTGCCCGCTCAAGGGGCGATGCTCCCCCTGTCGGGTGAGATGTGGTTCTACGGAGGTCAGCTGCTCGGACCGCTCCTGCTTCTGGCCGGCAACGTGCTCGCGATCTACCTTCTCGTGTACGTCGACGTCCGGAGCACGTTCGTCGTCGGGGCGCACCGCCGGTTCTTCTACTACTGGATGGCCTCGCTCTGCGGCCTCATCATGTGCTACGACCTCATCACGATCTGGTGGAGCTTCAGCAAGTTCGCCTTCTTCCTGGCCATCCTGTTCTGGCTCAACAACCGTCCGTTCTGGCGACTCGTACGGAAACCGGCACCGGCATGAAGGTGCTGTGGGTCTGCAACACCGTGCCGCTGCCAGCGATCGCCGAGGACGTGGGCGTCGCCATGCCCGTGGTCGGGGGCTGGATGACGGGCCTTGCCACCCAGCTGCGGCGGCACTCCGAGATCGACCTCGCGGTGTGCTTCCCAGTCGTCGGTATCCGCGAGCTGGTGGCCGGGCAGGTGGACGGGCTCGACTACTACGCCTTCCCCGCAGCCGGGCGCGTCCCCTTCCTCGACGTCGTCGACGAGCTCAGCACGTCCCCCACGCTGAGCAGGGCCGTGGCCCGGATCCTCGAGCTCGCGAAACCTGACCTGCTGCACGTCTTCGGTACGGAGTACGCCCACTCGCTCGTCGCGGCCCGGGCTTTCGGCCGGCCGGAGCGGACGCTCGTCAACATCCAGGGCCTCACCTCGGTGATCGCGCGCCACTTCCTGGGGTCGCTCCCGCCCCGCGCCGTACATCGCTGGGCACCCAGCAACCTCGTCCGCGGCGATCTCGCCCAGCAGAAGCGCCGTCTGGAGAAGCGTGGCCGGCTGGAGCTCCAGACGCTGCGCGCCGCCGGCCACCTCCTCGGACGCACCACCTGGGACCGTGCGCTGAGCGCTCAGCTGAACCCCGAGGCCGAGTACCACTACTGCGCCCCCGCGCTGCGGGACAGCTTCTACGAGCGGAGCTGGGACCCCGCGACCTGCGAGCCAGGGTCCATTCTCTTCGTCCAGGGGTCCAACCCGCTCAAGGGGCTGTACTACCTCATCGAAGCGCTCGCCGAGATCCTCCGGACCCACCCCGAGGCCCATGTCTACGTCGTCGGCAACGACCCCACCGCGTCACGCCCCCTGTTCCAGCGCCTCAAGCAGTCCTCGTACGGGAGCTACCTCGCCCAGCTGATCCGCACCCACGGGGTCCAGCACGACGTCACCTTTCTCGGGCCGCTCTCGGAGGAGCAGATGCGTGACCAGATGCTCCGGTCCCACGTGTTCGTGTCGGCCTCCACGATCGAGAACGAGAGCAACGCGCTGTGCGAGGCCCGCTTGCTCGGCGTCCCCAGCGTCGCATCGTTCGTCGGGGGCGTGACCTCCGTCGTACGCCACGAGCGGGACGGCTTCGCCTACCAGCACGACGCGCCGTACATGCTCGCGCACTACGTGGGGGAGCTGCTCGACCGGCCGGACCTCTGCGAGGAGTTCTCGCGGAAGTCACGCGCCGCCGCGCACGAGCTGCACGACCGGGAGGCCATCGGCGACCGGCAGGCCGACATCTACCGCACCGTGCTCGCGGGGCAGCGAGGAGCCATGCGATGACGAAGCCACCGGTCGTCCTGTTCGCGTACGCCAGGCCGGCGCACACCGAACGCACCCTTCAGACGCTCAAGGAGAACCACGGGGCCGCCGACCACGACCTGGTCGTCCATCTCGACGGGCCGCGGACACCCCAGGTGGCGGACGCCGTCGCGGACGTCTTCCGCGTGGTGTCACGCCTCGCCGACGAGGGCTGCTTCAAGAGCGTCACCGTGCACCGGTCGGCGCAGAACCGTGGCCTGGCGCGGTCGGTCATCGCCGGCGTCAGCGCAGTTCTGGCCGACCACGAGTCGGCGATCGTCCTCGAGGACGACCTGCTCCTCGCGCCGGACTTCCTCACGTTCATGGACGACGCCCTCGCCTTCTACGCCGACGACGAGCGGATCTGGTCGGTGAGCGGCTACAGCCCCGAGCTGCCCAGCCTCAGGCACTACCCGCACGACCTGTACCTGTCGGTGCGGGCGAGCAGCTGGGGATGGGGCACGTGGCGCCGCAGCTGGGACCTCGTCGACTGGGCGGTCGAGGACTACAGGCGGTTCGAGTACGACCTCGCGCGGCGATGGGCGTTCAACCGAGGCGGCCCTGACATGGCGGCCATGCTGGACGCCCAGCTCGACGGGCGCATCGACTCGTGGGCCATCCGGTGGTGCTACTCGCAGCACCGGCACGGGATGTACTCCGTCGTACCGGCCGTCACCAAGGTGCGTAACATCGGCCTGGACGGGAGCGGAACGCACGGGGTCGTCGAGGGCACCCTCGCACAGTCGCTCATGGACAGGCCCGTCACGTACGAGCCGCTGACCCCCGACCCGCTCGTCCTCAGAGACTTCGCCCGGCGACAGCGCAGGTACAACAAGGTGCCGCCGTACAGCTTCCTCCGGCATCTCGCGGCCATGTGGAAGACCCGTCCACGCGAGCCGGCCGGCGAAGGCGGCGACGCCTCGTACGAGCCGGACCAGGTCGTCCGACCATGAAGGTCCTCTTCGTCCTCCCGCTCATGTCGGGGACAGGGGGCATCCAGGCCTCGCTGCTCAACCTCCTCCACGAGATCGGCCCCGACGACCACGACGTCACGATCTGCGTCTTCGGCAACTACATCTCGCCGGACACGTCGCTGCCCCGGTGGGTGCACGTCGTGCCCGGCCCGCGGACGCTCGAGTACTGCCTGGCCGACTTCCGGTCGGCCGTGGGCCGCTACCCCTGGTACGAGCTGCCCCGGCTGGCCGGTACCAAGGCCCTCAGGCGCCTCCTCGGCTACCGTCGCGTCCTCGACGCGTCCCTGCGGGCCTTCCGCGTCCCGGGCCACTTCGATGTCGCCATCGCCTACGCGAACGACATCTACGCGGGGCGGACCTTCGTCGGCGGGGCCAACGACATCGTGCGGCGGTGCGTGAGCGCCGACCGCCGGGTCGCCTGGATCCACAACGACCCCACACGGCACGGGCTCGACGCAGCGCGCAGTCTGCGCACGTACGGGGCCTTCGACGCCATCGTCAACGTGAGCCACGCCTGCAAGGAGATCTTCGACGGCATCGTGCCCGCCTTCGCGTCGAAGTCGGCGGTCGTCCTCAACATGATGGACACAACGAGGATCCAGCGTCTCGCTCTGGCCGACGCCCCGTACGACGAGACGGAGACCTTCCGCATCGTGACCGTCGCACGCCTCGACAACCGCCAGAAGCGTCTCGACCGGGTCGTCGACGCGTGTGCCGAACTCAAGGCCGGGGGGGTCGGACCCTTCAGCTGGCACGTCGTCGGCGGCGGGCCGGACGCTGACCTGCTCATGCGCCGGGCGCGCGAGCGCGGCGTCGAGGACGTGCTGACGTTCGTCGGCCACACCAGCAACCCGTTCCCGTACGTCGCCGGTGCGGACCTGTTCGTCCTCACCTCCGACTACGAGGCGTACGGGATGGTGCTGGCGGAGGCGCTGACACTGGGCGTGCCCGTCGTCACCACGGCCTTCCCCGCGGCCAGAGAGGTCGTCGCCGACGGCCAGACCGGGCTGCTCACCGGCTTCAGCGTCGAGTCCCTGGTCAGCGCCGTGACCGGCCTCATGGCCGACCCCGCGAGCCTCGAGCGCCTGCGGACCACCATCGGCGCGCGCCCGACAGACAACGTGACCGCGAGGGCACAGCTCGAGGCCGTGCTCACGGGCCGGCAGGTGCCCGCCTCATGACCAGCGTGGCGACCCGTACCGGCAAGGCCGTCCGGAACGCCGGCAGCGCCGCTGTCGGCCAGATCCTGTCGACGGTCTTCGCGTTCGTCACGAGGACGGTCTTCATCTACACGCTGGGTGCCACGTACCTCGGCGTGAACAGCCTGTTCACGAACGTGCTGGCAATCCTGTCCTTCGCCGAGCTCGGCGTCGGCACGGCGATGACGTACGCGCTGTACGGACCGCTCGCGAGGGACGACAAGGCGCAGGTCGCCGCGCTCATGGGGGCGTACGCCAAGGCGTACCGCGTCATCGGCATCACCGTCGCTCTCGTCGGAGCGGCGGTCGTGCCGTTCCTCGGCGTCCTCATGAAGGGCCGGCCGGACATCCCCGACCTCGTCGTCCTCTACCTCGTCTACCTCGGCAACTCGGTCCTGAGCTACGTCATCTCGTACAGCCGCTCGCTGCTCATCGCCAGCCAGAACGGCCACCTCGACGTCCTCAACCGCACGGGCTTCGCGCTCGTCCAGGCGCTGCTGCAGATCGGCGCGCTCGTCTGGACCCACAGCTTCCTGCTCTACCTCGTCATCCAGGCCGCGTGCCAGGTGGCCTCGAACGTCGCCATCACCCGGCAGGCCCACCGCTTGTTCCCGGGCGTCCTGTTCCAGAAGGGCACGCGGCTGGAGCCCGACGTCCGGCGCGGTCTTGTGCGCAACGTCGCGGGGATGGTCTACAGCAAGCTCGGGTCGGCCGCCGTGTCGGCCAGCACGTCGCTCTTCATCTCGGCCTTCGTCGGGGTCGTGGCAGTCGGCCTCTACTCGAACTACCTCATGATCACGGGCATCGTGAACGTGGTCGTCGCCCAGGGCATCGCCGCGGTCGCGCCGGGTCTGGGCAACCTCACCGCGACAGGGTCTCGCGAGGCCTCGTCGGTGGCGTTCGACCGGCTCTTCTTCATGAACTTCCTGCTCGTCGGGGCGTCGACCGCGTTCCTCGCCGTGCTGCTGAACCCGTTCATCACGGTGTGGGTCGGTGCCCAGTACGTCCTCTCGTGGCCCGTCACGATGCTGATCGTCGTGAACTTCTTCCTGTACGGGATCCGGCAGACGGCGATCACGTACATCAACGCCTGCGGGCTCTTCTGGGCCATCCGCTACAAGTCCGTCGCCGAGGCCGTCATCAGCGTGGGGCTGTCCACCGTGCTCCTCACGGGCTTCCACCTCGGCATCGCGGGAGCCCTGCTGAGCGTGACCTCCAGCACGATCGCCACGAACCTGTGGTGGGAGCCGCTCGTCGTGATGCGCCGAGCGCTCGACCGCGGGATGAGCCGGTACCTGAGGGACCTCATCGGCTACGCCCTCGCGACCCTCGTCGCCACCGTCGGGGCCGTCGCGGTCAGCGCCGCGCTGGGGGGCCACGGCGTCATCGCTCTGCTCGTGGGGACGGGGTCCACGGCTGTCGTCGTCACGCTGGTCGGCTGGCTCGCCTATCGGCGGAGCCCACATCTCGCCTACGCCCGCGACGTGGTGAGGACGCACCTGCTGAGGCGGACTACCTGACGCGGACCTCATCGCCCGTGAGCACGGCGTCGAACAGGTCGGCCGAGGCGTCCCAGCTGTACCGGGAGGCGTTGGCGAGCCCGGCCGCGGTCAGCGAGGTACGCAGGTCCTCGTCGTCGAGCACCTCCTCGAGCCGGGAGGTGAGCGCGGCGGTGTCCAAGGGGTCGACGAGGAGCGCGGCACCCCCGCAGACCTCCGGCAGGGACGAGACGTTCGACGCGATCACCGGGGTGCCGGCCGCCATCGCCTCGATCACCGGGATGCCGAACCCCTCGTACAGGGACACGAGGACCGCCACGTCGGCGAGCTGGTAGACCGCGGCCTTGTCCTCGTCGCGGACGGGCGGCGTGAACACGACCGAGTCGGAGACGCCCAGTGCTGCGGCCAGTGCCCGGAGATCGGGGTCCTGCCGCGTGATGACGAGCTTCACGTCCGCGCGGCGGCGGCTGCCCAGCTGGGCGTACGCCTCGACGAGTCGCCCGACGTTCTTGTACGGCCTGGTGCCACCGAAGTACAGGACGTACCGGTCCGGCAGTCCGTACCGCGCCCGGACTGCCGCCTGTGCGGCGGGGGCGAGTGGAGCCGCGAACGTGGCCATGTCGAGCCCGTTCGGCACGATGACGATCCGCTCGGGAGCGATCCCGGTCTCGGCGGCGATGTCGGCGGCCGAGGCTTGCGACACGGTGACAACCACGTCGG
>JAJZQV010000164.1 GCA_021803025.1 Actinomycetes bacterium | reverse complement strand
GAGGCAGAACTCTACCGGAGGGGACGGGCGAGGCTCAAACCGGCAGCCACCGTCGCGGGTACCCGCATCCTGCCCGCGACCCACCAGGCGACGAGGGCGAACACGGCGAACGCGGCGATCTCCTCAGCAGCGCCAGCCCACGTGAGCTCCTGCACCGCTCGCGCCTGGGCGACCGAGCTGGTCAGGGCTGCCCAGAGGAAGGCTCCGAGGTTGTTCGCGATGTGCGCGCCGATGGACGCCTCGAGACCACCCGTACGCCACACGAGGGCGCCCATGATGAGCCCGAAGCAGAACCGGTGGAAGAACAGCGGCAGGTTCTGCGTGCCGTGGAACAGAGCGAACAGCAGCGCCGACCCGACCACCGCGAACCACTCGCGCCGCCAGACCAGGCCCAAGGCCTGCATGACATACCCGCGGAAGAAGACCTCCTCCGCGGCCGCCTGGATCGGCGACGTGACGAGGATGGCCATGACGAACGCGGCGATGTCGTTCTGCGGCCTCAGGACGGGCACCCCGGAGATGATGAACTGCAGTCCCACGAGCACCACGACACCCACGAGGAAGCAGGCCAGCAGGAACCGCCACCGCACACCCGGCGAGACCGACCACATCCACGTGGCTCGCCGCCGGTGGAGAAGACGCAGCAGGCCCGCTACGACGAGGATGGCAGCCCCGATGGCGAGGTTCGCCGCGACGAGTCCTGCCACGGTCTCGAAGGCGCTGCTCCGCGTCGCGTACTCGGCGAGCGTCCCGGGCCTCCCCGCCACGAGCCAGCCCAGCCACTCGACGAGCAGGTTCACCGACGTCGAGGCGATCGTGTAGCCGGTGACGGCGACAACGAGCGCGATGATGCCGAAGAACCGTACGGATGCCTGATCGGGGTCGATGCCGCGCGCCAGGAGCGCCAGCGGGTACCTGGCCCCCGGCTCAGGAAGCGTCCACCGGTCCTCAGCCGTCGGCACCGGCGTCCTCCACGACGACGTTGTCCAGGGTCCCGATCTCGTCGATCTCCACCTCGACGTGCTGGCCGGGAGTCATGGGCCCGACACCCGCCGGCGTCCCCGTGAGGATGACGTCTCCCGGCAGCAGCGTCATGAAGGACGACACGTACGAGACGAGCGTCGCGAGGTCCCGTACCAGCAGCGTGGTCGACGCGTCCTGCACGACGGCACCGTCGAGCCTGGTCCGGATGCCCAGGCTCCCGGCCTCCTCGAGGCTCAGGTGCGTGACGATCCAGGGACCGAGCGGGCAGAACGTGTCGTAGCCCTTCGCGCGCGTCCACTGGCCGTCCGTGTTCTGGAGGTCGCGGGCGGTCACGTCGTTCGCGACCGTGTAGCCGAAGATCACCTCCGACACCCGGTCCTTCGGGACGTCACGGCAGATCCGGCCGATGACGACGGCCAGCTCGCCCTCGTAGTGCAGGTTGTTCGTCGTCGTGGGACGGACGATCGCCTCGCCCGGGCCGATCACCGACGTGTTCGGCTTGAGGAAGACCAGTGGCTCTTCAGGGACCTCGTTGCCGAGCTCTGCAGCGTGTGCAGCGTAGTTCCGGCCGATGCCCAGCACCTTCGAGCGCGGGATGACGGGCGCGAGCAGCCGCACCTCGTCCAGCGCGTGGCGCTCCCCCGTGTACGTGACGGGACCCGCCAGCGGGTCGGAGGAGACCGTCGCCACCGTGTCCGGGTGCCCACCTCCGTCTGCCGCGAGCTCGACGGTGCCGAACTGGATCTGGTCGCCGATGACGTACCGAGCGATGCGCATGACGCGGAACTCCTTCACGAGGGTTTGCAGACCGCAGCCTAGGCGATCCGCAGACACCTCCTCAGCGCAGAAGCTCCCGCGGCCCCTGCCCGGACGCCCGCCGGCCGCGGCCCCAGCGCTCGAAGAACCGCTCACGCCTTGCGACGAACGTGCCGATGCCGACCGTGCCCGTGACGACGAGCACCGGGAAGCCTTGTACGGCGAGGGGGCCGATCCGGTTCCGTACGGAGCCGATGCCCTTCCCGAGCCGGTCCGTATCCACGCCCCACCCCTCCGGGACGATGAGCACGACGTTGCCGGCGACCCCATGGACGGACAGGCGGATCGTGAGCGCCTCCGGCACCGCGTCGCGCAGGTCCAGCACGATGTTGCTCATGTTGGGCGCGACCGTCACGTACGGCGGCACGAGCCAGCGGCCGCGCCGGACCTCGTTGGACCAGGTGGCCGTGAGGCGGAGGGGGTCGTCGGGCCCGTGACCGGGCGCGGGCCCGCGCCCGGGCGGCGTGGCCGGGTTCTGCCCGTCGTGATGCGGGAGCAGCGGCCACTGCGGAGGACCCTCGACCATGAGCCGAGGGTACCGCCGGACCGTCAGCCGACAGGCGCGAACAGGACCGCGATCCCGTACAGGTAGGCATCGGCCAGGGCCTCGTAGGAGGCTTCGATGACGTTGCTGCCCACCCCCACGGTTGTCCAGCTCCGTCCGTCCATGCGTGTGTCGATGAGCACCCGGACGATCGCGTCCGTGCCGTGGCCGGTGTCGAGGATGCGTACGCGGTAGTCCACCAGCTCGAACCGTGACGCCACCGGGAACGCGGGCTCGAGGGCCGTCCGCAGCGCCATGTCGAGCGCGTTGACCGGGCCGTTGCCGTCACCGGCGAACAGCCTCGAGGGCTCGCCGTTCGTCGAGACCCGCAGGATCGCCTCGCTGAGGTCGGTCTGGTCGCAGAAGACCCGCCACTGGTCGACCCTGAAGGGACGCTCCAGCTGGCCGAGCTCCTCGCGGAGCAGCAGGTCGAACGAGGCGTCGGCGGCTTCGTACGAGTAGCCCTGCGCCTCGCGGTCCTTGATCCGGTCGGTGACCCGGGCGGCCGTGTCGCGGTCGGACAGGTCGTGCCCCAGCTGCTCGCCCTTGATCTGGATGTTGGCCCGGCCCGCCATGTCCGAGATGAGCATGCGCATGGTGTTGCCGACGACGGACGGGTCCGCGTGCTGGTAGAGCATCTCGTCGACCTTGATCGCCGACGCGTGGAGACCCGCCTTGTGCGCGAACGCGGACGTGCCCGTGTACGGCTGGCGTGCCTGCGGCGACTGGTTGGCGATCTCGGCGATCGCGTGCGAGATCCGGGTCAGCTCCTGGAGCGCCTCCGGTGCGATGAGGGGCCACCCGAACTTGATCTGGAGGTTGCCGATGACGGTGACGAGGTCGGCGTTGCCGGTGCGCTCGCCGTACCCGTTGATGGTGCCCTGCACGTGCATGGCCCCGGCCTCGACCGCGGCGATGGTGTTCGCGACCGCGCAGCCCGTGTCGTTGTGGCAGTGGATGCCCAGGTCGACGCCGATGGCGGACGCGGCGCTGACCACCTCGCCCATCCAGCTCGGCAGCATGCCTCCGTTCGTGTCGCAGAGGATGACCACCTCGGCGCCGGCCTCAGCGGCGGTACGGACGACGTCCAGCGCGTACTCGGGGTTGCTGAGGTAGCCGTCGAAGAAGTGCTCGGCGTCCACGAAGACGCGCTTCCCCTGGGACCGGAGGTACGTGATCGTGTCGCTCACCATGCGGAGGTTCTCGGCGAGCGTGGTGCGGAGGGCATCCGTGACGTGGCGGTCGTGCGACTTCGCGACAATGCAGATCACGGGGGTCTGGGCGTCGACAAGGGCCTGTACGAGGGGGTCCTCGCACGCCTTCATGCCCACGCGCGTCGTCATGCCGAAGGCCACGAGCGTCGCGTTCGTGAGCGTCAGGCTCTTCGCCGCCTCGGCGAAGAACGCCGTGTCGTTGGGGTTGGCGCCCGGCCAGCCGCCCTCGATGAACGTCACCCCGAGCTCGTCGAGCAGCGTCGCGATCCGCAGCTTGTCGGACACGGAAAGGCGCAGCCCTTCCTGCTGCGCCCCGTCGCGCAGGGTCGTGTCGAAGACCTGGAAGTTCTCGGGGACGGCGTGCACCGGGCTCATCTCAACCTTCATTCCGCTCGGGGGCGCGGCGTGACGGCAGAAGCGCCTCGCTGC
>JAJZQV010000048.1 GCA_021803025.1 Actinomycetes bacterium | reverse complement strand
CCTTGGACTTGCCGGCAGGAGATGCCGCCGCAGGCGGCCAGGCGCGCGTCGTGTTCGTCGGCGCGGGACCCGGCGACCCTGAGCTGCTCACCGTGGCCGCGATCTCGGCGATCCAGTCCGCCGAGATCATCGTGACCGACTCGAAGGCCCTCATCGACCTCGTCACGAACCCTCCCGTCGACAAGCTGCAGGCACGTCTGGTGACCTCGCTCGAGGACCTCGGTCTCGGTGCGGACAGCACCCCTGACCAGCGCGCGGCCGCGACGGTGCAGCACGCGCGCGATGGCGAGACCGTTGCCCGAGTGGTCGTCGGAGACCCCTTCCTCGACGCGGACGCGGCGCCGGAAGCCGCTGCCGTCGTGCGGCTCGGCTGTTCCTTCGAGGTCGTCCCCGGTGTGTCCCTGTTGACGGTCGTCCCCGAGTACGCGGGCGTGAACCTCGCGTCGGGCGGCGTCGTGCAGTTCCTGCCCGGGGCGGTCCGGGAGCGACGGGACTCGACGCCCCGCATCCCTCAGGGGGACCTCGTCATCGCCGTGCGCGCCTCGATGGTCGGCGACCTCGTACGTCGCGCGCTCGAGGCTGGGCGCAAGCGCGACGAGCCGGCGCTGCTCACGCTCAGTGGTGCGAGCATCAGCCAGCGCAGCGTCCACACGACGCTCGGGCAGCTCATCGCCGCGGTCTCGGGTGTCGCGCCCGAGGCCCTCGTCCACATCATCGTCGGGCAGCTCGCCGGCCAGGACCGCAGCGACCTGGACTGGTTCGAGTCGAAGCCGCTCTTCGGGTGGCGCGTGCTCGTGCCGCGCACGAAGGACGGCGGCACGCCCATGACGACGCGGTTGCGCAGCTACGGCGCCGCGTCGCAGGAGGTCGCGACGATCTCCATCGAGCGTCCCCGCACCCCGCACCAGATGGACCGGGCGATCCGCGGCCTCGTCGACGGCGAGTTCGAGTGGGTCGCGTTCACGTCTCCCAACGCGGTGCGGGCGGTCCGGGAGAAGATCGAGGAGTACGGGCTCGACGCACGGGCGTTCTCGGGGTTGAAGGTCGCCGCTGTGGGCGGTGCCACCGCGGACTCGCTGAGCGCGATGGGCATCGAGCCGGACCTGGTCTCCACCGAGGACCCGTCTGCTGCAGGCCTGGGGCAGATGTTCCCGGACTACGACGAAGCCCTGGACCCCATCAACCGGGTGTTCGTGCCTCGGGCCGACGTCGCGACCGAGGCGCTGACGTCCGAGCTGGTGAACCGGGGCTGGGAGATCGAGGACGTGACGGCGTTCCGCACGGTGCGTGCGGCTCCGCCGCCGGCGGTGATCCGCGAGGGCATCAAGGCGGGCGCGTACGACGCGGTCCTGTTCTCGTCGTCGAGCTCTGTGCGGAACTTCGTCGGCATCGCCGGCAAGCCTCACGCCGCGACGATCGTCGCCGCGATCGGCCCGGCGACCGCGAAGGAGTGCGAGGCGCACGGGCTGCGCGTCGACGTGCTGGCGAACGCGCCGACAGGTGCCGACCTCGCCGACGCGCTCGCCGCGTTCGCGTACCGCCGCCGCGAGTCGCTCATCGCCGCCGGCCAGCGAGTGACGCGTCCCTCGCAGCGGTCGCGCAGGCGCCGTACGAGCTGACCCCGTACGGCGATTCGGTCGAAGTGCATGTCATTCGTCCTCTCCGGAGGCCCAACGGCCTGCACTTCGATGGGGTCGACACCGCCAGCCCGGGCCCGTTCAGAGCCTCGGACTCCCAAAGAGCCAGCCCGGCGAGCACGCCCTGCTCGGCGTCCTCGAGCGTGTGGACGGAGACCAGCCCAGGCGCGTTGACGAGTGCTGCTCCGTACCGGTGCATGGACCCCATCAGTGCGTCGCGCTGTCCAGGTGATGGAGAGATGGCTGTACATCGTCCTGCCTTCGGGGTGCGGGTGTGGGCAGCCTGAGTTCGTGCGGCGCCATGGCGACAGGGTCGCGCCCGGCGGTTCGTCCATTGAGTGGCAGATACGGGGGGGCCGGTGCCTCTACGCACCGGCGCCCCGATATCTGCCAGTGAATGGAGGCGGGCGACCGGGGACGCGGCGAACCGGGCAGAGCACTCAGGCTGTCGGGATAGCATGACGCGACGACGCGAAGGAGATGTGTGGACACCACGACTGTGCACCTGCTGCGGCACGGGCAGGTGGAGAACCCGGGCCGGGTCCTGTACGGGCGGCTCCCGGGCTACCACCTGTCGTCGCTCGGGGTGCAGATGGCCGAGGCGGCCGCCGAGTACCTCAAGGACGTACCCCTCACGCACCTACGCTGCTCCCCGCTCGAGCGGGCCCGGGAGACCATGGCGCCTGTCGCCGCGACCCGGCCCGAGCTGGAGGTCGTCATCGACGACCGGGTGGTCGAGGCCGAGAACCTCTTCGCGGGCAAGGTCTTCGGGGAGAAGTCGTGGGAGCTGCTGAAGCCCCGGAACTGGTGGCTGCTGCGCAACCCGTTCCGGCCGAGCTGGGGCGAGCCGTACACCTCGATCGTCGACCGGATGACCGCCGCGGTCATGGAGGCCGCTGAGGCGGCCGGCCCAGGAGGTCAGGCGCTCATCGTGTCCCACCAGCTGCCGATCTGGATGATGCGCAGCCATGCGGAGGGCCGCCGCCTGCTCCACGACCCCCGCAGGCGCGAGTGCACTCTGGCGTCGATCACGTCCATCCGCCTCGTCGATGGACGCATCGCCGGTGTCGGCTACGCGGAGCCCGCCGCTCACCTCCTGCCGGCCGCCACCACCAAGAAGTACGTCGCGGGAACGTGATGCGCCGACTGGTCGCGTTGCTGGCCGTCGTCGTGCTGCTCGCCGGGTGCGGGACGGCGCAGTCCGGCAACGGTTTCGTGAGCGGCGACGGCTCGTACACGACCGTGCCCCCCGCACAGCGCAAGGCCGCACCCGCACTCAAGGGCACGACCGTCGACGGCACGCCGTTCGACCCGAGCACCCTCAGCGGCAAGGTCGTCGTCGTCAACGTCTGGGGCTCGTGGTGCGCGCCCTGCCGCAAGGAGGCGCCGGAGCTGCAGGCCGCCGCGACCCAGACCGCCGGCAAGGCCGTCTTCGTCGGCATCAACACCCGTGACCTCGACCCCGCGCCCGCACAGGCGTTCCAGCGCGCCTTCGGTGTCACGTACACGAGCCTGTACGACCCGACCGGGGCTCTGCTCCTGGGCTTCACCGACCTCCCGCCCAACGCGATCCCGTCGACGCTGGTCATCGACACGCAGGGCCGCGTCGCGGCGAGGATCGTCGGCGCCACGACGACTGCGACGATCGTGGGCCTCGTCACCGACATCTCCGAGGGCCGCTGATGACCCCCCTCGACGTGAGCGAGTGGGTCCGCCAGACGATGGGCGGCTCGCTGCTCGTCGCGCTCCCCGTGGCCGTCCTCGCCGGGCTGGTGTCGTTCTTCTCGCCCTGTGTCGTCCCGCTCGTACCCGGCTACCTGTCGTACGCAACCGGAATCGGGGCCGCCGACATCGTCGACGGCCGCGCGTCGCGCCGCCGGATGCTGCTCGGGACGTCGTTGTTCGTGCTCGGCATCGCCGCCGTGTTCGTGACGACCGGCGCGGCGTTCGGAGGCCTCGGAGCGACCCTGCTCGTCCACCAGCGCCTCGTCAGCACGGTGGCCGGCGTCATCGCCATCCTCATGGGGCTCGCGTTCTCGGGGCTGCTGCCGATCTTCCGCCGCGACGTACGGGCCGACTGGGCGCCGCGGGCCGGCCTCGCGGCAGCTCCTCTCCTCGGACTCGCGTTCGCGCTCGGCTGGACCCCGTGCATCGGGCCTGCGCTCACCGTCGTCCTCACGCTGTCGCTGAACGAGGGGTCGGCGGTACGGGGGGCGGTGCTCGCCCTCGCGTACAGCCTGGGCCTCGGGCTTCCGTTCGTCGCCCTCGGGGTCGCGTTCGTACGGTTCGCGGGGGCCCTGGCGTGGGTACGGGCGCACCAGCGCGGCGTCATGCGAGCCGGCGGCATCCTCATGGTGCTCGTCGGCATCGCGCTGGTCACCGGCTGGTGGGACGCGTGGATGGCAGGGCTCCGGCAGTGGGCCTCCGGCTTCGGGACACCGATCTGATGGCCCACGAAGACGCGCAGGAGGACACCGTCAGGGGCGCCGACGACACGGACCGGCTCGACGAGGCTGTACCGCCCGACGGGTCCGTACAGCCCGAGCCGGAGGTCGACGAGGACGGGCTGACCGCGGACGACCCCGGCATCGCGGGGTCCAGGACACGCCGCCCCGCCGCTGAGGTCGCACCGCCCGGCGGCTTCGTGGGGTCGCTGAAGTTCGCGTGGGCCGTCCTCACCAGCATGCGGACGGCGATCATCCTCCTGCTCCTGCTGGCCGTCGCTGCGATCCCCGGCGGGATCCTGCCGCAGCGTCCGGTCAACCCGTTCGCCGTCACCACCTGGCTGGCGAACCACACGAAGACCGGGCCGTTCCTCGACAAGATCGGGATGTTCGACGCCTACCACACGCCCTGGTTCTCCTCGATCTACCTCCTGCTGTTCGTCTCGCTCGTGGGCTGCATCGTGCCCCGCACCTCGGTGTACCTCCGAGCTCTCCGGGCTCCCGCCGCCGCCCCGCCCCGCCCGGTGTCGAGGATGTCCGGCGCCGTCTCGTACGCCGCCTCGGCCCCGTCCGAGGAGCTCCTCACCCGAGCCCAGCTGGCGATGCGGAAGCGCCGCTACCGGGTGCGTCGCGTCGGCGACGTCGTCTGTGCCGAGCGCGGCTACACCCGCGAGCTCGGCAACCTCACGTTCCATGTGGCGCTGCTCGGTGTGCTGATGGCTGTCGGGTACGGCTCGCTGCTCGGCCACTCCGGCTCCGCAGTCGTCGTCGAGGGGCAGGGGTTCTCGAACACCCTCACCCAGTACGACGACATCTCCGCGGGCGCGGCGTTCAACGGGCAGCTCGACCCCTTCAGCGTGAAGCTGGACGCCTTCCACGTGGCGTACGAGACCGGCCCGGTCCAGAGGGGAGCGGCCCGCGAGTTCAAGGCGGACGTCACGGTGACGACCCCGTCCGGGACGCGTGCGGACTCGATCGAGGTCAACAAGCCGCTCAGCATCGGCAGCTCGCAGGTCAACCTGGTCGGACACGGGTACGCGGCCGTGGTGACCGTGCGGGACGGCAACGGCAACGTCGCGTACACCGGCCCAGTGGTGTTCCAGCCGCTCGACTCCAACCTCAAGTCGGTCGGCGCGATCAACGTGCCGGACGCGCGTCCGCAACGCCTCGGCCTCCAGGGCTACTTCCTGCCGACCGCGTCCGTCGGCCAGATGGGCCCGGTGTCGCTGTTTCCCGAGGCCCTCAGCCCGGAGCTGTTCCTCACCGCGTGGGCGGGACCGCCGAAGGCGGAGACCGGCCAGCCGCAGAGCGTGTTCACGCTCGACACGACCGGGATGACCCAGCTCACGCAGAACGGTGACCTGCTGCGGCTCAAGCTCGCGCCCGGCGACTCGTACGTCCTGCCCGACGGTCTCGGTCTCGTGACCTTCGACGGCTGGAAGCGGTGGGTCAAGCTGCAGGTGTCCAGCACCCCGGGCATGGGGGCGATCCTCGCGTTCGTGCTCCTCGCGGTCGCGGGCATGGCCGTGAGCCTGTCCGTGAAGCCTCGGCGCGCCTGGATCATGGTGTCGGGCGGCGAGGCATGGTCCGCCGGTGCGGACCGCGTCGACGGTCGCTCGGGAGTCGGCGACGAGATCTCGGCGGTGGCCGCGGAGCTGGGGCTCGAGAAGCCGCCGCCGGGGCCGTGACGTCCGGAGCGTGGCCGGGGATGGAGACATTCCAGGCTCGTCGGGGCAGGATGGGGCACCAGTCGATGAGAGGTCGGACGGGATGACGGTGGCGAGCTTCTCCGCGTTGGCGGTCGTGACGGCGGCGGTGCTGTACCTGCTGGCGCTGTCCCTCCACGCCCTGGAGTGGGCGATGGCCAGGCATGTCGAGGTGTCGACGGCATCCGTGGCCACCGGCACGAAGGGCGGCGTCGCGGTTCTCGACAAGCCGTCGGACACCGCGGTACGGCCCGAGAAGGCCGACATGTACGGACGGATGGGGTTCAGCCTCACGATCCTCGCTGCAGCGGTGAACGTGGCGGGCATCGTGGCCCGCGGCATCGCCGCACACCGGGCGCCATGGGGCAACATGTACGAGTTCATCACGACCGCCGCCGTCGTCGTGGCGGTGCTCTACGTCCTCGGGGTCTGGAAGTGGCACCTGCGCTGGCTCGGCCTGCCCGTCACGCTCCTCGGCGCCGTCCTCAACGGCCTCGCCGCCACCGTCTTCTACGTCGCCGTCGCCCCCCTCGTACCTGCCTTGCACTCGGTGTGGTTCATGATCCACATCCTCGCCGCGATCATCTCGGGCGCCGCGTTCTCGATCGGCGGTGTCGCTGCGATCCTCTACCTGGTCGTCGCGCGAGCCGAGCGCCGGGGGACCGTCAAGGGCTACCTCGCGATGCTGCCGGGCTCGGACGGGATCGACCGCATCAGCTACCGCGTCCTCGCGTTCGCGTTCCCGCTGTGGACGTTCACGATCGCCGCCGGCGCCATCTGGGCCGAGTACGCCTGGGGCCGCTACTGGGGCTGGGACCCGAAGGAGACCTGGTCGCTGGTCGCCTGGGTCGTGTTCGCCGGCTACCTCCACGCCCGGGCGACCGCGGGCTGGCGCGGCACGCGGGCGGCCTGGCTCGCGATCCTCGGGTTCGCGCTCTTCTGGTGGAACTTCATCGGCGTCAACCTCGTGTTCGCCGGGCTCCACTCGTACGCGGGCATCTGATCGGCCGCGCGACGACCCGCGGCGTGCCCGTCGGATCCACAGATCCCTCCGTCCCTGACCGATCTCAGGACGCGGCCGCCGCTGCGATCCGCTCGATCGCCGCGACGGCACGGCTGACTCCGACGCCGGCGGCCGCCTCCGCGGACATCCGCTCGGCGAGCGACCTGGCACTCTCACGCGCCCGTACGGTCTCGCGGAGCGCGGTCTCGTACGCCTCCCACCCCGACCTGCGGTCGACCGGCCGTGACGCCGCGCCCAGCGCGTGGAGCCTCGCCGCCCAGAAGTGCTGGTCGAACGCGAAGGGGACCCCCACGGAGGGGATGCCGGACCGCGCGACCGCGTGCGCCGTCCCCGCGCCCGCGGCGTGCACGATCGCCCCGCAGCGTGGGAACAGCCACTCGTGCGGGAGCGTGCCGATGCGCAGGACGTTGCGCGTGACCTTTCCCGAGTACGGGCTCGCCAGGAGCACCCGGTGCTCTTGGAGCGCCTGCAGCGCCTGCTCGACCGCGTACTCCACGCGGGGTCCCGATACCGACCCGAAGCCGACGTAGACCGGCCGGTCCTCAGCCTTGAGGAAGGCCGCCACGTCGTCGGGCGGCGACCACGCGGGGTCAGCTGCCTGCCACCACTGGCCGGTGACCTCGGACGCGGCGTCCCAGTCCGCGGGGGTGGGAACGAGAGTCGGTGACCAGGCGCCGAGGTATGGCAGCCGGTGGTACGGGTTGGGCATGGGCGCCGTCCCTGAGGGGCGGACCCGGTTGACCCGGCGCAGCACAGCGCGTCCCCCGACCACCTCCACGGCCCGGCCGACAGGCCGGCGGAGCGGGGCAGGCATCCGTACGGCGCTCATCGCGGACGGCACGAAGTCGCGGGTGGGCTCCATCGGCTGCAATCCGGCGAGGATGCCCAGCGCACCCACCCGCTCGGCCGCGGCCATGGCGTGGACGCTCACGATCGGCAGTCCCACGAGGACCTCGGATCCCGTGGCCGCGGCCGCGATCTCTTCCACCCACTCCCGGTCACGCCAGCGGAACGACCGGATGCCGTGGCCGGCGACCCCGGAGGCGAGCACCTCGGCGACGCTCCCGGACAGGGCGGCGAACTCCAGCCCGTGGTCCGTGACGAAAGCCTCCCCGGATCCCTCGCCCGCGACGACGACCGCATGCCCGGCCCTCTCCAGGGCTTCCCCGAGCGCGACGAGGGGCCGCACGTCCCCCTGGGAGCCGTACGCGACCAGCGCGACCCTCATCGGTCGGGGGCCACCTTGAGCAGGGCGTTCTCGAGCACCTCGGTGAGGGCCGGGTGGATCCAGTACTGCGCGCGAGCCATCGTGCGGGCGTCGAGCCCTGTCGCCATCGCCTGGATCGCCGGCTGGATGAGGGTCGACGCCTGCGGGCCGAGGATGTGGCAGCCGAGGAGCTGGAGCGACTCCGGGTCGACGAGGACCTTCGCGACGTGGGTGCCGCGGTCCTCGAGCGCCCAGCCGTACGCGACGTCCGCGTACCGGTGCACGCCCACCCGGTACGGCCTTCCGCTCTGGCGGAGCTGCTGCTCGGTCAGCCCGACGCTGGCGAGCTGCGGGTCGGAGAAGACGGCGTACGGGATCGTCGTGTGCTCGGTGCTCGCGAGGTCGCCCGGGTGAAGGAGGTTGTGCTGGACCGTCCGGGCGTCCGCGTTCGCGGCGTGCTTGAGCATGGAGTGGTTCGAGACGTCCCCGAGCGCGAAGATCCCGTCGGCGGTTGTGCGCTGGTGCGCGTCGACGACCACGAAGCCGTCGCCGTCCACGTCGACGCCGGTGGCCGGGAGGTTGAGGCGGTCAGAGTTGGGGATGCGGCCGGTCGCCACGAGCAGCACCTCCGCGTCGTAGCTGTACTCGATGTCGTTGTGGTCCATCGTGTACACGCCGATGCCGCCGCGCCCCGAGCCGTCGACCTCGACGACCGACTGGTTGAGCCTCACGACGACGCGGCGGCTCAGCTCCTCGGTGAGCGACGTCGCGAGCTCCGCGTCGGCGTGCCGCAGCAGCGCGGACGAGCGGTTGATGAGGGTCACCGCGACGCCGAGCGCTGAGAAGATGTGGGCGAACTCCACGGCCACGAAACCGCCGCCGAGGACCACCATGGTGCGCGGCAGGCGGTCGAGCCGCATGATCGTGTTGCTCGTGTGGACGCGGTCCTCTAGCTCGGCAGCGTCGAGGCCCGGAAAGTCAGGCATCCGCGGGCGGGATCCGGCCGCGAGGACGATCCGGTCTGCTGTCAGCGTCTCCTCGGTGTCGTCGGGGTACGAGATCGTCAGCCTCTTCACGCCGGTGAAGCGTGCCGTACCGCGCATCAGCGCCACGTTCGGCTGGGACTCGCGCCAGCCCAGGCCGGACAGCGAGATGGGGTCGATGCGCCCGAAGATCCTGTCGCGGACCGCCGGCCAGTCGACGGTGGGCGTCGAGGCGTGCAGCCCGTACCGGCGTGCGCCGCGGATCTCGTCCGCGACCTCCGCCGTGTGGGTGAACATCTTCGAGGGGATGCACCCGGCGTTGAGGCAGGTCCCTCCGAACGGGTCCCCGTCGTCGATGAGGGCGACGCTCAGGTCGTCGAACCGCTCGTCGATGATCGAGTTGCCGCTGCCTGAGCCGATGACGGCGAGATCCACGTGACGCACGGGCCCATCCTTCCACTCTGAGCTGTCAGGGGCGTCTGGCGATGTACCGCGCGACGAGCATCGCGAGCCGGCTCGGCACGAAGGGCGCCATCCGGGCGAGAAGCGCGTTGAACGCCCCGTCGATCGCCACGGGACTCCCCTTGGCGAGAGCGTCGAAGCACGTCGTCACGACCTGGGAGACCGTACGGCGCCGGCGGAAGCCGTCGGGGTTCCCCGCCACCCTCCAGAAGTCCGTCTCGGTCGCCCCGGGACACAGGGCGAGCACCGTGACGCCGGTGGGGCGCAGCTCGTCCCACATGGCGAGGCTCAGCCGGAGGACGAAGGCCTTGCTGGCGGCGTACGTGGCCATCGTGGGGATCGGCTGGAACGCGGCCGTCGAGGCGACGTTGACGATGCCGCCGCGGCCGCGCGCCACCATGCGCGTCGCCGCCGCACGGGCCAGGACGGTCAGCGCCACGCAGTTGAGGGTGACCAGCTCCGTGATCCGTGCGGGGTTCTCGTCGACGAAGTCGCCCGAGGTGGCGAAGCCGGCGTTGTTCACGAGGAGGTCGATGTCGCGGGTCTCGATGACCTTGACGACCTCGTCCCTGGCCGTGGGGTCGGCGAGATCCGCCCCGACCACCTCGACCTCGACCCCGTACGTCTCGCGGAGCTCGGCGGCCAGGTCGTGGAGGATGACCGTGCCGCGTGCCACGAGGACCAGCGACATCCCGTCAGCTGCGAGCCTCGTCGCGAACCCGCGGCCGAGGCCCGACGAGGCACCCGTCACCAGCGCCCAACCCGAGCTGTACGTCATGGGTCGAGAGCGTACTGGAGCCCGAGCAGCCTCTCAGTTCCCGACCGTCAGAGCGGCCATCGCGTCCCGGGCGGGCTGCAGGTACTGCGGCGAGGTGTCCGGGATCGACGCGTAGAACAGGCTGGACGCGTCGGTGGAGGTCGCCACGATGAGCACGATCGCCGTCTCGCCCTTCGTCCTGAGGCCCTTGATGTCGAACGTCAGGTGCGTCTCGACGAGCCAGGCGTCCTTCCCGCCGACGGTCATGGCTTTGCTGACCTTGTCGTCGCGGCCCACCTGGGCGTTGCCGTAGAACGCGCCGATGAGGCACCTCACGACGATCTGGGAGGCCTCCTGCGGCGAGAAGAAGCCGTCGCCCGCCGCGAGCTCGGCGACGAGCACGGATGCGACCCAGCTGTTGCCCTGGCCGTCGTAGTTCGGCTCGATCATGACCTCCTGCTCGGCCACGTCGCGTCCGAACGGCACGCGGATGTCGGTGGAGGGAGCGCTCCAGGGGCTGCCGAGCCGGGGGTACGAGAGGAGCCCGCCATGGACGCGTCCGTCAGGGGTGTGGTTGACCGGCGCGAGAGTCTGGGTGTTGACGGGGCAGGGGTTGGTCGTGGGGTTGCCACCCGCCGACGCTCCCCCGGACGCGAGGGTGCCCTGTGAGGCGAACCGGAAGATGACCCAGGCGACCAGTGCGAGGACGAGCACCCCGACGACGATGCCGATCCACGGCCCGATCTGCCTCTTCCGCGGCTGCTCCGTGTACCCCGTGCCCGGCTGGTAGCCAGCCTGGCCGAAGCGAGGCGCCGACGGGGGCTGTCCGGGACCACCCATGTACGGGGGAGGAGCCGATGGTGTCGGCGAGAGCTGGGACGACCACGTCGTGCCGTTCCAGTAGCGGAACGCGCCGCGCTGGCCTCCGGGATCGGGATACCACCCTGCTGGACTGCTCACCGGGCCAGAATAGGCGGCGAAGATGTCATGCCGGCCACCTCTCGTGGCCGGTCGCCCAGCCCAGGAGAAGACATGCCCGGCTCCGACGAGCAGTGGAGCAGGATCTCGGCGGAGGCGCAGCTGCGACCTGAGCACGGCGTCGTCGCCGACGTACCGACACCTCAGGTGACACCGCTGACCGAGGACGACGCGACAGAGGACCCGATCGAGCTGGCCGAGGTGCCCCCGCCGTCGGGAGACGCCGACGTCGAGCCCGCGCCTCGGTCCGTACAGCCGATCCAGGTCGTACCGTTCCACCGGGGGCCGGCGCAGGAAGCCGGTCCGGACGTGATCGTGGCCGCGCCGTTCGACGTACGGGCGTCCAAGCCGGACCTGGTCGAGGCCCGGCCTCCCGAGATGATCACGGACGTGCCGGCGCCGCACGAGGATCCTGTCGAGGTTGTCGCCCAACTGCCGGACATGGACGATCGGCTGCAGAAGACCTCTTGGTGGCGCCTCATGCTGGGGGGAGGGAAGCCTCGCGCCGAACGCTCGGCACCTGCTCCGGAGGCCGTCGTCTACCCGAACCTTCCGGAGACGTAGTCCTCGGTGGCCTGCACGCTGGGGCGGGAGAAGATCGTGTCCGTGTCGTCGTACTCGATGAGCTTGCCCGGCTTGCCGGCTCCGGCGATGTTGAAGAACGCGGTCTTGTCGCTCACGCGGGCCGCCTGCTGCATGTTGTGGGTGACGATCACGATCGTGTACTCCTGCTTGAGCTCCTCGATGAGGTCCTCGATCGCCAGCGTCGAGATCGGGTCGAGCGCAGAGCAGGGTTCGTCCATCAGCACGACCTCGGGAGAGACCGCGATCGCCCGAGCGATGCAGAGCCGCTGCTGCTGACCTCCGGAGAGGCTGGCGCCCGGCTTGTGGAGCCGATCCTGCACCTCCTCCCAGAGGTTGGCTCCCTTGAGCGAGCTCTCGACGAGGTTGTCGCTGTCAGCCTTGCTGATCTTGTGGTTGTTGAGCTTCACGCCGGCGAGCACGTTCTCCCGGATGGACATCGTGGGAAACGGGTTGGGCCGCTGGAAGACCATGCCGACCTGACGACGCACGAGCACCGGGTCGACCCCCGGTGCGTACACGTCGTTGCCGCCGATCAGCACCTCGCCCTCGACATGTGCGCCAGGGACCACTTCGTGCATCCGGTTCAGCGTCCGCAGCAACGTCGACTTGCCGCATCCCGACGGCCCGATGAAGGCGGTCACTGAGCGCGGTTCGATCTGCAGGCTCACGTCCTCAAGGGCAAGGAAGTCGCTGTAGTACACGTTGAGGTCGCGGACTTCAATGCGCTTGGACACGGTGGAGGCCTTTCGAGGTCGTGGGTGTGCTATCGGGACTTCGGAGCGAAGATCCGGGCCACCACGCGGGCGATGATATTGAAGAGGATCACGATGATGACGAGCAGCAGAGCGGATCCCCATGCCTCCTGATTGGATGCGGCGATGTCCTTGCCGGGGAACTTGTACCCCGTGTAGGCGAGGACGGCGAGAGTCTGCTGTGGCCCGTTGAACGGATCGGCGTTGAAGTTGTCGGTGAAGCTCGCGGCGATGAAGACCGGCGCAGTCTCGCCTACCACCCGCGCCACGGCGAGCACGATTCCGGTCACGATTCCGGGGATCGCGGTGCGAAGAACGATCTTGATGATCGTCACCGACTTGGTCACGCCCAAGGCATAAGACGCCTCACGCAAGTCGGTCGGTACGAGTCGCAGCATCTCCTCAGAGGACCGGACGACGATCGGGATCATCAGTACCGACAAGGCGATAGCCGCCGACAGGCCGCTGAACGCCTTCGGCCCTACGACCAGGGTGAACAGCGAGAAGGCGAAGAGGCCGGCAACGATCGACGGGATGCCAGTCATGACGTCGACCAGGAAGGTCACGACGCGCCGCAGGTGTGACGTTGTGAGCGCATACTCCACCAGGTAGATGGCGGCCAACAGCCCGATCGGGACCGAGATGAGGGTGGCGATGCCGGTGATCTCGAACGTGCCCACGACGGCCTGGAGGGCGCCGGGGGTCCTGGTGACCTCCAGGGTCGTCGGGTTGAACCTCGCTTGACCGGTCTGGCTGATGAAGCTCCAGCTCAGCTGTCCGATCCCCTTGACCAGCACGGTCCACAGCGCCGAGACGAGCGGGACGATCGCGAGCAGGAAGGTGATCGTGACGAGGGCCCGGGCGACGCGGTCGTTCGCCTTGCGGGCGTTCTCCACCAACCGGGACGAGACACCGATGGCGATCACGTACAGCGCCGCCGTGGCCACTGCCCAGACCGCCGGGTTGAAGCCGACGAGGAGCAGCGCAGCCCCGGACATGACGGCGGAGGCGAGCAGAAGCCAGACCTCGATGAGACGAGGCAAGTGGGCGTCCGTGAAGGTACTCGTCACGGGCGCACGTGAAGGACCGTTTCCCACGCTGGTCGTCATGCGCTCAGTGCTGCCTTCTTCTCGCGCCGCGCTCTGCGACTGGCCGCCCCGGGGCCGGTGGCGCCGAGGATGTAGCGGGCAAGGATGTTGACCCCGAACGAGACGACGAAGAGGAGCAGGCCCGTGCCGATCAGCGCATCGCGCTGCAGCGAGGTGGCGATCGGGAAGTTGAGGGCGATGTTCGCAGCGATGGTCTGGGAGTTGCCGCCCTCTGTGAGGATCCGCACCGAGAAGACGATCGACGGAGAGATGATCAGCGCGATGGCCATCGTCTCCCCAAGTGCTCGTCCCAGCCCGAGCAGGATCGCGCTCACCATGCCAGAACGGGCGTATGGAAAGACGGCCACGCGGATCATCTCCCACTGTGTGGCTCCGAGCGCGAGCGCGGCCTCCTCGTTCAGGCGGGGTGTCTGGAGAAAGACCTCCCGTGAGATCGACGTGATGATGGGAAGGATCATCACGGCCAAGACCACGCTACCCGCGAGGATCGTCGAGCCGGTGCTCGATGGCTGTCCCGCGAAGATCGGGATCCAACCGAGGTAGTGGTTGAGGAAGTCACCGAGCGGCCGCAGGAAAGGCCGGATGACGATGATGCCCCACAGTCCGAAGACGACCGACGGGACCGCTGCGAGCAGGTCGACAAGTGAGCCGAGGATTCCGGCGAGTCGACGCGGCGAGTAGTGCGAGATGAACAGCGCGATGCCGATCGCGACGGGGGTGGCGATCACGATGGCGATCGCGGAGACCCACAAGGTTCCCCAGAGCAGTGGCGCCACGTACGCCCAGAAGTTCCCGAAGGCGAGGGTCGGTCCCGCATGCAACTCGGGGTCTGTCGGCCAGTCCGCCACGATGGCGGGTAGGGCCTTGACGATGAGGAAGATGGCAACACCGGCCAGGATGAGCATGATGAGGAGCGCAGACCCGGTGGTGAAGCCGAGGAAGACCCTGTCGCCGGTGCTCAGGGTCGATGCCCTGCGCCGGGCGCGACGTCCCTCGAGAGGCGCCGACTTTGCTGATGCGGTGCTCGACCGGGCTGCGGTGTCGACGATCTTGCTGTCGCTCACTGCTCTCCTGTCAGAGGTCGACGGCCCATGGCGCGAGCCGTAAAGCGGACGATGAGGGGATGCAGCCGAGGCTGCATCCCCTCATCATGGACTACTTGACGTTCGCGAGCGAAGACGCGGCCTGCTGAAGCGTGGATGCCGGCAGAGGCGCCGACCCGACGTTCTTCGCGGCGACCGCCTGTCCGGTCGCGCTCGTGACGAACCCGAGGTATGCCTTCGTCAGCTTCGCCTGCGCGGGGTCCTTGAAGGTGTTGCAGATGATCGCGTACGACAGCAGCGGAATCGGGTACACATCCGCACCGGTCATCTTGCTGTAGTCGAACTTCAGCGACAGGTCGCCGCTCGCCCCGTTGGGCGTAGGGACGCCACCGGTCGAGAGGGACTTACCGACAGCGTCGGCCGAGAAGGAGACTCCATTGACCGTCGCGGTGGTCAGCTTGCCGATGGCGCTGTGGTCGATGTAGCCGATCGTGCCGGTGCCGGCACCGACAGCGTTCGCCACACCGGATGAGCCCTGCTGAAGAGAGACGTTCCCCTTCACCGGGAAGGCGGTGTCGCCGGGGTACGGCCAGTCGGTCGGGTCGGCGCCGTAGAGGAAGCTGGTGAAGTTGAAGGTCGTGCCGGAGGCGTCCGAACGCGCGACCACGGTGATCGGGCCGGCGGGCAGTGCAGTGCCACCGTTGTCCTTGGTGATCGCCGGGTCGCTCCAGTCCTTGATCTTCAGGCTGAAGATCTTGGCAATGGTCGACGTGGTCAGGTTCAGCTTCGTCACGCCCGGCAGGTTGTAGGCGATCGACTCGCCGTCCAGGTAGACCGGGATGTTGATGGCGCCGCCGGTGCCGCACGGGCCGGAGGCCGCCTTGGCGATATTGGCTGCGCTGAGCGGGGCGTCCGAGCCCGCGAAGTCGTATGTGCCGGCAACGAAGTTCGTCTGGCCACCACCGGACCCCTGCGACTTGTCGTAGTTCACCGTGACGCCCGGGGCCAGGGCCTTGAAGGCGGCGACCCAGGCGTCCTCGGCAGCACCCTGAGCGCTGGATCCGCCGGCGGTGATGGTGCCGGTGAGCGAGCTGTAGTCGGGGCCGGTCGGGCTGACCGACGAGGTGGGAGCGCCGCTTCCGCCAGATGTTGAGGCACAGCCGGCGAGTGCCAGGGCCCCGATAAGTGTGACGGCAGCGAATCTGCCCGTGCGCGAGTTCTTCACTGGGTTCCCTTCGGGAAGGTGGATCCTGTCATGTTCGGCCCCGGAGGGCCCGCAACGATGCTACGAACGACGTGTGTCCTCATTCGCAGGGGCGGGTAAACGGCGGGTGAACGGATCCGAAAATCGAGAGTTCGCGTCACGCCTCCGGCTTCGATGCCAGGTCGACATGGCCACTGATCCGACGCGCTCCGGTCACCCTTGATGCGGGGCGCCGGCCCGTGACGATATCCACGGCCAACCAACGGCGAACTCGCCGTTCCACGATCCACTCCGGAAGGAAAGCGCTCGCCCCTGCGCGACCGATGGTGGAGAATGGGCCGGGACCAAGGGAGGTGCACGCATGCCGGTGGCAATGGTGACGGGTGGCAGTAGGGGGATCGGGAGAGGCATCACCGAGCGACTGCTGCATGACGGCTACCAGGTGTCGATCCTCGCGACGAGACCAGCCCCCGATGACGTCCTGGCGCCCCTGAGGGAGCTCGGTGACGTCTCGTACACGGCAGGCAGCATCGCGGACCCCGACGACCACCGGCGCTACCTCGACGACACCCTCGGGGCTTTCGGTCGGGTCGAGCTGCTCGTCAACAACGCGGGAGTGGCGCCCAGCGTGCGCAACGACGTCCTCGAGGCCACGACGGACGAGTTCGACCGTGTGCTCTCGATCAACCTGCGCGGCCCGTACTTCCTCACCCAGCTCGTGGCGAACGCGATGATCGCGCAGCGCGGTCCCGAGGTGCCCACGGACGCTCCGTGCGGGACGGTCGTCAACGTCTCCTCGATCTCGGCGACCGTCGTCTCGACGAACCGCGGCGAGTACTGCGTGTCGAAGGCCGGCGTGGCGATGGCCACCCAGGTCTGGGCGGCCAGGCTCGCGCCAGAGGGCATCGTCGTGTACGAGGTGAGGCCGGGCGTCATCGCGACCGACATGACCGCGGGCGTGAAGGACAAGTACGACGGGCTCTTCGCGAGCGGACTGGCTCCGATGCCGCGCTGGGGGACTCCCGCCGACGTCGCGGGTGCCGTGGCCGTCCTCGCGTCCGGCCAGATGCCGTACTCGACCGGTGACGTCATCGTCGTCGGCGGGGGCATGCAGATCCCGAGGCTGTGAGGCAGGTGAGCGAGATGGACTCCATCGTCGTCGACGGCTACCAGGTTCCGGTCCTGACGGCCAACACGGTCGTCGTCGGTACGGGCTCGGCGGGCTACTGCGCCGCCGACCGCCTCGCGATGTTCGGGCAGACCGACGTCATCGTGGTGAGCGACAAGATCAGGGCGGGCGCCTCGCGCAACGCCGGGTCCGACAAGCAGACCTACTACAAGCTCACGCTCTCGGGGGCCGAGCCTGACTCCGTACGCGCCATGGCCGAGACGCTGTTCTCCGGCGGGGCGATGGACGGAGACATCGCGCTCGCGGAGGCGGCGTGGTCGGCCCGGGCGTTCTTCCACCTCGTCGAGTCGGGAGTCCCGTTCCCGCACGCGCGGTCGGGCGAGTTCGTCGGCTACAAGACCGACCACGACCCGCGCCAGCGCGCAACCTCGGTCGGTCCGTTCACGAGCAAGTCGATGACGGAGTCGCTGGAGCGGCGCGTCCAGGGCCTGCACAGGATCCCCGTCATCGACGCCTGCCGGGTCGTCGACCTCGTCGTCGACGATGGCCGCGTGGTGGGCCTGCTGTGCCTGAAGACCGACGTCCGCGACGACTCCGACGAGTCCCGCTTCCTGCTGCTGCGGTGCACGAACCTCGTGTACGCGACCGGCGGACCGGCCGGCATGTACGCGGACGCGGTGTACCCGCACGGCCAGTGGGGGGCGAACGGCGCGCCGCTGCGGGCGGGGGTGCGCGGCACGAACCTCACGGAGTGGCAGTTCGGCCTGGCCAGCACCAAGCCGCGCTGGAACGTGTCCGGCACGTACATGCAGGTCGTCCCGCGGTTCGTCTCCACCGACGCGGAGGGCGGCGACGAGCGCGAGTTCCTCGACGAGGCGATCGACGACTACGGCCGGCTCATCTCGCTCGTGTTCCTCAAGGGCTACCAGTGGCCGTTCGACATCCGGAAGGCCCGCTCCGGTTCGTCTCTGGTGGACCTGCTCGTGTACCGGGAGACCGTCCTGCGCGGGCGCCGCGTCTTCCTCGACTTCCGGTCGAACCCGTGCGGGCGGTGGGACCCGTTGGCGCTCGCACCGGAGGCGTACGAGTATCTGGAGCGCGCGGGCGTGCTCGGGCTCGGCGACTCCACCCCGATCCAGCGGCTCCAGCACATGAACAGGCCGGCGTACGAGTTCTACCTGGGCCGCAACCCGGGCGTGGACCTGGAGAAGGACCTGCTCGAGGTCGCCGTCTGCGCCCAGCACAACAACGGCGGGCTGTGGGTCGACCAGTGGTGGCAGTCGAACCTCGAGGGACTCTTCCCGGTCGGCGAGGCCGCCGGCGCGCACGGCGTGTACCGGCCGGGTGGCGCCGCGCTCAACTCGGGCCAGGTCGGCGCGACACGCGCCGCCACGTACATCGCGGAGCGACGCCGGGCCGAGCCCATGCCCGAGGGGCAGTTCGAGGCCGCAGCCCACGGGGTCGTGTCGGCGGCTGTGGGACTGCTGCGGGAGGCGACCCAGCGGGCGGAGACGGTGCCCGACACGACCGACGCGCTGCTCCGCGAGGCGACGGAGCTCATGAGCAGCCACGCCGGCGTCGTACGGTCGCGACAGTCGATCGCAGACGCCCTGTCCCGGGTGAAGGACTGGCTCGACACCTACGGCTCGACCGCTGCAGCCGCTGCCGGAAGCCGCCGCTCGGTGAACCGGCTGTTCCTCATCCGGGACATCCTCACCAGCCAGTACGTGTACCTGTCGGCCATGGCGGACTACCTCGACCACGGCGGCCGGTCGCGAGGGTCCGTGCTGTACACGGACCCGTCGGGCACGCTCCCGCTGGCGTCCGAGGACGGTCCGGAGCTGGAGCTGCCCGAGGTGTTCCGGTTCTCGCTCGAGGACGGGCTGGCCGACGTCATCCAGGAGACGGGCCTGTCCTCCCGCGGCGACCTCAGCTTCGCGTGGCGTCCGGTACGGCCGATCCCCCAGGACGACGAGTTCTTCGAGAACGTCTGGCGTCATTACCGGGACGACAAGAACGTCTACTGAGTGGGAGCCTGCCGGGGCACTCGAGCTGTGAGCGGGAGGCGCCGCGGGTACGTATCGACCGGCCCCCAGGGTCGCGAACGGGCCTTCATCGAGCTCAGGTGGATCGTGATCAGGATCGACAACACCGACCTCCTCGACCTGGCGCGGACCACGCCCATCGACGGCGTGGCCGCGGACCACGCTCATGACCCCCGTCCGCTGCCCGTACAGAAGGATGTCAGCGAGGCCCTGCCCCGAGCGCATTCATTGACCGTGCCCGTCGCGCGTCCTACAGTGCGCCGAAAGGTCGTGCTCGGCGACCGCGCGAGGGAGGGACATGGCCACGGCAGCGATCCCGTACATCACGTTCGAGGGCAACACGAGAGAGGCCCTGAACTTCTACCAGTCCATCTTCGGCGGCAAGGTCGAGGTGACAACGTACGGGGACTTCCAGGTGCCCGACGTGCCCCCGGAGACGGTCATGCACGCCGCGCTCACGACGGACGAGTTCGCCATCTACGGGACGGACGGGTCGCTGGGCGTGGACCTCGGCGACCCGACGCGGATCCGCATCGCGCTCGTGGGCGACGACCTCGACGCGCTGACGACGAGCTTCGACGCCCTCGCCGAGGACGGGAAGGTGACGATGGCCTTGGCGCCCCAGCAGTGGGGCGCGACGTACGGCGAGGTCGTCGACAAGTACGGCATCTCCTGGATGTTCAACATCTCGGACGGGGCGGCCTGACGGGCTCCGGCAGGTAGGGCCGACACCCCGTTCCCGTCGGGCGGCCAGACCTTTCGGGCCAGCCGGTCCAGCAGGCGGGTGCTGACTTCCGTGTTCTCGTGGTTCTGGCCGCCGCGGCCGGCCTTCCGTGCGTTGACTTCCGTGACCTGGTGGTTCTCAGCTCTCTGGAGCCCTCCATAACCACCATCTCGCGGAAGTCACCGGAGGAGCTCACTGAGCCGCCGCCCATAACCACCAACTCGCGGAAGTCGACCTGCGGCGATCGACGCGACGCGATCTGGCCCGGCTACGATCGGGCGCCGGGTGCGCCCTGCATGACGAGTGGCCGCGGGGTCGGTCGCCAGTCCGTCCTCAGAGATACGGCAGGACGAGGTCGGCGTAGCGGTCCGCGAACGTCCGTACAGTCTCCTCGGCAGGCATCGCCCAGATCGACTCGTTGAAGATCTCGACCTCAATGTCGCCCGTGTAGCCGGCCTCGGCCACCCAGCGCGTGATCGTCGGGAAGTCGATGTAGCCGTCTCCCGGGAAGCCGCGCGAGTTGAGCGTGTTGGCGGCGAGGGGGAGCGTCCAGTCGCAGATCTGGTACGACGAGATGCGGCCCTCGCGGCCGGCACGCGCGATGCTCGCCTCGAGGTCGGGGTCCCACCAGACGTGGTACGTGTCGACGACCACGCCGACTGCCTCCGCCGGGTGGTCGGCGGCCACGTCGAGCGACTGCCCGATCGTGGTGAGCACGCCCCTGTCGGCGGTGAACAGGGGGTTCATCGGCTCAAGCGCCAGCCGTACCCCCTTGTCGGAGGCGTATGGCACGAGCTGGCCGATGCGGTCCGCCACCCGCTGGCGCGCGGCGACGAGGTCCTTGTCGGCTGCGTCCTCAGGCCGGTGCGGCATGTCCATGAGCCCGTACGCGGCGGGCAGTCCTCCGACGACCATGACCAGCTCGCGGCTGCCCAGGGCGGCCGCCTCGTCGATGGCGCCGAGGTTGTCGGCGAGCGCCTTCTCGGCGGTGGCGTCGTCGCGCGCGGTGATGAAGCCGCCCCGGCAGAGCGTCGAGACGCGCAGCCCTGCGTCGGTGATGAGGCGTGCGGCCGTCTCGGTGCCCACCTCCTGGACGCGGTCCCGCCAGGGGCCGACCGCTCCCAGACCCGCGCCCTTCGCCGCCGCGACGCACTCGGCCAGCGTGTACGGCTTGCAGGTCGCCGTGTTGAGGCTCAGCCGGCCCAGGTCGGTCACAGCACGATCTCCGGCACGTCGAGGCGGCGACCCTCAGCCGACGACCGCATGCCGAGCTCGGCGAGCTGGACCCCCCGAGCTCCCGACAGCAGGTCGTACCGGTGCTTCCGGCCGGCGGCCACGTCACGGAGGAACTCCTCCCACTGCAGCTTGAACCCGTTCTCGAGGTCCGTGTCCGTGACGTCGTTCCACTGCGAGAGGTAGTCGTTGGGGTCCGGGAGGTCGGGGTTCCACGTCGGCGTCGGCGTGTCCGCGCGCGACTGCGTCACGCAGCTGCGCAGCCCCGCCACGGCCGAGCCGAGGGTGCCGTCGATCTGGAACTCGACGAGCTCCTTGCGGTGCACGCGCACGTCCCAGCTGGAGTTGAGCTGCACGATGACCGGCTCGCCCTTGGGCGAGCTGACCTCGAAGATGCCGTACGCGGCGTCGTCGGCCGTCGCCTTGTACGTGGCGCCGTGCTCGTCGACCCTCTCGGGGATGTGCGTCGTGGTCTGCGTGTAGACGCTCGTGATCGTGCCGAGCAGGCCCTCGATGACGTAGTTCCAGTGCGGGTACATGTCGGTCGTCATGCCGCCGCCGTCCTCGGCGCGGTAGTTCCAGCTCGGGCGCTGCGCCGGCACGTCCGTGCCCTCCCAGACCCAGTAGCCGAACTCGCCGCGCATCGACAGGATGCGCCCGAAGAAGCCCTCGTCGATGAGCTGACGCAGCTTCACGAGCCCGGGCAGGTACAGCTTGTCGTGCACGACACCGTCGATGATCCCCGCCTGCTTCGCCAGCCGGGCGAGCTCGATCGCCTGGTGGAGCGTCTCGGCGGTCGGCTTCTCGGTGAAGATGTGCTTGCCCGCGGCGATCGCGCTGCTGAGCGCCGTGAACCGGCGCGTGGTGGCCTGGGCGTCGAAGTAGACGTCGATGTCGTCGGCCGTCATGCAGCCGTCGGTGTCGGTCGAGATGTGCTCGACGCCGTGCTCCGCGGCGATCTCACGAAGCCGTGCCCCGTTGCGACCCACGAGGACGGGCTCGACCTGTACGGAGGTGCCGTCCTCCAGGGTGACGCCGCCCTGGTCACGGATGGGAAGGATCGACCGTACGAGATGCTGCCGGTAGCCCATACGGCCCGTGATCCCGTTCATCGCGACCCGCAGGGTTCTGGTCAAGACTGACTCCTTCGTCATGGAATGCGCTTTCCAAGCGTAGGGGAGGCTGCCTCGGCGAGTCAAGCGGGGTACGAACTCGCCCCCTCCCTCATCGAAAGGGCACGACACGCGCGGCCGGTACGGCGTGTCGCAGCACGAACTGGCCTCTCGAATGTCGGAGCAGACGTCCTCGAGCGCATAGGTCCTCTCCTGGAGCGCATAGGTCCTCTCCTGGAAAGGGGTGACCGACAGGAACGACCAACCGGACCGAGC
>JAJZQV010000163.1 GCA_021803025.1 Actinomycetes bacterium | reverse complement strand
GCACGGCAAGCAGATCGGCATCGTGCTGATCGCCGTCATCCTCGTGGGCGCATCCTCAGGGCTCGTCGGCGCCATCGCTAGCGCCTGAGTCGGGCACCCGAATGTCGACCGACGACACCGAGCAGAGCCCATTCACGCGCCCAGCCTTCGTCTGGGCCGCGATCGTCGTCGGCCTGGTCCTGGTCCTCGGCGCGGTCCTCGCCGTCCACGCCATGACCGCCGGCAAGACCACCGCGTCACCGCCAGCCGCGTCGGGTCGCCCGACCGCAGCCCCAAGCACCCCATCGCCGAGCACAGGCGCCGCGGAAGCAAGCGTGTGCGGTCTCTCGGGAACCGTCACGACCGGCACCCTGTCCAAAGCGCCGGCGGCAACCTGGGCCTACGAAGGCACGACCGCGTACCCGACCTCAGACACCTACGGACCAGGCAAGACAGACGCCAACGGTGTCCGCTACTGCTTCCAGCACACGCCCGCAGGCGCGGTCTTCGCGGCCGCGAATGCGCTTGCGCAGGGAAGCGATCCGACTGTCTCTGCCGACTGGGTGAAGTACGCACTCGGAGAGGGCCCATTCCGTGCGCAACTCCTCGCAGAAGCGTGGACGTCCTCCAGCAGCGGCGGCTCCCGAATGGGGATCGCCGGCTTTCGCCTCCTGAGCTACGACGGCAAGACCGCAGAGGTTGACCTTGCGGTTCGCGGTGCTGCAAGCACGGGCACCGTCACGGTCTCCGGCGTCTACATGCTCGTCTGGCAGGGCGGCGACTGGAAGATCAGCGCAGACGTTGCCAAGCCCCTGGACATCGCCTCAATCCCGGATCTGGCTGGCTACGTCTCCTGGGGAGCGTGATCGGCAATGGCGAACTGTGGCATCTTCGACGTCAGCTGTCATGTTGGCGCCGTGGCCTCGAGCGCGGCAGGCGAAGCGATCACCAACTTGGCGAACGCTGTGATGGAGGCGTATGGCAAGGTTGCCGCGTCTCTCGGCACGATCTGGATCAACATCGGGACGCCGAACCTCACGGGCACCGGGGGTTCGTCGCCGGTGAAGGCTGGTGAGTCGGCCCCGGGGTCGGGCGAGCTCATGACCGTGCTGGGCTACGTGAAGTGGATAGCGCTGGTCATCGCGGTCGTCTCGCTGGTGCTTCTCGCTGCGCGGGTCATGATGAAGATGCGCGCCGGTGAGGGGTTCGCGGCTGTCGGTCGTACGGGACTGATCCTGGGGGCCGTCGTGCTGGTTTCCGGTGCGTCCTCGATGGTCTCGACGCTGCTACCCGACGGTCCGCAAGGCGCTGGCGGCGCGGTGGCCTTCCTACAGTCCTCGCTGTGGTGGTACATGGGCGCCGGAGCGATCCTCTCCGTCATCGTTGGCGGTGCCCGCATGGCGTTCGAGCAACGCGCCGACCCGGGAAAGGACCTGCTGCGCAGCCTGGTGACGCTCATCGTCGTGGCCGGGGCCGGGGTGACGATCATCGGTCTGCTGGTTGGGGCTGCGGACTCGTTCTCGGTGTGGATCATCAACGGGTCGCTCAAGTGCGACGTGACGGGCACCGGGGGGTGCTTTGGGCAGAACATCGCGGGCCTGCTCGCGCTGACGGGCGGGTCCTCAGGCAACCTCGGGCCGCTTCTGATCATCATCCTTGGCCTGGTCGCGATCATCGCGAGCGTCATCCAGATCGTCCTGATGGTCGCCCGCGGCGGGATGCTCGTCATCCTGGCGGGGATCTTGCCTCTGGCGGCGTCGGCGACCAACACCGAGATGGGCAAGGCGTGGTTCAAGAAGTCCGTGTCGTGGCTGGTGGCATTCATCCTCTACAAGCCAGCAGCGGCGATCGTGTACGCCGCGGCGTTCCAGCTCGCCGGCACCAAGGTCTTCGCCGATGACGGCTCAGGGCTCCTGGCGGTGCTCACAGGCCTGCTCCTGATGATCGTCGCGCTGGTCGCGATGCCGGCGCTGATGCGGTTCGTCACACCGATGGTGGGGTCACTGGCGGCCGGAGGCGCCGGCGGGGCCGTGGCCCTTGCGGGGCTGTCGGCACTGCCGTCCGGGGCCAGCGGCCTCGGACGCGGCGCGTCCGGGGCAGGCGGGGGCGGCGGCGCAGGGCAGGCCGGCGCGAACGGCATGTCGGGGAGCCCGTCGAGCGCGACGGGCAGTGGTGCTGGGAGCTCTCCGTCGGCGACCAGTACCTCGGGCGCCAAGGGTGCCGGCGCCACGGCGGGCGGCGGCGCCGCATCTGGGGCTGGGGCGTCAGGCGGCGCAGCGACTGGTGGCGCAGCGGCGGGCGCGGCTGGGGGTCCGGTCGGGATCGCGGCGGGCGCGGCTCTGGGCGGAGCTCGCAAGGCAGGTCAGGCGGCGGCTGGCGCTGCGGGCGCCGTCGGTTCGCAGGCGACGGGTGAAGGAGATGGTCCAAGTGGCGGCAACTGACACGCCCGGCATCAGAGCTCAGCGCACGTATGGCAATTGGCGGCGCCCGACGTCGCCCGGACTGATCGGTCTGGGCTCGGTCGGGACCGCTGGCCTGGTTGTCGGTCTCCTGGTCGTCATCTTCACGATGATGGTCCGCGGGCTGCTCGCCGCGTTCGTCGTTGCGGTTGTTCTGGGCCTGGTCCTGCTCGTGCTGCTGTCGAAGGACCGCCATGGGCTGAGTGTTCTGTCTAGGACAAGCACGCGCGTGGCCTGGTGGTCGGCCCGGTCGGCAGGAACACACCTGTACCGGTCGGGCCCGCTGGGGCGCGGGCTGTGGGGCACGTACCAGCTGCCAGGCTTGGCGTCTGCGACCCGCTTGAGCGAGCACGCCGACTCCTACGGGCGCCGCTTCGCGCTTGTACACACGCCGGCCGCAGCCACGTACTCGATCGTGTTCGGTACGGACCCGGACGGCGCTGGGCTGGTCGACCAGGAGCAGATCAACCTCTGGGTGGCGGACTGGGGTCACTGGCTTGCCAATCTTGGAGATGAGCCCGGCGTCGAGGCGGCGACAGTGACAATCGAGACGGCGCCGGACTCGGGCACGCGTCTTCGCCGCGAGGTCGCGGCGAACCTTGACCCGAACGCACCGGAGTTTGCGCGGGTGATGCTTGCCCAGACTGTCGAGCAGTACCCGGTGGGTTCTTCGACGGTCAAGGCGTACGTGGCGGTGACGTTCGCCGCGGCGAAGCGCTCCCCAGGGGAGATGGGTCGCGAGCTCGGTTCGCGGATACCGGGCTTGACCCAGACGTTGCAGTCCACGGGCGCCGGGGTGGCGCGCCCGCTGTCAGCCCAGGACCTCTGCGAGACGATCCGGGTCGCCTACGATCCCGCCGTGGCGCCCCTGATCGACGAAGCGCACGCGGCAGGGGACGTTCCCGAGCTGTCGTGGCCTGACGTCGGGCCCACCGCGTGCGAGGCATCGTGGGGCGGGTACCGCCACGACTCCGCGTACTCGGTGACGTGGTCGATGACCGACGCACCGCGCGGGGTGGTCCAGTGCGGTGTGCTCGCCCGGCTGCTGGCGCCCCACCGCGAGATTGCTCGCAAGAGGGTCACCTTGCTGTATCGCCCGATCAGCCCGGCGAAGGCTGCGGGGCTGGTGGAGGCGGACCTTCGCGCAGCGGAGTTCGCCAGCACCTCGACCAACAAGCCGACCGCCCGGGACGTGTTTGCGGTGCGGGCCGCAGCGGCAACGGCAAGCGAGGAGGCCTCCGGTGCGGGGCTGGTGAACTTCGGCCTCCTGGTCACAGCGACCGTGCTCGGTCGCGACCAGGAGGCCGACGCCCGTGCGGCGATCGACAACCTGTCGGCCACGGCGCGGCTGCGCCTTCGCCCGGTCTACGGGTCCCAGGACTCGGCGTTTGCTGCCGCGCTGCCTCTGGGGCTGATCTTGAGCAAGCACCTGCGGGTGCCCGAACAGATGCGGGGCAAGCTGTGAACCCCGCCAGCGCGCCGCCGGTCCGAGCCCAGCGCCCCTCACCGCGGGGCTGGCCCGGTCGTGGGCGTGGGGCGTCGAACTACGTGCAGGCACCGGCCGAGTGGCGCGGCACAACCGTGCAGGTTTGCGGGCTATGGCCGTTCGCCATCGGCACCGGAACACCCATGGTGGGTGTCCCGATC
>JAJZQV010000047.1 GCA_021803025.1 Actinomycetes bacterium | reverse complement strand
CGCGCTGGCCCCCGTGATCCTGGCGCTGCTGGTGCTCGGCTTCTTCCCCAAGCCGGTGCTCGACATCACCGACCAGACGGCGAAGCAGTCCATGACGACGCTGAACGTCAGCGACCCGGCCCCGACCGTGGGGCAAGGAAGGTAGACGATGACCACCCTTCTGGAGATCGCCGCACCGACGATCGAGTACCGCCTGCTTGGACCGGTGCTCATCGTCTTCGTCGGCGCCTGCCTCGGCGTGCTCATCGAGGGACTCGTGCCGCGGCACCTGCGCGACGAGGGCCAGCTCATCGTCACCGGCGTGTCCCTCGCGGCCGCGCTCGTCGTGCTGTGGCGGACCTGGGGTCCGGAATGGCGCACAGTCGGTGCCATGGGCGCCCTGTCCGTCGACGGCCCGACCCAGATGATCTGGCTGCTCATCCTTGTCTTCGCTCTGCTCTCGGCGCTGCTCTTCGCGGAGCGCAGGCTGGGCTCTGGAGTGACGAGCTTCACGCCGATGGCCGCCGCGGTCCCCAACTCGACGCTCGAGCGCGACGCCGCGGCCGCCCGCGTCGAGCACACCGAGGTCTTCCCGCTCCTGCTCTTCGCCGTGACCGGCATGCTGCTGTTCCCGGCCGCCAACGACCTCCTCACGATGTTCGTGGCGCTCGAGATCCTGTCGCTTCCGCTCTACCTGCTGAGCGGACTGGCCCGGTACCGTCGCCTGCTCAGCCACGAGGCCGCCCTCAAGTACTTCCTCCTGGGCGCCCTTTCCAGCGCGATCTTCCTGTTCGGCGCCGCCCTGCTGTACGGCTACTCGGGGTCGTTCACGTTCGCCGCCATCGACGCGGCCATCGCGTCCCCGAGTGAGCACGACACCCTGCTCGTGACGGGCATGGTCCTGCTCATGGTGGGCCTGCTGTTCAAGCTCGGCGCCGTCCCGTTCCACTCCTGGACGCCGGACGTCTACCAGGGCGCTCCGACCCCCGTCACGGCGTTCATGGCCGTCTGCACCAAGCTCGCCGCGATCGGCGCGCTGCTGCGCCTCCTGTTCGTCGCGCTCGGCGGCAGCCGCTGGGAGTGGCAGCCGGTCGTCGCCGGGATCTCGGTCCTCACGATGCTCGTCGGCGCGGTGCTGGCGATCGTCTCGAAGGACATCAAGCGCCTGCTCGCGTACTCCTCGGTCACCCATGCCGGCTTTCTGCTGACCGCGGTGGTCGGGGCGTCGACGGCGACGACCGGCCTCCCGGTCGGCCAGGTCGGCAGCGCAGCGGCAATCGTCGTCTACATGGCTGCGTACGGCTTCGCGACCCTCGGCGCGTTCGGCATCGTCATGATGGTCCGCGGCCTGGCCGGCGAGCGGAACGACCTCGCCGCCTGGCAGGGAATCGGACGCGGGCATCCGTGGATCGGCGGCGCGATGACGCTGTTCATGCTGAGCTTCGCGGGCATCCCCCCGACAGCGGGCTTCATCGGCAAGTGGGCCGTGTTCAGCGCCGCGTGGCGTGGCGGCTACTGGTGGCTGGTCCTCGTCGCCGTGCTCCTCAGCCTTGTCGCGGCGTACTTCTACCTGCGCGTGGTCGCCATCATGTTCTTCACCGAGCCAGACCCGGCCCTCAAGGACGTGCACGTGGCCATGCCGGGCCTCGGTACCACCGCCGTCATCGCCGTAGGCGCCGTGATGTCGGTGCTCCTGGGTATCCTGCCGGGATGGGTCGTGGATCTGGCGGCGTCGGCTTCGCAGCTGCTGAGGTGACGGTGGACCCGGAGGCGGCCGACGAGGCGCTGTCCGAGTGGGTCAAGGACCTGCTCGCGATCACGGAGGACCGGCTGCTGGAGGCGGCGAGCGCGCGGAGCGAGTTCGTCACCGAGGTCGCCCGGCATATCACGAGGGCCGGCGGCAAGAGGTTCCGGCCCATGCTCGTCGCTCTCGCCGCGGGGATCGGGCGGGACCTCGGTCGTGAGGTCGACGCGGAGAGCGTCATCAAGGCTGCGCTGGTCGTGGAGCTCACGCACGTCGCGTCGCTCTACCACGACGACGTCATGGACTCCGCCGAGCTGAGGCGGAGCGCGCCTAGCGCGAACGCAGTGTACGACAACTCCGTGGCGATCATGGTGGGCGACTTCCTGTTCTCCCGGGCGTCGAGCGTGGTCGCGACGCTGGGTACGGACTTCGTCGCCGTCCAGGCCGACACGTTCGCCCGGCTCGTCCAGGGCCAGATCGCGGAGCTGCTCGGGCCCCGTGGGGCCGCGCCCGTCGAGCACCACCTCTCCGTCGTGGCGGACAAGACGGGGTCGCTCATCGCCACGTCCGCTCGCTTCGGGGGAATGGTCGCCGGGCTGGAGGAGGACGCCCTCGATGCGCTGACGCGGTTCGGCGAGGAGATCGGGGTCGTGTTCCAGCTGTCCGACGACCTGATCGACATCACGAGCGACACGACCGGCAAGACTCCCGGTACGGACCTCCGCGAGGGCGTACAGACACTGGCGACGCTCAGGCTCGCTGCGTCGACGGACCCTGCGGATGCCGAGCTCGCGGCGCTGGTCTCCCATCCCCTGGAGGAGGCCGAGGTGCGCCGAGCCCTGCCGCTGCTGCGGGCCCACTGGGTCATCTCGGACACCAGGGATGAGGTCCTGCGGCGAGCGGAGGTCGCCCGCTCGTACCTGGCAGGCCTTCCCGAGGGACCCGCGAAGCGGGGTCTCGAGGCGCTCTGCGACACGGTCGTGACCCGGTCGGCCTGAGCGCGTGGCTGTCTCGCCCGACCTCGAGATCGGTCTGGACGGCCTCGCCCGGACGTGGGGCACGTCCGACCCGCTCTTGCGCGAGTACTACGACACCGAGTGGGGCATGCCCGTGTCTCCGGGGTCTGGCCGGCGTGACCCGGGACGGCCCGTACGCGGGGCAAGGCACTCCGGCCCTGGCCCGCTCGTGTCAGGCCCGCGGTGTCACCAGATGCTGACGCGCTCCTGCCGCGGCAGCCACAGGGCATCCGACTCGACGACACCGAACGCGGTGTAGAAGTCGTCAATGTTGCGGACGATCTGGTTGCAGCGGAACTCCGGCGGCGAGTGGGGGTCGGTCGCGAGCCGCTGGAGCACCAGCGCGTCCCGTGACTTCGTCTGCCACACCGTGGCCCAGCTGACGAACAGCCTCTGCAGCCCGGTGAGACCGTCGACCGGCGGGTCGTCCTCGCCCCCGGCGAGCCGCCAGGCCTTGATCGCGATGCCGAGACCGCCCAGGTCGCCGATGTTCTCGCCGATGGTGAGCTCCCCGTTCACGAAGTGGCCGGGGGCCTGGACGGGGGAGAGCGCGTTGTACTGGCCGATGAGCGCACCCGTACGCTCCTCGAACGCTGCCCGGTCCTCATCGGTCCACCAGTTCCGCAGCCTGCCCTCGCCGTCGCACGTGGACCCCTGGTCGTCGAAGCCGTGCCCGATCTCGTGGCCGATGACGGCCCCGATCGCCCCGTAGTTCACGGCGTCGTCGGCGTGGGGTGCGAAGAAGGGCGGCTGCAGGATGGCCGCTGGGAACACGATCTCGTTGCGGAGCGGGTGGTAGTACGCGTTGACGGTCTGCGGGTACATCTGCCACTCGTCCGGGTTCATCGGACCGCCGAGCTTGCTCAGGGCATAGTCCAGCTCGAACGCCGAGACCCGCTCGACGTTGCCGACGAGATCGCCGGGGACGATCGAGAGGGCCGAGTAGTCGCGCCACACGGTCGGGTACCCGATCTTCGGCCGGAACGCCGCGAGCTTGACCATTGCCTCGGCCTTCGTCTCCGGCGTCATCCACGCCAGGTCGCTGATCGACGTGCGGTACGCCTCGATGAGGTTCGCGACGAGCTCGTCCATGCGCTCCTTCGCGCCTGCGCTGAAGCGCCGCTCCACGTAGATCTTCCCGATCGCCTCACCGAGCGCCCTCTCGGCGAGGGCGACTCCCCGCTTCCAGCGCTCGCGCAGCTGCGGCGTCCCCTGGAGCGTGCGCTCGTAGAAGCCGAACCGCTCCTCGACGAAGCGGCTGGACAGGTACGGGCTCGTGCCGGAGATGGCGTGGAAGCGAGCCCACGCCCGCCACTGCCCGAGGCGCTCGTCGGCCAGAAGGGGAGCGACATCGACGAAGAACGAGGGCTGGCAGTCGACGACGAGCCCGAGGCCGCGCACGGAGGCGCCGTCGAGGACGAAGTCCCAGCCGAAGCCGGGGGCCTCCTCAGCGAGCTCGGCGACCGTACGGGGGTTGTACATCTGGCGCAGGTCGCGGGTCCGTACCCGGTCCCAGTGGCACGCCGCGACCGCCTTCTCGAGGGCGACGACGTCCTCGGCCTGACGCTCGGCGTCCTCGATCCCGGCGAGCGCCAGGGTCCGCGCGACGTGACGCCCGTACTCGGCGAGGATCTCGGCGTGCTGCTCCTCGCGGTAGTACGACTCGTCCGGCAGGCCCAGGCCGTCCTGGGCGACGAAGAACACGTACTGCTGCGGGTCGCCCGGGTCGGCCTCGACGTCGCAGCCCCACAGCGAGGTGACGCCGTACCGCACGGCCCAGCCGAAGTACGACTGCAGGGCGGCCACCGAGTCGATCCCGTCGATGCGCTGAAGCAGGGGCGCCAGCGGTGCGGCGTCGAGCTCCTCGACGCGGTCGGCGTTCATGAAGTCGCCGTACAGGGTGGCGATCTTGGCCTGCTCCTCGGTCAAGGTCGACGGCTCAGCCGCCGCGAGCTCCTCGCAGATGGCGTGGACCTCGGCCTCCGAGTCGTCACGCAGCCGTACGAACGCACCGGTCATCGGCTTGTCGTCGGGGATCGGCTCGGTCTCGAGCCACCGTCCGTTGACATGGCGGTACAGGTCGTCGGCGATCCGGACGGACGTGTCGAACTGCGTGGGGTCGAGTGCTTGGGTCACCGCGCCATGCTAGCGACCCGGAACAGGTGCCCCCGTACGGCCGACGAGCGTGCGCACCGTGCAGGCACGCCCGTTCAGTGGCCCCACTCGATGCTCAGCACGGGCTTGGTCGCATCCGCACGGGCTGTCCAGGACTGGTTGTAGTCCGTCCCGCTCGTCGTGGTGTTCGCGTCGAACGAGGCCGAGAACCTGTAGTGGACCGGGATGAGCGCGCTGGCGACGGCCGCGTCGGCGGCGTCGGCGACCCACTGCGCTCCGCTGACCGGGTCGGCGACGACGAGCTCCCGCTTGATCGTCGACGCGATGACGGGTCGGAGGCTGTGCTCGTTCATGGGACAGTTCGGCGGGCTCAGCTGCTGGTAGTCCAGGCAGGCTGCCAGCGAGGCCTGTGTTGCCGCCACCAGCGCGTCCTTGCCCGCGGAGGTCACCTCGACGGGGAGGTCCGAGATGGGCTTGGCGTAGGCGAGGTCGGGGACGGTGATCTTCGTCGAGGACTGGTACGCGAGGTAGGGCAGCCCGGTGGTCATCGTGTACGTGCCCGGGACGAGCTCGAGCTCGACGACGGGACCGACCCTCTCGCCGTTGACGATGAGCGGGACCCGGTCGCTGCGCGCCGCGCTCAGCCGTACGGTCGTGGTGCTGGAGGCGAGCTGCCAGTTGCCGTCGTCGGACTTCACGACCTTGTAGTAGCTCACCACGGCCTGGGTGCCCAGCTGGTACGAGGCGTGGATCGTGCTGGCGGTCGCGTCGGCGGGTGTCACGTTGATGTTCGTGATCGGAGCCGCCGCCAGAGACGCCTGGAGCGCGGCCGGTACGAGCAGAGCGCGGCTGCCGCCGCCGACCGGCCCGTACGAGAGGGCGGTGTCGATGTCGCCTGCGGCGAGCGCCGTGAGGTAGCCCTTCACGGCAAGGTCCCCGCGTGCGACCTTCGGGGCGGACGCCTGTGCGGACGAGGGCACGATGATGTCGGTCGGCACGCTCACGGGCCGGTTGGAGTCCCACGCGCCGTAGGCCACGAAGCCCGCCACGACGGCGAGAGCGACTCCGAGCACCAGGAACAGCGGCCGCGGGCGTCGCCCGACCCTGACCTCGGGTTCCGCCGGGGCGGCGAAACGACCGGCCTCAGGCTGGTCCACGGGGAGCCCGCGCACTGGCTTGGGGACGACGAGGGTGGTGATCTGGGCCGGCACCTCCGCTGCGGGGAGGGTTCCCCGCTCCTCGGGTGGCGAGAACGCGGTGGGATGCTCCGGCACCGCTTCCGGCTTCCATCCGGGGCCGGGCTCGGGCCATGCCGCCGGCGTTTCGGCAGCTTCGCCCACCGGCGGGGCGGCGAGGTGGGTACGGCCCCAGACGTCGTCGTCGCCATCCTCCGTCCCCGGCGTGACGGGGCCAGGGGTGGTGTCGCGGGACGGTTCGGCTGTGGCGCCGGCCGGCGGCGGGGTCAGCCGCGTCACGCCCCACACGTCGTCCGGCTCGGGGTCCGAGGTGGCGGTCTCCGTCGACGAGCCGGTATGGACGGGTGTGGGGGGTGACGTGGGCTGGGTCACAGGACGGTCCAGGTCTCCGCGCCTCGAAGGAGTGCCTGCAACGCGGCGTCCGGGTCTTCCGGCCGGCCGGCTGTCTCGATCTGCTGCCGGGCCAGGTCGTCGTACGCCGGTCTCTCCACGTCGCGGAAGATGCCGATCGGCGCCCGTCTCAGCTCACCGGCATCGGTGAGGCGGGACAGGGCGAACGCGAGCGAAGGGTCCTCGCGGTGCGCGTCGTGGACGAGGAGCGAGTCGAGACCCACCTCCTCGACGTCGACGATGATGAGCTCGCCCGTCGAGCCGTCGCGCAGCACGCCCCTCGTGCCACCGGCGAACGTCACGGGCTCCCCGTGGACGAGCCGGATGATCGAGTCGCCCGCCGCCTTGCCCTTGACGGCCTCGTACGCGCCGTCGTTGAAGATCGGGCAGTTCTGGTAGATCTCGACGAACGACGCTCCCCGGTGCTTCGCGGCAGCCGTGAGCACCTCGCTGAGCCCCGCCCGGTCGGAGTCGATGGCGCGCGCCACGAACGTCGCCTCGGCGCCGATCGCGAGCGACAGGGGGTTGAACGGCACCGCGAGCGTGCCCATGGGCGAGGACTTGGTGACCTTCCCCTGCTCGGAGGTGGGCGAGAACTGGCCCTTCGTGAGGCCGTAGATCCGGTTGTTGAACAGCAGGATCGTGATGTTGAGATTGCGCCGCAGCGCATGGATGAGGTGGTTGCCGCCGATCGACAGGGCGTCTCCGTCGCCCGTCACGACGAACACGGCGAGGTCGGGGCGCGTCATCGCCAGGCCGGTCGCGACCGCGGGCGCGCGCCCGTGGATCGAGTGCACGCCGTAGGTGTCGACGTAGTACGGGAACCGCGACGAGCAGCCGATGCCCGAGACGATGACGGTGTTCTCGCGGGCGATGCCGAGCTCGGGAAGGACGCCCTGGAACGTCGCGAGCACTGCGTAGTCGCCGCAGCCGGGGCACCAGCGCACCTCCGCGTCGCTCACGACGTCCTTGCGGTTCAGCGGGGTGAGGGCCAGCGGGACTCCGGCCAGGCCCGAGCCGGAGGTCACGTGGGTGTCGGTCATGCGGACAGCTCCTGGATCATCGTGATGACGTCGGCGGCGAGCTCGGAGCTCGAGATGGGCAGGCCGCGGACGCGCGAGTAGCTCTGGACGTCGACGAGGTAGCGGGCCCGCAGCATGGTGGCCAGCTGCCCCAGGTTCATCTCGGGCACGAGCACGCGGTCGTACCCGCGAAGCACCTCCCCGAGGTTGGCCGGGAACGGGTTGAGGTGCCTGAGGTGGGCGCGGGCCACCGCATGCCCCTGCGCCCGGATGGCCGCGGCTGCGGCCCGCACCGGACCGTACGTCGAGCCCCACCCGAGCAGCAGCACCTTGGCCTCACCGCTGGGGTCGTCGACCTGGACGTCGGGGATGTCGCGCACGACGCCGTCGATCTTGGCGCGGCGGAGGGCCACCATGCGGTCGTGGTTCTCGGGGTCGTAGGAGATCATGCCCGAGTCCGACTTCTCGAGGCCGCCGATGCGGTGCTCGAGCCCCGGCGTGCCGGGGAGGGCCCAGGCGCGGGCCTTCGTCTCGGGATCGCGCAGGTACGGGTGGTGGCGCGCCTCCCCGGAGGCGCTCTGCGCGTTGGTCTCGGTGGCGAAGCCCGCCTCGATCGGCGGGATCGAGGCGATGTCCGGCACATGCCACGGCTCCGAGCCGTTGGCCACGTACCCGTCGGACAGCACGATGACGGGGGTCCGGTACGTGACGGCGATCCGTGCCGCCTCGACCGCGGTCGTGAAGCAGTCGCCGGGGGAGCGCGGGGCGAGGACGACGACGGGCGACTCCCCGTTGCGGCCGTACACGGCCTGCAGCAGGTCGGCCTGCTCGGTCTTGGTCGGCAGACCGGTGGACGGACCGGCGCGCTGGACGTCCACGACGACGAGCGGCAGCTCCGTCATGACGCCGAGCCCGATGGCCTCCATCTTGAGCGCGAGACCCGGCCCTGAGGTGGTGGTGACGCCGAGGTGGCCGCCGTACGAGGCGCCGAGCGCGGCCGCGACACCGGCGATCTCGTCCTCCGCCTGGAACGTCATGACGCCCTGGCCCTTGTGCTTGCTGAGCTCGTGGAGGATGTCGGACGCGGGCGTGATCGGGTAGCTGCCGAGGAAGAGCGGCATCCCGGCCTTCCTCGCAGCGACCATGAGGCCGTACGCGGTGGCGATGTTGCCGTTGATCTGCCGGTACTCGCCGGCAGGCATCGGGGCGGGCGGCACCTCGTACCGCGCGGCGAACGTCTCGGTCGTCTCGCCGTACGCGTGTCCCGCCCGGAAGGCCGCGAGGTTGGAGTCGCGGATCTCGGGACGGGAGGCGAACCGGCGGCTGAGGAACTGCTCGGTGCCCTCCACCGGACGCCCGTACAGCCACGTGAGAAGGCCGAGCGCGAACATGTTCTTGGTGCGCGACGCGTCCTTGCGGCCGAGGCCGAAGCCCTTGACCGCGGCGACGGCGAGCGCGGTGAGGTCGAGCGCGACGACCTGGTACGCGTCGAGCGACCCGTCGGTGAGGGGGTTGCTCTCGTAGCCGATCCGCGACAGGTTCCGCTCGGTGAAGTCGGCCGTGTCGACGATGACCATGCCCCCGAGCCGCAGGTCGGGGAGGTTCACCTTGAGGGCCGCGGGGTTCATGGCCACGAGGACCTCAGGCTTGTCTCCCGGAGTGGAGATGTCGCGGTCGGCGAAGTGGAGCTGGAAGCTGGAGACACCCGGCAGGGTGCCGGCTGGCGCGCGGATCTCGGCCGGGAAGTTCGGCAGCGTGGCGATGTCGTTGCCGAAGTTGGCGGTCTCCGACGTGAACCGGTCGCCGGTCAGCTGCATGCCGTCGCCCGAGTCGCCCGCGAACCGGATCACCACGTGGTCCAGCGTTCGTACCTCGGTCATCAGGTCCCCTCGTCGCGGATGTCTCATATCGGTACCGACGCACCACACTAGTCGCGCCGCGAGAACCTCGAAGCGCTCTCCCACACGGTGGCACGCGGGAGGTGCGCACAAAGTCGAAGGCGCCGCCGAGTACGCCTGTGAAAGACTCGTACGGTGCGCTCGTACCGGGAGATCCTGACCATTCCGGGCGCGTGGAAGTTCAGCGCCGCAGGGCTCCTCGCGCGCGCAGGCGGGGCGATGATGGGCATCGGGACCGTTCTCATGGTCTCGGCCCTCTACGGCAGCTATGGGCTTGCCGGAGCGCTCGCCGCCGCGAACGGCGTCTCGTGGGCGGTCGGAACCGCGGTCCTGTCGAACCTCGTCGACCGGTACGGACAGCGGCGTGTCATGCTCCCGGCGATCCTCGTGTCGGCCGTCTCGCTCGGCCTCGTCGTCGTCTTCGCCCTCTGGGCGCTCCCGGCCTGGACGCTGTTCCCGCCGGCGGTCGTCAGCGGTCTCAGCGGCGGCTCGCCGGGTGCCCTCGTGAGGGCCCGCTGGAACCACGTCATCACGAACCCCGCGCAGCTCCACACCGCGTATGCGCTGGAGTCCACCCTCGACGAGCTCACGTTCGTCGTCGGGCCGGTGGCGGCGACGGCCCTGTCGACGCAGGTCCACCCGGCCGCCGCGCTCGTCGCCCCCATCCTGCTCGGCCTGCTGGGCGCACAGCTCTTCTACTCGCAGCGCTCGACCGAGCCGCCTTCCGTACCGCACGATCCGGGCGTCGAGCGACCGCCGTTCTGGAGAAGGCTCATCCTGCTCGTCCCGGGCGTCGGGCCGGTCATCGCCGTCAACCTGCTCATCGGCTGCGTGTTCGGCTCGATCGACGTCAGCGTCGTCGCCGCCGCGACCGGCTGGAACATGCGGAGCGCCTCGGGAGCCGTGCTCGCCGTGTTCTCGCTCGCGTCCGGGGTGGCCGGCTTCGTGTACGGGTCGCGCGGCTGGTCCTCGCCCCTGTCGCGGCGCTTCCTCGTCGGGATCGTCCTCCTGTTCGTGTTCGCCTCCCCGCTGCCGTTCATCTCGTCCATCGTGGCGCTCGCACTCATCGGTGTGCTCGTCGGAGCCACGGTCGCGCCCACGCTCATCAACGGGAACACGCTGGTGGGCAGGCTCGTCCCGTACGGCCGCCTCACGGAGGGCCTGTCCTGGATGGGCACGGGCATCGGGATCGGCGCCTCCATCGGGTCGAGCGTCTCGGGCGCGGTGATCGACGACGCCGGGTACCGGGGCGGGCTCGTCGTCGTCGTCGTCTTCGCGGCGCTCGCGGCCCTCGTGGCCCTGGCGTCGACGCGCACGCTCCACCGCGCAGCCGAGCGTCACGACGAGATGCTCCTCGCCGCCGAGGCCGGCTAGCCAGGGCCGCCGCCGAGACGGAGAGCCACGCTCGGGGAGAGGACCTGTGCGCTCGGGGAGAGGACTTGTGCGCTCGGGAGAGGACCTGGCGGCGGCTCCCTCCGGAACCGGCGCGCGCGTCGGCGGTAAGGTGGCGGGGTGCTGCGGGGCTGGGACTGGTACGGGGACGGCTCCGTCGTCCTCGTCGACATCCCCCTGGCGTGCTGCGGCCTCGAGATCGAGGCGGCCATCCCCGCGACCGCGGTCGAGGTGGACGGGCGGACACCCGCGCCACGCCGTGTCGTCACCGTCTCCGGCACGATCACGACGGCCCTCGCTGACGACGTGATTGCCGCAGTCGAGTCCCAGCGTGCGCTCGGTCCGACCACGGTCGTGGGGTTCGGTGCCTGTCCCGCAGCAGGCGGTCCGTACTGGGACGCGTACTCCGTCGTCAAAGGTCTCGACCAGCTCGTCCACGTCGACCGTTTCGTGCCCGGGTGCCCTCCGCCGCCGGTGGCCCTTGCGAGGGTCATCGCGGAGGTGCGCGGTGGCTGAACCGGCTGCGCCCACCCTGCCTGGTTCCACCGGGGAGCGGTCCGGGGGACCTGACCTGTCGGGGCCCGCACGGTCGACCCCCGGCGACGAGGTGCGCGTCGTCGAGCGCGAGGTCTGGTACGACGAGGTCACCCGCCTGTACGCCGACGCATCGCTCGCCTTCGACTGGCTCAGCGCCTGCGACGAGATCGGCCAGACGGACGAGCTCCGCGTCGTTCTCCGGCTCGACCGGCTGGACGGGTCGGGCGTACGGCTCGAGACCCGGCTGCCGAGGAACGAGCCCAGGCTGCGCAGCATCAGCACCATCATCCCGGGCGCCGCCTGGCACGAGCGGGAGACCGCCGAGCTGTACGGCGTCGGGTTCCTCGGTCCTGACGGCGAGCTGCTCGGCGAGCGCCCGCTCCTCCTTCCCGCCCAGGGGCAGCCGGGGCATCCCGGGGGGTGGCCGCTGCGGAAGGACTACGTACTGGCCGCACGGGCGGTGACCCCTTGGCCCGCCGATGCCGGCGGCGCGGAGGACGCACGCCGCCGCCAGGCCCCGCCTGGCGTCCCCGACCCGGCCGTGTGGGGGGCCAGGCCGGCGGACGCGGGACCGCCGGACCCTGCCGACGTGGTTGCGCCGCCGGGCAGGAGACGCCGATGAGCGCCGATGCGTCGAGCCCCGGCCGCGCTACCAGACACGCCTCGATCGCCCTCGACCGCTCCCGGTGCACGAGCTGCCTCATCTGCGTGGTCGAGTGTCCCGCCTGGTGCATCAGCCTGAGCTCGCACGCCGAGCCCGTACCCGGCCTGCCGCCCACAGCCCGCCGGCGCACCCACCAGGTGCTCGACGCCTTCACCATCGACTACGCGACCTGCCTGTACTGCGGCATCTGCATCGAGGAGTGCCCCTTCGACGCGCTCGACTGGGACGAGCACCTCGTACCGCCGCCGCCTGTACGGTCGGGCCTGGTGTCCGACCCCTCCGTGGAGCCCGTCGGTTCACCATGTTAAGTAGGCGAGCTGTCAGTTCTCATGGCCAATCCGCCATGGGAACATCCTGTTTACCCACTTAACATGGTGAACCGACCACACGGCCGCCTGCCCCTGCCCGGGTGAACGGCCCGGCTTCGACGCCGACGTACGACGCCGGCAGGCCCGTCGTCGCCCATCGGCGAGATCAGGTCGCAGCTCGCGAAGCTCCTCTTCCGGGCCGTACGGCCGACCGGCTCGTGGCGGGTCGGGCGGCGAGCTGTTCCGGGCCACCCTCGCAGCGCTCCTCCTGGCCGGCCCCGCCCTCCAGCTGCTGCCGCTCGACGAGCCCACGAACAACCTCGACGTCGCCACGTACGAGGCGCTCGTCACGGCGCTGCGGTCGTACCAGGGCGCGGTCGTGGTGGTCAGCCACGACGCTCAGCCCCTCGACGAAGGTCGGCGTCACCCGGGTCGTCGACCTCGACGCGGTCACCCAGAGACGGGCGCAGGGCAGGCAGGCCGGCGAGTGCGGGCGAGAGACGCCGACGAGCGCCGCGAGGGACGCTGACGGGCGCCCCGAGCGAGGCTGGCGTGGCCGAGGGGAGGACCTCTCCGGGCACCGCGTTCCCAGGGGCTGGCCCTAGGCTGTGCTGGGCGAACAGGGAGGTGACGGTGACATCGAGCGTACGGAGGGTCGCCGGCGACCTTCTGGCCGCGTGGCGCGTGGTGCCGACGCGCACGGGCATGCTCGGCACGTTCCTCATCCTCCTCGGGTCTCTCACCCCCGCGTACCTGCCGCAGAACTCTCCCTTGTGGGGTCCGCTGAGGGCGATGCACCTCGACAACGCGCCGGTGAAGGTGATCGGCACGCTCATCCTCCTGCTGGGGATCGGGCTCCTCGTGGACGCCTGGTTCCGGTTCCGGCCCACGGTCGACGTCGACGTCAAGCGGTGGGCGGTTCTGGCGATCTGGTCGCTCCCGCTGCTGGCAGGACCGCCGACCTTCAGCAGCGACGCGTACAGCTACGCGGCCCAGGGGTGGATGCTCGTCAACGACGTGAGCCCGTACGAGGCCGGCCCGGGCATCCTTCCGGGCGCCTTCGCCGACCAGGTGGCGTGGGTCTGGCGGTACACACCCGCCCCGTACGGCCCCCTGAGCCTCCGCCTCCAGGAGCTCATCGTCGTCGCGTCCGGTCTTCAGCCGTACCTGTCCGGGGTCCTCATGCGGATCCCGGCCCTCGTCGGCGTCGTCCTCATCGTCGTGCTGCTGCCCCGGATCGCCCACCGGCGAGGAGTGGACGCCCAGCTCACCGCGTGGTTCGCGACGCTGAACCCGCTGCTCGTCATCGACTTCGTCGGCGGTGCCCACAACGACGCGCTCATGATGGGACTCGTCGTGCTGGCGCTCTGGCTGGGCCTCAAGAACCGCCTCTGGATCGCGGGTGCCGTCGTCATCGGCGTGGCGGCAGCCATCAAGCAGCCCGCGTTCCTCGCGGCGTACGCACTGCCCCTGCTGGTCGACCCGCTCACGACCTGGAAGGGGTGGGAGATCGCCCGTACGGTCGGAAAGGTCGCGCTGAGCTGTCTCCTGGCGATCGGGACGTTCGCCCTCGTCTCGCTGGCCTGCGGTCTGGGCTTCGGCTGGCTCAACGCCGTCAACGTCCCCGGCCTCGTCGTCACGGTCTCGCCCGCGACCGTCATCGGCCAGGGCATCCAGCTCGTGCTCAACTACTTCCAGCTGGACTCGAGCGAGCACGCCGCGATCCGTCTCGCCCGTACGATCGGCATCGTCATCGCCGTGGTCGGCGTGCTCGCCCTGGCCGTCGTCCAGGGGCGCAAGAAGCCGATGTTCTTCCTCAGCTGGTCGTACCTGCTGGTGGCGTTCGCGGGGCCCGCGCTCCACTCCTGGTACGTCCTGTGGGGCACGCTGCTCCTCCCGTTGACGAGGCCGTCCGAGCGGATCCAGCGGATCGCACTGTGGACGACGATGGTCCTGCTCAGCTATGCGGCCGTGAACCTGGCCTGGCGCAACGGCGCCCTCGCACTCGGCATCGCGGCGCTCGTTCCCCTGGCATGGCAGGTGGTCCACCACGAGCGGGTCCGCAAGCGGGACCTTCAGGCCGGGGAGCCGGATGTCTCGGAGGCGAGGGCAGTTGACCGGAACCGATGAGGTGCTCGTCGACGTCGTGGACGGCGTCGGGCGTCTCGTGCTCAACCGACCGCGGGCCATCAACGCGCTGACGCCGGCGATGATCGACACGCTGGCCGCCACGCTCGACGCCTGGGCGGAGGACGACCGTGTCGAGTCGGTGCTTCTCACGGGTGCGGGCGACCGGGGCCTGTGCTCGGGAGCCGACGTCCGGGCGCTGCGGGAGCTTGCGCTCGCCGGCGACCCGGGCGCTGACGCGTTCTTCCGTCACGAGTACCGGCTCAACGCGCTCATCGCGAGCTACCCCAAGCCGTACGCGGCACGCATGATCGGCATCACCATGGGCGGGGGACTGGGCGTCTCCGCGCACGGCTCGAGGCGCCTCGTCGACACGACCTCCCGGCTCGCCATGCCGGAGACGGGCATCGGCCTGTTCCCCGACGTGGGCATGCTCTGGTACCTGTCGCGTGCCGGTGCGGCCGGCGCCTACATGGCGCTCACCGGTCTCGCCGTGGACGCCTCGACGGCCATCCGGGTGGGGCTCGCAGACGCGTGGGACGGACCGGAGCAGGCCCAGAGGAACGACACTGGGGACGCCGCCGGCGTGGTCGGCGAGGACTGGGTCGGCGACTGCTTCGGCGCTCCCAGCCTCATGGAGGTCCTCGAGAGGCTCGACGGGGACTGGGACACGAACGGCCCGAGGGACTGTGCGGAGGTGCTGCGGTCCCGCTGCCCGCTGTCGCTCGCCGTCACCTGGGAGGCGCTCCAGCGCGCGAAGGCGATGTCGAGCGTCGAGCAGGTCCTCGCCCAGGATCTCACGCTCGCCACGTACCTCGTCCACCACCGGGACTTCGCCGAGGGCGTGCGGGCTCAGCTCGTCGACAAGGACCGCAGCCCGCACTGGTCGCACGCACGGTTGGAGGACGTGACGCAGGCCGACGTCGCACGGGCCTTCGGGGAGTAGCCCTGGTTCAGCGGTAGTTCACGTACTGCACGGCGAAGTCGAAGTCCTGCTTCGTGATGAGCGCCTGTACGGCCTGGAGGTCGTCGCGGGACTTGCTCGTCACGCGCACCTCGTCGCCGGTGATCTGGGTCTTGACGCCCTTCGGGCCCTCGTCGCGGATGAGCTTCGTGAGCTTCTTCGCGTTCTCCTGCGAGATCCCGTTGCGCAGCGTGCAGGACTGCTTCCAGCGCTTGCCCGAGGACCGCGGCTCGTCGGTCTCCAGCGACTTGAAGTCCACGCCCCGGCGCGCGAGCTTCGAGTAGAGGACGTCGAGCACTGCTTTGAGGCGCTCCTCCGTCGAGCTCTCGAGGACGACGGCCTCCCCGGCCCAGGCGATCGTCGAGTCGGTGCCCTTGAAGTCGAACCGCTGGTGCACCTCCTTCGCCGCCTGGTTGATGGCGTTGTCGACCTCCTGCCGGTCGACCTTGCTGACGATGTCGAACGAGCTCTCGCTGGCCATGACTCTCCTTCCTGGGTCCCCGAGACCCTACAGCGCGCCGGCGCGCGAGAGGGTCGAGGAGGCCGCGGATCCGGTCCCGTACGCACACAGCCGAGGTAGCGGGCCGGTCCCAGGCCGAGCTGGGCGGCCGCCGCAGCACGTCCTCGGCGGCCATGGCGACGTACAGGTTCTGCGGTCGCGCCCTAGACTCTCCAGCGATGTCTCTGCCCTCTCCGTACGCTGCCGCGCTCGCCGCCATCCCTGTACGGGAGGCGGCCGTGGAGGTGCTCGGTTCGCGGACCCGCTACTGGGAGTACGGCCCGCGCGACCGTCCGGTCGACCTCGTCCTCGTGCACGGCTACCGCGGCGACCACCACGGGATGGAGCCGATCGTCTCGTACCTGCCGGAGCTCCACATCGTCTCGCCCGACCTGCCCGGCTTCGGCGGCTCGACGCCCACGTCGGGCACGCACTCCATCAGCGGGTACGCGACGTGGCTGAGCCACTTCCTCGACGCCCTCGGCCTCACCGGTACGACGCTGCTCGGCCACTCGTTCGGCTCCATCGTCGTGAGCCACGCGGTCGCGGCCGGTGTGCCGTCGCCCCGCCTCGTCCTCGTGAACCCCATCGCGGTCGACGCGATGTCCGGGGCACACCGAGTTCTCGTCCCGTTCACCCGCCTGTACTTCCGCATCGGACGTGCCTTGCCCGACCGTGCGGCTCACCGATGGCTGGGGAACCGGCTCGCCACGTACGGGATGAGCCTCATGCTCGCCCGGACCAAGGACCGCCGCCTGCGGCGCTGGATCCACCAGGAGCACGACAGGTACTTCGGGCGGTTCAGCGACCCGACCACCCTCGCCGAGGGGTACGACGCGTCGCTGTCGACGAACGTCATCGCCGCGGCGCCGGCTCTCACGATGCCGACCCTCATCGTCGCCGGCGACGCCGACAGCGTCGCCCCACTCGAGGGCGCCCGTGAGCTGGCACAGCTCCTTCCGCACGCGGAGCTCGTCGTCCTCCACGGCGTGGGCCACCTCATCCACTACGAGAAGCCGGCCGAGGCGGCCGCGGCGATCCGCCACTTCCTCGGAGCCGAGGCATGACGTCACCCGCACAGCAGTCCGCACCGCCAGGAGCGGACGCGTGAAGATCCTCGTCGACTGCCGCTACGTACGGATCGCGCGTCACGACGGCATCAGCCGGTACAGCGCGCGGATCACGGAGGCGCTCGCGCGGCTCCACCCCGTGACGATGCTCATCCACGACGAGCGCCAGCTGTCGATGCTGCCCGACCTGCCCTGGGAGAAGATCGGCGCGCCCACGTCGTTTCTGGAGCCGCTCATCGCCCTGCAGGTCAACCGGCTGCGGCCCGACGTGGTGTGGACCCCCATGCAGACCATGGGCTCGCTGGGCCGGCGGTACGGCTTCGTCAACACCGTCCACGACCTCATCTACTACGTGAACCGCACCCCGCCTCACGACCTGCCGTGGGTGATCCGGGCGGTGTGGCGCCTGTACCACCTGGCCTGGTGGCCGCAGCGTCTCCTGCTCAACGCCGCCGACGAGGTCGTCACCGTCTCGTACACGACGAAGGCGCTCGTCGCGGCGCACCGGCTCACGCGCCGGACCGTGTCGGTCGTGAGCAACGCGGCCGACCCGCCGGTCGATGTCCAGCCCCGCAGCGAGCCCGCGACCAGGACCCTCGTCTACATGGGCTCGTACATGCCGTACAAGAACGTCGAGACCCTCGCGCTCGGCATGCACGAGCTTCCCGGCTACACGCTGCACCTGCTCGGGAACGCGTCGCAGCAGGTACGCGAGGAGCTGACCGCGCTCGCGCCCGTGGGCTCGCTCGTCTTCGACGGGCCCGTGAGCGACGAGGAGTACGCGGCTGTGCTCGACCGGGCGACCGCCCTCGTCCACGCGTCCCGGAACGAGGGCTTCGGGATCCCGCTCGTCGAGTCGATGTCTCGCGGCACTCCCGTCGTCGTCAGCGACATCCCGGTGTTCACGGAGGTCGGGGGCGACGCGGCGCTGTACTTCGGCACCGGCGACCCCTCCGCCTTCGCGGCCCAGGTCCGGGCCCTCGAGGCGCCGGGGGAGTGGGAGGCCCGGTCGGCGGCCTGCCTCGAGCGGGCGGCCCACTACTCGTGGGACGCCTCCGCGACAGCGCTGCTCGAGGTGCTCACGCGCGTGGCGGCTGCCCGCGGCTCCCGCTGACGTTCGCGTCGTCCGCGCGGCTGACTCGACCTCTTCGAGCGGTGCCACGTCCCCTGACATCCGCCACGGCGCGCTGCGGCCTCGTCTGCCGATCGGGTCAGCGACGCCGGGCGTCCAGCTCGGCGACGCGGCCGACCAGGAGGTCGATGAAGGCCGGGACGTCGACGTCGAGCGCGACGTGCGAGTTGGGCTCGCGGCCCCACACGTCCGTGAGGTCGGCGACCGTCATGCCTCGGGTGAGCGTCCCCGCGGTCTCGACGCCCGTCCAGCAGTGCTGGGTACGGATGAGGCCCGGTGCGATGACGGACGCGACGGCGAGCGAGTCGTGCTGCGCGGTCGCGTCGGACCCGTTCTGCCGGAGGTAGAACGAGCCGTAGAAGTCGACCATGCCGGTGATCGCGCGCGCCACCGGCCCGCTCTCGGGCGTCCTGAGGGGTGCCCAGTCCGTACCGGCGAACATCGCCTTGTGGGTGACGTCGAGCCCCACCATCGTCACGTCGACGCCCGCGGCGAAGACCCGTGCCGCCGCCTCGGGGTCGAACCAGATGTTGAACTCGGCGGTCGGGGTGTGGTTGCCGGTGATGTGGACGCCGCCGCCCATGATGACGAGGCGGTCGAGCCTCGCGTACAGGTCGGGCCGGGTCGCGGCGAACAGGGCGACGTTCGTGAGCGGCCCGATCGCGACGAGCGTGACCGGCTCGGGGTGGCTCTCGACGAGGTCGGCGAGCAGCCCCAGCGCGCCGCGGGGGTACGAGCCGCGCTCGGGCAGGTCGAGCTGGACCCCGCCCAGCCCTTCCTGGCCGTGGATGGACGGGTCGCCGAGGTCCGCCTCGTACGTCAGTGCGCGCGCAGCGCCTGCGCCGACCGGGACGTCGTCACGGCCGAACAGGTGCAGCAGGCGCAGCGCGTTGCCCGTGGTGTTCTCGATCCCCGTGTTCCCGCCGACCGTGGTGACGCCGATCAGGTCGATCTCAGGGCTCGCGCACGCCAGCGCGATCGCGATCGCGTCGTCGATGCCCGGGTCGGTGTCGATGATGACCGGGATGCCCACGCGTGCTCCTCAGGCGGTCTTGAGCGCGGCGGCCTTGCGCCGCCTCGCGAACAGGTCCATCGACGCCAGGGTCAGCGCGACGATCGTGATGATGTACGGAGCCATCTTGGCCAGGTTGGAGTTGATTCCCGCGACTCCGAGGCGGTCGGCCATGGCGTCGGCGAGGCCGAAGATCACGGCGGCGATGAGCGTCGGGACGGGCTTGGCCCGTCCGAACGTCAGGGCCGCGACGGCGATGAAGCCGCGCCCGCTCGACATGTTCTGGTTGAACGAGCCGAGGTTCGCCATCGACAGCTGCGCGCCGGCGAGGCCGGTCAGCGTGCCGCAGAGCAGGATCGAGACCAGCTTGACCCTCGTCGCGTCGATACCTGCGGCGATGGCGGCCGGGAGGTCCTGTCCGACGGCCCGCAGGTGGACGCCGTAGCGGGTGCGGTAGAGCAGGAACGCGTACAACGGCACGCACAGGAGCGCGATGTAGACGAGGGGCGTCTGCTGGCCGAGGACGGGGATCGTGAACTTCGGCAGCGACGAGTGGACGCCCTGCGGCGTGCCGCCGGGATTCCCGTACAGCAGCTGCAGCGCGAACACGGAGGCACCTGCGGCGAGCATGTTGACGCCGATGCCGACCACGATGAAGTCGGCCTTCAGCCACAGCGTGAACACCGCGTAGATCGCGCTGAGCAGCAGCGACGACACGACGGCCGCGAGCACGCCGACGAGCGGGTTGTGGGCCGCGGCGCCGACGGCGATCGCGGAGAACGCCCCGATGAGCATCATGCCCTCGAGGCCGATGTTGAGGATGTCGCCCTGCTGGGTGATCGCGCCTCCGATGGAGGCGAACAGGATGGGCGTGAGGTAGGTCAGCGTGGCCGCGATGAGGGCGACGCTGAAGACGGTGTGGAGGACGTCGGTCACTTCACGCTCCCTTCGACAGGCACGGACTCGTCCGGCACCGCCAGGACGCTCTTGGCGCCTCTCGTGCGCCTCGACCAGTTCCAGGCGAACGAGGCGGTGATCATGAGCACGATGAGGCCGAGGATGACGTCGACGAGAGGCTTGGGCACCTCGGCGTTGGCCTGCATCGACGAGGAGCCGGCGATCATGTCGGCGTAGAAGACGGACGCGAGGATCGCGACCCACGGGTTGAGCCGGGCGAGCAGCGCGACCGTCAGCGCCGTGAACCCGTACGCGGGAGAGAACGTCTGGACGAACCGCGCCGTGGAGTTCGGGCCGATCACGTACAGCGCACCGGAGAGCCCGGCGAACGCGCCGGACAGGGCCATGACCTGCTGGCTCATGGTCCGCGGGCTGACGCCCGTGTACTCGGCGAACCGGTTCATCTCGCCGAGCTCTCGCACCTTGAGGCCCCACACCGACCGGGTGAGCACGAGGCCCAGCACGATGACGATGACGATGGCGATGAGGATGTCCGGCGTGAGGCTGTACTGCGGGTTGAGCACCGGCAGCATCGCGTTCGACCCGAGCTTCTTCGACCCCACCGAGCCGTACGTCTTGTCGACGAAGGGGCCCGTCACGAGGTACTGGGTGAGCAGCGTCGCGATGGAGCTCATCATGAGCGTGGTGACGATGATGTTGACGTTCCAGAACGCCAGCAGCGCACCGGGGATCCACCCCCATACGGCGCCGACCACGAACCCCACTACCAGCACGAGCAGGATCACGAGGATGCTCGGCAGGGACGAGTCCTTGAGCGCGATGCCGGTCAGCGCCCCCGCGAGCGCACCGACGTAGAGCTGGCCCTCGCCGCCGATGTTGAAGAACCCGGCCCGGAAGCTGATGATGACGGCGGCCGACAGGATCATCAGCTGGACCGTGTGGGCGAGCAGCGCACCAACCCCGTACGGGGTCGAGAACGGCGTGATGAACAGCTCGGAGTAGGCCTGACCGGGGTTCTTGCCGATGAGGGCGATGATGATCGCGCCGACCACGAGGGCGGCGACGATAGCGATGAGCGGCTGCGCGGCGTTCGTGAACACGTACGCGATGACCGCGCTTCCCGTCCTCGAGGGCGGGAACTCCTCCTCGCGCTCGGCGGGCACCGCAGGCGTGACGGCGGGAGCGGTCGGGGGAGCCGTCACGGTGTCGGGGATGCCGTCACCGTCGAGATCGGTCGAGACGAGCTCGGCCTTCTCGGCGTGCAGCGCGTTCGCAGCGGCCACGGCCTCCTCGTCGGCGGCCTGACCGCCCATCGCGAGCCCGACCGCGATCTCGGACATGGAGTCGTGCGTGAACTCGTCGACGATGTGGCCGCGGTGGATCACGAGAAGCCGGTCGGACAGGCTCATGACCTCGTTGAGGTCCGCCGACACGAGGAGGACGGCCGCGCCGCGGTCCCTTGCACTGACGAGCGCCCGATGGACGAACTCCATAGCGCCCACGTCGACGCCGCGTGTCGGCTGGGACACGACGAGCAGCGGCGGGTCCGACTCGAACTCGCGCGCGATGACGACCTTCTGCATGTTGCCGCCGGACAGCGACCCCACGGGTGTGGCGGGCGAGGCCCCACGGATGTCGAACTTGTGGATGAGGCGGGCGGCGAACCGGGCGAGCCCGGACATGCTGAGCCATCCGGCCCGGGCGACGGGTGGCGAGAGGTGCGTCGCGCCCACGTTGTCGGCCACGGACATGCGCGGCGCGGTCCCGACGTGGTGGCGGTCGTCCGGGATGTACGCGAGCCCGGCGGCGCGCCGGGCCGCGATGGACGCCTTGGTGAGGTCGGCGCCCTTGATCTTCACGGTGCCGAACGAGGGCTTGCCGAGGCCGGCGATGGCCTCCAGCAGCTCCGACTGGCCGTTGCCGTCGACGCCGGCGATGCCGACGATCTCACCGGCACGTACGGACAGGCTCACGTGGTCGAGGGCCGTGACGCCGCGGTCGTCCACGACGGTGAGGTCGTCGACCTCGAGCACGGTGTCGCCGGGGTGGGAGGGCGTGTGCTCGATGCGGAGCAGCACCTCGCGGCCCACCATCATCGTGGCGATCCGCTCCTTGGTGAGGCCGGCCGCCGGGACGGTGTCGATGACGCGGCCGTCGCGGATGACCGTGACCTCGTCGGCGATCGCGAGCACCTCGTCGAGCTTGTGGGAGATGAAGATGACGGCGACGCCGGCCTTCGCCAGCTCGCGGATGACGACGAACAGGTCGTCCGTCTCCGACGGCGTGAGCACTGCCGTCGGCTCGTCGAGGACGAGCAGCCGTGTCTCGTGGGAGAGGGCCTTGAGGACCTCGACCCGCTGGAGCTCGCCCACGCTGAGCTCCGAGGTGATCTCGGTGGGGTCGACCTCGAGACCGAACCGGGACGAGAGCCGCCGGACCTCGGCCTCCATGGCCTCCGTGTCGAGCTGGCCGTTCTTGGTGATCTCGCGGCCGAGGAAGACGTTCGCCGCGACGGTGAGGGAGCCGACGAGCTTGAAGTGCTGGAACACCATGCCGATGCCGAGGGCGGCCGCCTGCTGCGGCGTGGTGATCGACACCTCTTTGCCGTCGTAGATGATCGTCCCGGAGTCGGGCACGCCGGTGCCGTTGATCATCGACATGAGTGTCGTCTTGCCGGCGCCGTTCTCGCCGACCAGCGCGTGGACCAGGCCGGGATGTACGTCCAGGTCGACGTCGTCGTTCGCGACCAATGAGCCGAACGTCTTGGTGACGTGGCGCAGCTGGAGCAGCGGAGCAGTCATGAAGCTCCCTCGGTGGGCTCAGGACAGATGGAGGGGGCTGGGCCGAAGCCCGGCCCCCTCATCATGCACGGGTTCGTCAGCTGATCGTTGTAGGAACGGTGATCTTGCCGTCCGAGACCTGCTGCGCGTAGTCGGTGATCTTCGCCTGCATGTCGGCCGGGACGATGTTGTCGTTGTCGGCGAAGGTGAGGCCGACGCCGCCGTTCTTGAGACCGTACGACGTGGTCTTGCCGTACTCCAGCTTGCCCTGG
>JAJZQV010000162.1 GCA_021803025.1 Actinomycetes bacterium | reverse complement strand
GTCGTCCTCATGCGCGAGCAGCTCGCGAAGCGCTCCAAGCTGGACGACAGCGACGTCGAGGCGCTCCCCAGCATCTAGCCCTGTCCTGGCGGGGATCGCCGATTAGGACGAGCCGGTACGGCCCGGTAAGGTTGTGCGTCGGTGTCACCAAGCCCGTCCGGGACGTCGAAGGGGTACGAGATGACTCACCGTCGCCAGCCAGACCCGCGCTCCAGTCTCGTCATCGAGACCCACGAGCTCGCCAGGTCGGCAGGCACGATGAAGACTCTCCGTCGTACCGCAGAGGCGCCCGCGGATCTGGGGATCGGTGTCATCGGGGTACCCGAGGGTTCACCCGTCGAGCTGGATCTCAAGCTCGAGGCGGTGGGCGAGGGGGTGCTGGTCACCGGGACCGCAGAGGTCACGCTGGCCGGGGAGTGCACACGCTGCTTGAGGCCGATCTCCGACTCGATGGAGATCGACATCCAGGAGCTGTTCTACTACCCGGGCAACGAGCCCGACGACGAGGCGGCACGGAACGAGGGGGAGATGATCGACCTCGAGCCGGTCCTCCGCGACGCCGTGGTGCTGGACTTGCCGTTCGCACCGCTGTGCACCGAAGATTGTCGCGGCATCTGCCCGGTTTGCGGCGCAGACCTCAACGACGATCCCGACCACCGGCACGACGACGAGATGGACCCCCGCTGGGGGAGCCTGCAGCAGTGGTCGGCCACGCAGGAGTAGCAGTACAGCCAGGCACCGTGCCTGGTCCGGACGAGGAGTGACAGATGGCGGTTCCCAAGCGGCGGTTGTCGCGCAGCAACGTGCATTCGCGCCGGTCGCAGTGGAAGGCCGCCGTGCCGACCCTCGTGACCTGCAGCAACCCGGCGTGCAAGGCCCCGCACCTGCCCCACACCGCATGCCCCGCATGCGGCCAGTACGGCGCGAAGGGCACCCGCCGGCAGGTGCTCGAGGCCTGAGAACCGGGCCATGAGCCGGGTTCTCACCGTTCTGGGAGAGCTGGGCATCGAACTCGACGCCCAGCTGTACCGGCTTGCCGTCACGCACCGCAGCTGGGCCTACGAGAACGGCGGCGTCCCCACCAACGAGCGTCTCGAGTTCCTCGGCGACGCCGTCCTGGGTGTCGTCGTCACCGAGCACCTGTACCTGACCTTCCCCGAGGAGCCCGAGGGCACCCTCGCGAAGCTGCGTGCCGCCGTCGTCAACGCACAGTCGCTGGCCGCTGTCGCCCGGACGCTCGACCTCGGTGCCGAGCTGCTCCTGGGACGTGGCGAGGCGACCACGGGCGGCCGCGACAAGGCGTCGATCCTCGCCGACACGCTCGAGGCCGTCATCGGCGCGGTCTTCCTCGAGCACGGCATCGTGCAGGCCGCGCGCTTCGTCCACCTCCTCTTCGACCCGGTTGTCGAGGAAGCGGCGACGCTGGGCGCCGGTCTCGACTGGAAGACCAGCCTGCAGGAGCGCTGCGCCGTCCTCGGGCTCGGCGTCCCCACCTACCAGGTGAGCGAGTCAGGCCCCGACCACGACAAGCGCTTCGAGGCGTACGCGGTCGTGGGCGAAGCCCGGTACGGACCGGGCAACGGCCTCAACAAGAAGCAGGCCGAGCAGGAAGCCGCCGCGAGTGCGTTCACCGCCCTCACGTCGGTCGCGGAGGCCGCCAGAGCCGCCGTCGGCGGAGTCGGTGCCTGAGCTGCCCGAGGTCGAGACCGTACGTTCGGGGCTCGCAGGGGTCGTCACCGGCCGTACCGTCCTCGCCACCCGAGTGCTGCACCCTCGGCCCGTACGGCGCCACCTTCCCGGTCCCGACGACTTCGAGGCCGCACTTGTCGGGCGGACGTTCGGCGAGCCCCGGCGGCGCGGCAAGTTCCTCTGGCTGCCCCTGGACGACGGCGACGCCGTCGTCGCCCATCTGGGGATGAGCGGCCAGTTCCGCAGCGACGTCCCCGAGGCGCCGTTGCAGCCCAACACCCGGGTGACCTGGGACCTCGACGACGGCCGCCAGCTCCGTTTCGTCGACCAGCGGATGTTCGGCGGGGTCTGGTTGAGCCCCGGCGGCGCGGCGCTGCCCTCCGAGCTCCGCCACATCGCCCTGGACCCGTTCGACCCGGGCTTCGACCCGGTCGCTGTCGCGCGCCGCATCGTGCGCCGCAGCGCGGGGATCAAGAGGCTGATCCTCGACCAGACGCTCGTCTCGGGGATCGGCAACATCTACGCCGACGAGTCCCTCTGGCGTGCGCGCATCCACTACGACACTCCGGGGTCGTGCCTCACTGTCCGCAGGACGGCGAGCCTGCTGCGTCACGGCCGGGATGTGATGGCCGCCTCGCTGGTCCACGGGGGCACGTCGTTCGACAGGCTGTACGTGGACGTCAACGGCTCCTCCGGCTACCACGAACGCTCGCTCGACGTGTACGGGCGGGAGGGGCTGCCGTGCCGGAGGTGCGGCCGTGCCATCGTCCGGGAGGCGTTCGCGAACCGGTCCTCATACCGGTGCCCGTTCTGCCAGCCCCCCAGCCGATAGGCTCTCCTGATCGTGAGTATCAGCACCGCCATCTCTCGCCACCGCCGCTCCCTTCGCCAGTTCGTGCAGTTCGGGATCATCGGTGGCGGCGGTGTCGCCGTGAACATGGCGATCGTCGCGCTGTGCGCCCAGATCGGCACCCACCTGGGGAAGGTCCACGACTACGACCCTGCGTTCCCGATCCCCGGTACGAGCTTCAACGTCCGCTACTACCTTGTGTACGCGTTCGTGGCCTTCGTGGGCGCCAACATGTTCAACTTCGTGCTCAACCGGCACTGGACGTTCCGCTCCGTCAACCGGGCGCCGTTCTACAAGGAGTTCCTGCCGTTCCTCCTCGTGGGTGCGGTCGCGCAGCTGGTCGGGTTCGGCATTCTCGTCGCGCTGCGCAACCCGGCCTCGCCGGCGTACCTGTCGAGCAGCTTCTTCACCGACAGCGTCCCGTTCTGGCGGCGCAGGCTGTACTGGGCGCAGATCATCCAGGTCGTCCTCGTGATGCCGGTCAACTTCGTGGTCAACAAGCTGTGGACGTTCCGGGCCGTGCGGCGACGCCACCACGCTCACGACGTCGTCTCGTGACGCTCCAGCGCTAAAGTCCCTGCCGTGTACCTCAAGAGCCTGACGTTGCGCGGGTTCAAGTCGTTCGCGTCCTCGACCACCCTGCACTTCGAGCCGGGCATCACCTGCGTCGTCGGTCCGAACGGCTCCGGGAAGTCGAACGTCGTGGACGCGCTCGCCTGGGTCATGGGGGAGCAGGGCGCCAAGTCGCTGCGCGGCGGCAAGATGGAGGACGTCATCTTCGCCGGTACGGCGAACCGGGCGCCGCTGGGGCGCGCCGAGGTCGTCCTCACCATCGACAACACCGACGGAGCGCTCCCCATCGAGTACAGCGAGGTCACCATCTCGCGGACGATGTTCCGCAACGGCGGCAGCGACTACGCGATCAACGGCCACGCCTCGCGTCTTCTGGACGTCCAGGAGCTGCTGAACGACTCCGGGATCGGCCAGGAGATGCACGTCATCGTCGGGCAGGGCCAGCTCGACGCGATCCTGCAGGCGACGCCGGAGGGTCGTCGAGGCTTCATCGAGGAGGCCGCCGGCGTCCTCAAGCACCGCAAGCGCAAGGAGAAGGCGCTCCGCAAGCTCGAGTCGACCGAGACCAACCTCAACCGTCTCGGCGACCTCGTGACCGAGATCCGGCGTCAGCTCAAGCCGCTGGGCCGGCAGGCCGAGGTGGCGCGGAAGGCGTCGGTGATCCAGGCCGAGCTGCTCGACGCGAAAGCCCGGCTCCTCGCCGACGACCTGGCTCAGGCGACCTCCGCCCTGGATGCCGAGCTGGCTGACGAGGCCGCCCTCGTCGCGGAGCGGTCCCGTGTCGAGAGAGCTCTCGCCGAGGCCCGCGAGGAGGAGGAGACCGCCGAGAAGGACCTCGCGGCCGCCCAGCCGCGGTTCCAGTCGGCACAGGAGACGTGGTACGCGCTGGCGGCACTCCGTGAGCGGATCACGTCTACGATCTCCATCGCCGGCGAGCGGATCCGGCACGCGGACGAGCTGACAATCGAGGGCCGCCTGGGACGCGACCCCGACGACCACGATGCGGAGGCGGAGACCGAGGCG
>JAJZQV010000046.1 GCA_021803025.1 Actinomycetes bacterium | reverse complement strand
ATCAAGGTCGTGCTGCATCCCTGGCGCGTGACGACGCATGATGGATGGGTAAACGGCTGATGATCCGCAGAGGAAGGAGCTGCCGATGAGCGAGCACGAAGTGACGCCGGGAAGCCCGGGTTTCAGCGAGGACATCCCTGCCGGCAGTACGGCCTCGCCTGACGACGACCTCGACCTCCCTCGCGAGCGGCTGGATGACGACTTCGACGTGGCGACCGCCCGCGAACAGGTGCGCGAGGAGAGTCGCCACGTCGAAGCCGACCGGCCCGGGTCCCGCCAGGGAGACCCGGAGGTCGTCGACGGCTCCTGATGGTTCTCGCCGGACCTGGTGGGTAAGTGTTCGGCATGGACTTCGGCAACCGCTCGGCCCTTGTCACGGGAGCGGGCTCCGGCATCGGCCGGTCCGCCGCGATCGCGCTCGCGAGGAGAGGCGCGACAGTGGCGGTGGTGGGCCACAGCCACTCCTCGGCGCAGGACACGGTCGACGTGATCACCCGAGCGGGCGGCACAGCGCGTCCGTACGCCGCGGAGCTGAGCGACCCGCAGGCCGTCGAGGCTCTGTACGAGGAGGTGTCCGGGCGGTCAGGGCGGCTTGACGTGGTCGTCGCCAATGCGGGGATCAACGGCGTCTGGGCGCCGATCGACGAGCTGACCCCGGACGAGTGGACGCGCACGATCTCGGTGAACCTCACCGGGACCTTCCTCACGTTGAAGTACGCGCTGTCCCTGCTCCGTGCAGCGGGCGGAGGTTCGGTCGTCGTCACCGCATCCGTCAACGGCACCCGGATGTTCAGCAACTCGGGCGCCTCGGCGTACAGCTCCAGCAAAGCTGGGCAGGTGGCCTTCACCAGGATGGCGGCGGTCGAGCTTGCGAAGGACCGCATCCGTGTCAACGTCGTCTGCCCGGGCAGCATCAGCACGGACATCGGCGACAACACCGAGCAGCGAGGTACGGAGGGGCTGAGGCTGCCCGTGGAGTACCCGCAGGGACAGATCCCGCTGACGGGGCGGACCCCGGGTTCACCCGAGCAGGTGGCTGACCTCATCTGTTTCCTGGCGTCTGACGCCGCGTCGCACATCACCGGTACAGGGGTCTGGATCGACGGCGCCCAGTCCCTGCTGGTCGGGTGAGGGGCCGGGCATGGTGGCCTATCCCGAGACCTCCGGGGACGATGAGCGCAACGAGTCGCCCGCACAGCGGCTGGACCGCAACTGGTCCGAGCTGCTGCAGGGCCTCCGCGTGGGACAGACCGGCATCCAGATCCTGTCCGGCTTCCTGCTGACGCTCCCCTTCCAGTCGAGGTTCGCTTCAGTGCAGCCGCCGCTGGTCGGTTTCTTCGTCGTCGCCATGATCATGGGCACGTTGTCCACCGCCCTCATCGTGGCCCCGGCGATGGCCCACCGGATCCTGTTCCGCCAGCACGCGAAGGACGCGCTCGTACGGATGGGGAACGTGCTGGCGATCCTCGGCCTGCTCTGCATCTCGGTGACGGTCTCGCTATCCCTCGTCGTGGTGATCGGCTTCGTCAGCGGGATCGCCGCCGGCCTCGTCGCCGGGATCGTGTGCCTGGTCGTCATGCTGGGCGTCTGGGTCGCGCTCCCCATCACCCTTCTCAGGCGCCGACGGCGCAGCTGAGGAGGCGGTCCTGGAGGAGGGGCGTTCGTTGCTGACGGCATCGACGACGGGCGTTTGCCCGCGTCGATGCGGGGTACCGCTCACGCAACGGCACCACGACTGAAGGAACATGCGATGAGCGGCGACAACGTCGACCCGCAGCCGACCGGGGTCGACCTCCAGCCCGAGGCGACCGACCCAGCGCTCTACCCGACGGGTGACCCTGAGCCCGACGAGCAGAGCACCGAGGCCCGCGACCTGGCCGACGAGCCGGACGAGGCGGCGATCGATGCCGCCCGCGCGAGGATGGACGAGGTCAAGACCGAGGCGGTCGTCAACCACTACCGGATCTAGGCGGCGTGGTCCGCCACCAGGGGTTTCGTGCACGTTTGGCCTCGTCACATGCTGGGTATGGGATCGCCAGACAACGAAGAGGAGGACCGCCGTGGCCGATTCAGAACGTTGCCCCGTGTGCGGCATGCAGGTGGATCCCGATTCGTCGCCGTCGGAGTCGTACGGCGGCAAGACCTATCATTTCTGCTCGGACGAGTGTCTCAGGACGTTCCAGCAGGAGCCGCAGAGCTACCTGACCGAGAGCGGGTAGGGCTGCATCCACAGGACCGCCGGGTCTCCCCAAGGGACCCGGCGGTCCTGTGTGTGCTGGGGCGCGTGGGTCGTGAGATGCACCTGAGGCCGGTTCGTCCCGATGGCCTCATGAGCGGCGGCGAGAGTGGAGGTGTGGGCCGCTATGAGAGTCGTCTCATCGGCGGGTGAGGTGCGAAGGCCCGTGGTTAGCGTGGCCTACGAGGAGCGGATCGCACCGTCCCTCAGGGGGGATAGGAATGGGGCTCTGCTCCCATGTCCCGTCGCAAGCCGGTGGCGAGAGTCGCCGGTCGGCCCCTTGACCGGTGCTGGGGACGGTGAACCAGCCCGGTCGCTGGCGGTCGCTGCACGACGGGTTCGAACGGCAGGGGTGGTCGTTTCGGCGACCGGGTCGAACTCCGACCGAACGAGGTCGGGAGTCTTCTCGCACACCGCGGATGGCGGCGGAGCGGACGACTCCCGACTTCGTGTTCTCCGCCTGTACGCCCCTGTTTGGGTGGAGTGCATGGGCCGGTGGTTCACCATGTTAAGTGGGTGTGTTGGATGTTCTCATGCCCGATTTGCCATGTGAACGTACGGGTTGCCCACTTAACATGGTGAACCGCACCCGCCGGCCACCCGGTTCGCCAGGGGGTACGGGAGTCCCACGGGCTGGTCGAGTCGACGCTCGTAATGCCCGATCCGCTGACGGTTCCGCACTGCCATGACGTGCGCCGGACCGGCCGGCCGCCTGTACGGGCGGGGGCGCGGTTGTCGGACGGCTCGCATAGTCTGTGCGGCGTGGACGACGAGTACGACGAGCTGGACTTCTCCGACCAGGACGGTCCCGACCTGTTCGACGTGCTCGACGATGCCGTCGCCGACCCTGCCGCCCAGCCGCGTCGCCCGTCCAGCGCGGCGAAGGTTCGCGAGGATCCCCCCGACTCCGCTGTCGTCCCGCCCGTGAAGGACGCACAGGCCGCTGGTTCCGTCCCGCCTGTGAACGACGGCACGGCGAGGGGTTCTGTCCCGCCTGTCGACGAGGCACGGACGACGGGGTCCGTCCCTCCCCTGAACGACGCACAGACCCCAGGTTCGGTCCCGCCTGCGAACGACGCTCCGGGCTCCGGGTACGACGTACGGACCGCAGGTTCAGCCACACCCGTGAACGCCGCTCCGGGCTCCGGGTACGACGTACGGACCGCAGGTTCAGCCACACCCGTGAACGCCGCTCCGGGCCCCGGGTACGACGTACGGACCGCAGGTTCAGCCACACCCGTGAACGAAGCTCCGGTAAGGGGTACGGCCGCGGCGATCCACCCAGCCGCGGACCCGTACGCAGTCGAGGTGCGTGACGTTCCCGAGGCGCCGCTCGCGCTGTACAGGCGGTACCGGCCGGACACCTTCGCCGACGTCATCGGCCAGGAGCACGTGACCGAGCCGCTCAAGAGGGCGCTGGAGAACAACCGCGTCAACCACGCCTACCTGTTCTCGGGGCCCCGCGGCTGCGGCAAGACGACGAGTGCGCGCATCCTCGCGCGGGCTCTCAACTGCGAGAACGGCCCGACTCCGGAGCCGTGCGGACAGTGCCGCTCGTGCCGCGACCTCGCACGGGGGGGTCCCGGCAGCATCGACGTCATCGAGATCGACGCGGCGTCCCACGGCGGCGTCGACGACGCCCGAGACCTGCGCGAACGCGCGTTCTTCGCCCCCGTACAGAGCCGCTACAAGATCTACATCGTCGACGAGGCCCACATGGTCACGACGGCGGGCTTCAACGCGCTCCTCAAGCTCGTCGAGGAGCCGCCTCCCCACGTGAAGTTCATCTTCGCGACGACGGAGCCCGAGAAGGTCATCGGCACGATCCGCAGCCGTACCCACCACTACCCCTTCCGGCTCGTCCCGCCGCGGGTGCTGAGCGACTACCTGCGCCGCCTGTGCGAGGCGGAGGGCGTCGCCATCGAGTCGTCGGTCCTGCCGCTGGTCGTACGAGCCGGAGCCGGGTCCGTACGAGACTCGCTGTCGGTCCTCGACCAGCTGCTGGGCGGTGCCGGACCGGACGGGGTCACGTACGACCAGTCGGTCGCGCTGCTGGGCTTCACCCCCGACGCGCTGCTGGACGAGATCGTCGACGCCTTCGCCGCGGGCGACGGCGCCGGGGTGTTCGCGACGATCGACAAGGTCATCGAGGTCGGCCAGGACCCACGGCGCTTTGCCGAGGACCTGCTGCGCCGCCTCCGCGACCTCGTGGTGGTCGCCTCCGTGCCGGACGCGGCGTCATCCGGTCTCATCGACGTCGCAGCCGACCAAGCCGAGCGGCTGGCCGTACAGGCGGCGGGGATCGGTGCCGGCGAGCTCACCCGAGCCGCGGAGGTGCTCGCCGAGGGGCTCGTCGCGATGCGGGGCACGACGGCGCCCCGCCTCCACCTGGAGCTCATGTGCGCCCGGGTGCTCCTGCCCGGCGCCGATGTCGACGGCCGCGGCATCCATGCGCGGCTCGACCGGCTCGAGCGCCGCCTGGGCATGCCGGACAGTGGCCCGGCTGCCAACGAGACCCCTGTCGCCGGGCCGTGGGGCACCGCGGAGCGCGCTCAGACGTCGGCTCCCGCGGCGACTTCCCCCTCCGGCCGCCATGCAGCGTCCGGCTCTGAGAGCGGAACGACGGCGGGCTCCGACCGCGGGACCGCCCCGGACGACGCTGCGACGAGCCGTCAGGGGGCGGGCGAGCGACGGGTCGAGGAGGTACGGAAGGGACGGCGCACGTATGACGAGCCGCCGCCGGAGGACGACTGGGCTCCGCCGGCCGACCGTGACCAGGCCCTCCCGGCAGGGCAGGCGCCCCGGCTGAGGATCGTCCGGGAGGAGCCCCCGCGTACAGCGCCAGCATCCCCGGCTGCCGCACCGAGCGGACCCCCTGCCGCCGGACCGACCGCATCCCCAGCCGCCGGACAGCCGGCATCTCCCGCGCCGGCAGCGTCCTCCGCGACCTCGAGCCCGAAGCCTGGTCCGCGGCGGGACCGTACGGCCGAGATGCCGGTGCCGATACGGGCTGCCGCGCCTGCGGGACCGCCTTCTGACCAGGGCAGACAGGGACCCGCAGTCGCCGACGTGCGCAGGCTGTGGCCCGAGGTGCTCGAAGAGGTGAAGCGGAGACGGCGCTTCACGTGGATGACGATCTCGCAGCACGCACAGGTCAAGAGCGTCGCCGACGGCACCCTCGTCCTGACATTCGCCAACCAGGGAGCGCGTGACAGCTTCCTCCGGGGCGGCAGCGACGACGTGCTGCGGGATGCGCTCGTCGAGGTGATGGGCGCGGACCTCGTCATCTCCGCCGTGATGGAGGGGGAGGGGCAGCCGGCCTCGGCCCCCAGCTCCCCGGTCCGGGCGCGCGTGGTCCCCGACTCACCCGGTTCCCCGCAGTCGCCCGGCTCGCCCGACGAGCCCGACCCCGTCGAGCAGTCGACGACCATCGACGAGTGGCGCGCGGACCCCGACGTACCCGCGTCCTCCGGGCGCAGCGACCTTCTGGCCCGCGCGAGAGCGGAGGCTGCCACGCCGGAGGACCCGGCTGCAGACGTGGGCGAGCGCGACGACCCTGATGTGCACGACACGGATGCCGAGAGCCTGCTGCGCGAGATGCTGCATGCTGAGGTCATCGACGACGAGTGGAAGGACTGAAGTGGAGAACTTCAACCTCAACGACCTGATGGCGCAGGCGGCGGCGATGCAGTCGCAGCTGCAGAGCGCCCAGGACAAGCTGGCGTCGACCGAGCTGACCGGTACGGCGGGCGGTGGTCTCGTCACCGCGACGGTCAAGGGCACCGGCGAGCTCGTGGGCCTCGTCATCAAGCCGGAGGCCTGCGACCCCGAGGACACGGAGACGCTCGCCGACCTCATCATCGCCGCGGTTCGGGACGCGAACGGCAAGGCCGCCGACGTGCAGCAGGCGTTCATGCCGCAGATGCCCGACCTGGGCTTCTGAGGGGACATGTACGAAGGACCCGTACAGGACCTCATCGACGAGCTCGCCACGCTTCCGGGCATCGGCCCGAAGGGTGCGCAGCGGATCGCGTTCTGGCTGCTGGACCAGCCGGAGGAGGACGTCACGCGCCTCGCCGAGACCATCGCGCGTGTCAAGGCGCAGGTGAAGTTCTGCAAGGTCTGCTTCAACATCGCTTCGGACGACCTGTGCCGCATCTGCCGCGACCCTCGCCGTGACCAGACGAGCATCTGCGTCGTGGAGGAGTCGAAGGACGTCGTCGCGATCGAGCGTACGAGGGAGTTCCGGGGCCGCTACCACGTGCTCGGGGGCTCCATCAGCCCGATCGACAACCGCGGCCCCGGCGACCTGCGGATCCGGGAGCTCGTCCAGCGCCTCGCCGACGGCACCGTCACCGAGGTCATCATCGCCACCGATCCCAACCTCGAGGGTGAGGCGACCGCCACGTACCTGTCGCGTCTCCTCCTCCCCATGGGCCTCTCGGTGACGCGTCTCGCCTCGGGCCTGCCCGTGGGCGGCGACCTGGAGTACGCCGACGAGATCACCCTGGGCCGCGCCTTCGAGGGCCGCCGCCAGGTGCAGGTCTGAAGACGTTCATCGAGCCATCCCTTCAGGCCACTAGGCGGTCGGACACACGACGAGCTAGCGTGAGGCTCGCGGGGGCGACACGACCCGACCCTTACACCGAGCGGGCAGCGTCAACAGCACCCTGCAGGAACGGCGCGGAAACGTTCTCACGCGCTGCGCAGCCCCTTCCAAGGACACTTTCTGCAACTCGACTGGAAACCTTTACATGCCCCGCGGTGCGCGTCTAGCGTCGCTCGATGTGACGCCGCTGTCGCGCCGCCCACACACGCCGACCACGAGGAGCACCCCGCGATGACCGATCTGCCCGCTGCGGCCTACCGCCAGTCGTTCGTACAGCACGAAGGCGTCGACTACTGGCTGGAGAAGGTCGGTACCTCTCGCCAGCTCGTCGTGAAGGCGTCCGACTCGAGCGCGTACGCCGGACTCGACGGAGCATCCGACGGCGACACGTTCCGCGCCGACACCACCGCCGACAACGCTCTCGAGCTCCGCAACCGGCTTCCGTGGCTCAAGCCCCAGCTGTTCGGCCTTGCCACCTCGGTGGGCACCGGTGACCGGCTCGGCATCTGCACCCCCGGGCACGCCCGTGCGTTCAAGGCCGTGGGTGGGGGACTGAAGCCCGTCTTCGCCCAGCAGTCGATCCGCGAGATGGGACGCTGCCACCGCGAGCCGCGCAACGTGCTCGACGACGCGACGTGGGGCGCCTTCCAGGAGGGCTGGACCGCCGGCGTGGGCGCCGACGCGGACCACCTGCACACCACCGCCGACATCGACCGCTGCGCCGAGGCGGGGTTCGTGTTCTACACGCTCGACCCCAACGAGTACGTCGACCCCGAGGCGGAGGGTGCGGACGAGGCCACGATCCGCAGCAAGGCGGCCGCCCTCGACTGGGCATCCCTGGACTCCAGCCAGGAGCAGTTCCTCGCCACCTACGTCGGTCACCGCATCGACCTCGAGCACGAGTCGATCACTCTCGACGAGGAGTCCGTCCTCCGGGCCATGGCCAAGTACGGCCCGTCCATGGCGAACGCGATGGACCTCTACCGCCACCTCAAGGGGCGCGGCATCCCGCACGAGGTCGAGTTCGCGGTCGACGAGACCGACTACCCGACCAAGCCCGCCGAGCACGTCGTGGTCGTCTCCGAGCTCAAGCGGCTCGGTATGGAGTTCGTCAGCTTCGCCCCCCGGTTCGTCGGCGGCTTCGAGAAGGGCGTCGAGTACATCGGCGACCTCGCCCAGCTCACGCGCGACTTCGAGATCCACGCCGAGATCGCGAAGGCCCTCGGCCCGTACAAGCTCAGCCTCCACTCCGGCTCGGACAAGTACTCCACGTACCCGCTCTTCGCGGAGGCGACCGGCGGTGTCGCTCACCTCAAGACCGCGGGGACGAGCTGGGCCGAGGCGCTGCGCGTCATCGCCCGCCACGACGGCGACCTCATGCGCGAGATCACGGCGCTCGCTCTCGACAGCTTCGAGCAGAACCGCAAGAGCTACCACCTCTCCTGCAACCCCGCGAAGGTGCCGTCGAACCCGACGGATGCACAGCTCGCGACCCTGCTCGACGTCGTCGACAGCCGTCAGGTCCTCCATGTCGGCTACGGCGCCATCCTCGACGCCTTCGGGCCCCGGATGTACGAGGTGTGGCAGAACAACGACGAGGAGCTGTACGGGATCATCGAGGAGCACTTCGTCAAGCACCTCGCCCCCTTCGCGCGCTGAGCCGCCTCGCTTCGGCTTCACTGTGGCACCCGGTCCACGATGAAGTCATAGAAGCTTCACAGCACCCCGGTATGGAGCGCCTAGGACGGGCGCGCACACTTGAGATGCGACCCTCGGTGAGGGTCCACTCAACCGAGAACGAACGCCGTCCGCGGCACCATCAAAGGGGACTCATGCGTCACTACGTGCCCGACCACTCGGTCGGCCTCCTGCCCTATCTCATCCACGGCGTGTTCAGCCTCATCTTCCTCGCGCTCGTCGTCATTCTCGTGATCGTGCTGCTGAAGAAGCTCCGCAATGGCCAGCTGCACATGCCGACGTTCGTCGGAATGGCTCCCAACCCCGAGTCCGACCCCTACCTCAGCGCGCTGAAGATCCTCAACGAGCGGCTCGCCAACGGTGACATCGACGTCGACGAGTACTACGCGCGGCGTACGGCACTGAAGGGCCCCGACCCGAGCGCCCAAGCCTGACCGACCGGACCGGCCACGGGATCCGTACGGACCCGTGGCCGTGCTGTGCCTGAACCGCACTGGAGGTTCATGAGACTCGTCCCACCTTCAGGCAGCCGCACGGCGCGCACGGGAGAATGCAGCCTGGCCAGAGGCCTGTGGGAGGAGATGGGCGGTGAGCGGCGAGTCCGTGTGGATCCGGTCGGAGGCATCCGGGGTCCCGGTCTGGTCGACGAGCGCACCACGTCCGGCCACCCGTGCCGCGATCGTCATCCGAGCCGGCATCGCCGACGAGACTCCCGAGACGCGGGGATGGCTCTCGGTCGCGAGAGACCTGGCGCTCTGTGTGGCCCCGCCGGAGGGCATCACGGTCGCGGGCAGCGTGCGCGGCCTCCACACGACCATCGCCGTCCAGTCGGCGCCGGACCAGCTCGCCGAGGGAGTCCGGTGGGCGATCGCGCGGTTCGTCAAGCCGGACCTCGACCACCTCGCCGACGTGGTCACCACCCGTACGGCCTTCGCTCGCACGCCCAACATCTTCGGACAGCTCCTGCGCCGTGAGCTGGGCGCCCACGGGTACGGTCTCGCCGGCTTCCCCGAGTACGGGGTCGCCCGTCTCGACACCCCCACGATGCGCTGGTTCACCTCGGTCGTCTTCACGGCCGAGAACATCGCCCTCTGCTTCGACGGAGTCCCTCCCGGAGGCCTGGACTTCGTCCTGGGCTCGGACGAGCGGTGGGCTCCCCCCGACCGGACCGTCCAGACCCGTCCCCGCCCGGCCGTGACCGAGGTGGCCGGGACCGACGTGGGGCTGCTCGGGATCGTCACCGAGGACCGGATCGCGGACGTGCTCGGTAGGGTCGTCGCCGAGCGCACGACCCGACGCCTGCGGCAGCAGCGGCCCAACGACCCGCCCGCGCGGACCCACGTCTCGCGCCTCGACGACGTACGGTCCGCGGTGCTGCTCACGGGCTCAGCGGTCGAGACGCCCCCCAGCTTCATCCACGGCTGCCTCGAGGCGGCTCTCGGCGACGTGGTCCGTACCGGCGCCATGCCCCACGAGCTCGACGATCTCGTCGCGGAGACGCGTCGCAGGGTGTCGGATCCCGCGCATCACTTCGGCATCCTCCAGCGCGCCGCGCTCGACGATCTGCTCGGCCTGCCGGCGCTCACCCCGGCGGACATGCTCGCGAGGGCGGAGAGCGTGACGCCCATCGAGGTCGCCGAGCTGGCCGTACGGGTCAAGGACCGCCATCTCGTGGGCCTGCCGGCCGGCACCAACCTCGACAACCCGTTCGACATGCCGGTCGACCGCCCGGTCCCCGGACGGGCCCGCCGCGAGGGCCCGGTCTCACACATGTCCCTGGACGGCTCCAGGCCGCACGCCGCGGCGTACGTCATGCCCAGCCTCATCCACCTCCGTGACGACGAGAACACCGGTCTCGACATTCCGGCGGCCGACATCGTGCTGCTGCTGGCCTACGGGGACGGCGGCCGCTGCGTCATCACGCGCGACGGCTTCGAGCACGCGATCGAGCCGAGCCTGTACGAGCGGGGCCCGCTGCTCGTCCGCGCAGTGGACTCGATGGTCCCGGCCGACCTGCGCGTCGCCCTGCCCGAGCGTGCCCACGTCCCGCAGCCGGAGCCGGTGGAGAAGAAGACCGTCTGGACGTCGGTGAGGGACAGGGTGGCGCCCATCGCCGCGACCTTGCCGATCCGCCCCCCGAAGAGCCCGCAGTTCGACGCGTCGCGGCGGCTCAACGACGGGCTGGGCTGACGGTCGCTCGCCCAGTCACCCCACGCGCGTGGGGTCCTCCTCGCGGCCGAGCATGACGAGCGACCTGGTCGGGACGTGCGCGACCGCCCAGAAGAACGGCCGGTCCACCGTGACGGTCAGCGCGGGAAGGGCCGTGGCGGTCGCACCGCCCGCGGTGACGGCGGCGCCCTCGGCTCCCTTCTCGTCGACCCTGAGAACCGCCTTGTGCTGCACGAAGTCGAGGTTGAGCGAGCGGTCGCCGGTGATGGCCGAGAAGTCCGCCACCCCCGGCTTCCAGGCGTCCACCAGCCCAAGCTTCGTGAGGGGGTCCTTGAGGGGCTGCGCGAGCTCGGCGCGGAACTTCGGCAGCGCGAGGCTCAGCTCGGTGCGGTCGCCGTCCAGCACAGCGCTCAGGTCGGACAGCGGGGCAAGCGCGAGTGAGCGGTCATCCGCGGGGAGCGCGACGATGAACGCCAGGTCCTCATGGCGGAAGGGAAGGGCGACCGAGGTCAGGGAGGCGGTCCTGAGGTACCTGACGTATGGCATCCCGTGCATCATGTCCACGTCCACCTGCGCGCCCGATCCCGTCCGGAAGGCCTGCCTCCTGGTGAGCGACGGCTCGAACGGCGCGGCCCAGTCACCCTTGATGCGGACGGCGTTCCCTGCGACGACGCGGGTGTCGGTCGTGATCATGGACCTGTCGACGATCGACGGGATCAGGCCCTTCGTCGCCTGGTTGCTCCAGGAGTTGATGCTCGTCACCGCGGCCGCTGGGTCGTGGATGAAGTCGGCGAGCCGAGCCCCGGCCCCGTACCACCTCTTGAGAGCATCGAGGAACGGCTGCTGCCACGTCGTGTCCTTCTGCAGCCACAGGGCGTTCCAGAACGTGACCTCGGTTCCCTTCTGGCCGGCCAGGGCGACGAGCCGCTGCGCGAGGCCGTTGAGCTCGACGTTGAGCGCGTCGACGGGCGAGCCGAGTACCTTCTCGAGCTCGGCACGGGTCGTGGTCGCTGCGCCGTTCCCGAGCATCGTCAGCACGACCGCGACCGAGGCGGGAGACATCACGGCATTGCCCTGGGGCAACGCGTCGAGCAGCGCCGCCGCGAAGGGCGTCAGCGTGGACCGGACGGGCTCGCCCTGAGGTGCGCGCGGGACGTCGGAGATGGCCATCTGCGCGTCGCCCTGCTCGCACCCGGACAGGGGCAGTGACCATGCCAACCCGGAGAGTCCGAGCAGCTGCAGGGCCGTACGTCGATGCAGCGCGTTCACGATGCCATGACGCTACAGCCGTACGAACGGTTGACGGCGGAAACGCACTGAGCCGGCGGCAGCGGCTTCGGGCTACACTCGTGCAGGCGTCCGCACAGCGACGATGGGGCCATCACCCCGGAGCCGCCGGAAGAACGGCACAGCCGACAGGCTGAGCTCACTAGAACCGGCAGCGGCGCGGCATGAGTGGGGGCCGCTCGTGGGTCCCAAGAAGGGTGGTACCGCGGGGTGCCCGCCGGCTGGCGCGCCTCGTCCCTTCGCCGGAGACGACGAAGGATGTCCGATGAGCCAGTACCGCCCGGTCCCGCCGCAGGTCGACCTGCCCGCGATGGAACGCGAGATCCTGGCCTTCTGGGACTCCTCCGACGTGTTCGGGAAGTCCCTCGAGCTCACCGCGACCGGCGAGCCGTGGACGTTCTACGAGGGCCCGCCCACCGCGAACGGCATGCCCGGGACCCACCACATCGAGGCCCGCGTCTTCAAGGACGTCTTCCCCCGCTTCAAGACGATGCAGGGCTACCACGTCGCCCGGAAGGCCGGCTGGGACTGCCACGGCCTGCCCGTCGAGCTCGCCGTCGAGCGCGAGCTCGGGTTCAACGGCAAGCCCGACATCGAGGCGTACGGCGTCGAGACCTTCAACACGAGGTGCCGCGAGTCCGTGAGCCGCCACGTCGACGCGTTCACCGAGCTCACCCAGCGGATGGGCTACTGGGTGAACCTCGACGAGGCCTACTGGACGATGTCGCCCGACTACGTGCAGTCGGTCTGGTGGGCGCTCAAGCAGATCCACTCGAAGGGCCTCCTCGTCGAGGACTACCGCGTGGCGCCGTACTGCCCGCGCTGCGGCACGACGCTGTCGGACCACGAGCTCGCCCAGGGGTACGAGACGGTCACAGACCCCAGCGTGTACGTACGGTTCCCGCTCATCTCGGGCCCGCTCGCCGGCAAGGCGACCCTGCTCGTGTGGACGACGACGCCCTGGACGCTCGTGGCGAACACGGCGGTCGCCGTGAACCCGGACGTCACGTACGTGGTCGCCACGGACGGGACCGAGACGCTCGTCGTCGCCGAGCCGCTCGCGGAGAAGGTGCTGGGTGACGGCTGGCGCCTCGGCCAGACGTACATGGGTGTCGAGATGGAGGGCTGGAAGTACGAGCGCCCGTTCGACCTCGTCGAGTTCCCCGACGTGGTGGGCGGCACCCACTACGTGCTGCTCGCCGACTACGTGACGACCGACGACGGCTCGGGCCTGGTCCACCAGGCGCCCGCGTTCGGCGAGGACGACATGCTCACGTGCCGCACGTACGGGCTGCCGCTCGTCAACCCGGTCCGCCCCGACGGGCGGTTCGAGGAGTCGGTCCCGCTCGTCGGCGGGATGTTCTTCAAGGCGGCGGACGCGGTGCTCGTCGAGGACCTGCAGAAGCGCGGCCTCATGTACCGCGTGCTGCCGTACGAGCACAGCTACCCGCACTGCTGGCGCTGCCACACGCCCCTGCTCTACTACGCCCAGCCGTCCTGGTACATCCGGACGACGCAGATCAAGGACGCCCTGCTGCGCGAGAACGAGGCGACCACCTGGTACCCGGACTCCATCAAGCACGGGCGGTACGGCGACTGGCTCAACAACAACATCGACTGGGCCCTGTCCCGCAGCCGGTACTGGGGCACGCCGCTGCCCATCTGGCGCTGCCAGCACGACCACCAGGTCTGCGTCGGCTCGCTCGCCGAGCTGTCCGAGCTGGCCCACCAGGACCTCTCACAGCTCGACCCGCACCGCCCGTACGTGGACGACATCACGTTCACGTGCCCCACCTGCGGCGAGCGGTCGAGCCGGGTGAGCGAGGTCATCGACGCCTGGTTCGACTCGGGCTCCATGCCGTTCGCGCAGTGGGGCTACCCGTACGTCGACGGGTCACGCGCGCAGTTCGAGGAGGCCTTCCCGGCTGACTTCATCTGCGAGGCGATCGACCAGACGCGAGGCTGGTTCTACTCGCTCATGGCCGTCTCGACGCTCGCGTTCGACCGGAGCTCGTACTCCAACGTGCTGTGCCTCGGCCACATCCTCGCCGAGGACGGCCGCAAGATGAGCAAGCATCTGGGCAACATCCTCGAGCCGATCTCGCTCATGGACGCTCACGGTGCCGACGCCGTGCGCTGGTTCATGGCCGCGGGCGGCTCGCCCTGGGCCGCCCGGCGGGTCGGGCACGCGACGATCACGGAGATCACCCGCAAGGTGCTCCTCACGTACTGGAACACGGTCGCGTTCCACGCCCTGTACGCGCGGGCCAACGGCTGGACGCCCGGGGACGCCCCGGCCCCGGCCGACCGCCACGTGCTCGACCGCTGGCTGCTCAGCGTGACGAACGAGCTCGTCCGTGATGTGACGAACGACCTCGAGGGCTTCGACACGCTCGCGGCCGGTACGAGGCTGCAGGCGTTCACCGACGACCTGTCGAACTGGTACGTACGGCGGTCGCGTCGCAGGTTCTGGGAGGGGGAGCCGTCGGCCCTCCAGACGCTTCACGAGGTGCTTCACGTCGTGACGCGACTCATGGCGCCGATCGTGCCGTTCGTCACCGAGCGCGTGTGGCAGGACCTCGTCGTCGCGACGGACCCGGGCGCGCCCGAGTCCGTGCACCTCGCGCAGTGGCCCACCGTCGACTCCTCTCTCATCGACGCCGAGCTCGTCCGTGAGATGGGGCTGGCCCGTCGCGTCGTCGAGCTCGGACGTGCGGCCCGGAGCGAGGCCAAGGTCAAGACGCGCCAGCCGCTGCGCCGGGCCCTGCTCGCCTCGACCACCCTGTCCCAGCTGAACGACGAGATCGTCGGCGAGATCGCCGCCGAGCTCAACGTGGGCGCGCTGGAGTCGTTCTCGTCGGCCGGCGACCTCGTCGACCACTCGGCGAAGGGCAACTTCCGCGCGCTCGGGAAGCGGTTCGGCAAGCAGACGCCGCTCGTGGCGCAGGCGATCGCGGATGCCGACGCCGCCGCACTGGCCGCGGCGCTGCGGGCGGACGGGAAGGCGACCGTCGACTTCGAGGGCGGGACCGAGGTCACCGCCGACGAGGTCATCGTCTCCGAGCGGCCGCGCGAGGGCTGGTCCGTCGTCAACGAGCAGGGGGAGACGGTCGCGCTGGACCTCGAGCTCACCCCTGAGCTCGTACGGGCCGGGCTGCTCCGTGACGTCGTACGGGTCGTGCAGGAGGCGCGGAAGAACGCCGGGCTCGACGTCTCGGACCGCATCACGCTCACCTGGGCAGGTACGGGCGAGGCGGCCGACGCGCTCCGGGAGGACGCGTCGTCGGTGGCCGACGAGGTGCTGGCGACGAGCGTCGTCGAGGCGAGCGCTACTGGCGACGGCTGGACCGAGGACGCAGAACTCGGTCTCGCGTTCCAGGTGAGCAAGGCCTGAGGCAGGGGAGACCCGGTCCCCGCAGACCCTCCCAGGGAGCGACAGACGTCCTGCCCGGGAGGATCAAGTCCTCTCTCGGACACTGTACGAATGTGGCTCTGACAAGGTGAAACAGTCAGAGCCACTGTCGTCCCCGGGGTCTTGCACAACATCCGCACAACATCGCTGGAGCCAGTTCTGGCCCTGGTGGGCAGGTGTGAGCAGGAGTCGACTGATGCGCTCAGACGAAGAAGCTGAGGTTCGAAAGAAGCCTCTCGGCGGCCTGCACGATGCCGCGTGACTCGGCCACCGCGTCGTTTGCCTCATCGGTATCCGAAGCGGCCGTTCCGGCGCTGGGGTACTCCAGCTCGTTGCGACGTCGGCGCAGATAGCCGAACCCGCGGAAGCCGTCCCCGAACTGGGCACGGCTAGCCGAGTCGACCGCGACATGGCCCCCCGGCTGTCGTAGGCCGCAGACCCTGCTGGGCAAGAAGGGCTGTTGTGGCGTACCGAGCGGCGTCGTACGCGAGGACGAGAGCGCTGTCAGGATCGGAACTGGTGATGGAGGCCGCGGTCGCCAAAGTACGGTTGGCTTTGTCCAGCAGCGGCTGCCCGTCAGCGGCAGCGCCAGTGACCGTCTGAAGGTGCCCGAGACCTAGTAGCCGCTCGATCTCGGCCTCACCGCGCGGCCAACGTGCCATCGCCGCTCTCCTCTCCAACGACTGTCAGCGTAGGCGAGGACCGGATCTGGGAGCTCAAGGCGTCGCCGGGGTCAGCCCATTGCGCCGACGTCCGGATCGTCGGGTTCACCGGCAGCCCCAGCCTCGCCTGTGCCCGGTCGGCCGCCTCGTACATGTCTCCCCTGACGACGCCCTCGCCGATCACCAGAACGTCCACGTCGTGGGGCACGGCACCTGTCACGCCGGCGTGACGTGCCGCCCAGGACCCGTAGATGAGTACCTCGCTCGCCCCAGGGATCTCAGCGAACTCTTCAGCGACAACGTGCTGCGGGCCGAAGCTGAGCTCGAGCAGCCTGATCAGCGGCTCACTAGCCGGATGGTCCGGGTTCGATCGAACCATGCGATTGCGACCCACCGTGCGCTCCCCCACCAGCGATGCCTCGGCCAGCCGGTCTACTTCGCGGTGGATCGAGGTGAGAGGAGCCTTGAGGCGACGCGAGAGGTCGGTGAGACTGAACTCCTGGTCAGGGTGCAGCAGCAGCAGAGCGAGGATCTCCGCCTGGGTCTGGCTCCGGAAGATTGGGAGCAACGCGGGAGCCTGGCTTCTCATACATGGAATATATCTCCCGTTTATGGGAAGATCAAGACAAGGTCGTGAGGATGTTGGTCGGCTCTCATCCTCTCCTTCTGAGGACAAACGTTCCCTGTCCATGTCCCACACCCAGTGCATTTCGGCCAAGAAGATCGTTGTGACGAAATGGCGAGCTGCGTACGGCAGGCGGATGCCTTGATCGCATTCGGCCTCACACGGAGTGATGCACGCGGTGCCCGTCAGGGTCACCGCTCGTGTATGCGACGGTCGGTGACGTCAATCAGGTGGTTGATCGTCGGCACCAGGGCCGGCAGGTCGCGCGTGCAGATGCGGCCCTGGGCGAGCCGTGTGGCGAGAAGCTCGAGCAGCTCGACCCATTCGCCGACGTTGCGCGGTTCGGGTGTCGGGACGGGAACGTGTACGCGCTGCTGAACGACACGAACCGACCCCTGGCTCGGCGCGTGGTTGGCCTGCCACCCCTTGTTCCGGCACGTCGCGGGAGCACCTTTTCGGAATGCGTCCCCGGGTGGGTACCGGGACACTCTTGCCACACCATCCGCACTCGACGACCTGTCCCGGAAGTCGATGTGACCCGATGCGAATAGGCGCTTTCGACGTCTCTTGCACGGCTGGACCCCACTCTCGATGCTGCCTGCCATCGTCGCAGCGATATGTCTACTGGCGCAGTGAATCGGATGTTGCCGTGCGGAAGCGGCCGGTTTGGTTCAATGGACGAATGCTCCCAGCCGTGCCTCCACGCCTCACTGGCCTCCCGGTGAGCCTGCGCCCGTTCCAGTACGGCGATGAGGCGATGGTCGCGTCGGCCTCGACCGACCCGTTCGTGCCGCTGATCACAACGGTTCCCGCCGAGGGTGACGGTTCGGAGCTTCGCGCGTTCATCGATCGCCAAAACCGTCGGACGGCCGAAGGAGTCGGCTACTCCTTCGCCATCGCCGACGCTCGAACCGACGAAGCTGTCGGCCAGATCGGTTTGTGGACCAGCTCTGTGCTTGCCAAGGGTCGTGCCTCGATCGGCTACTGGATAGCGCCAGGATTCCGCGGCCGGGGCTATGCGACCGCCGCTTTGCGGGTCCTGGTCGACTGGGCGTCGACGTTCCCAGAGATCAAACGGCTCGAGCTCTATGTCGAACCGTGGAACGAAGGATCCTGGCGTACTGCTGAGCGGTGCGGATTCTGCCGGGAGGGACTCCTGCGGAGCTGGGAGCAGGTCGGTGATGAGCGTAAGGACATGTATATGTACAGCTACATCCCCGCCGGGTAGATGAATCGCACCGCCCGCGGCGCGGATGAGCGGGCGCTCGCGTCGGTGACCGTCGTGGACGGGCGTCGGCCTCGACGCCCGTCGCAACGCCGACTCGAAGGCCCACTTGTGGGCGGCCGTCGACGTCATCGACATGTGACTGGCGGCGCGCGTCGGCGAAAGCGGCAGCATCATGAGTCGCCTGGAGCGGCGTCGCGAGCGCCTCCACGTCCGACTCGCAGCCGCACCGCGGGCCCAGGTCCAGATATACGGGACACCCGATCGGCCCGGCCCAGCGCCCCAGGCGCCGGGCCCAACCTCAAGCCGTCAAGCGTGGTGGCACCCATGCAGGGCGGGTCACAGTCGAAGTCGTAGAGCCAACCAGCTCAGGGTGGCGTCGCGCCACCACGCCTGGTGGGTGCGCATCCACGGAGAGTTCGCGAAGGCCGGCCGCGCCGCGGCCTCGGTGAAGTAGCCAGCCAGAGCGACCAGGAAGGCGTTGATGGCCCTCGGATCGAAGTTTGCCGCCAAAAAGTGGTTCGACAGGAATGCCTCGGCGTCCAGGCCGTCTCCATGAACGCTGATGAGGAGACCAACCAGGTCGACCCACGGAGCGGCGAGGCTCAGCCAGTTCCAGTCGCAGACGAGGACCTGGCCGTTGTCCGTCAGCAACAGGTTGTCTTCACGCATGTCGAAGTGGACCGCGGTGTCACCTGCTGCAAGGGCCGCCCAGTCGCTCTCGAGTTCCGCCAAGTCCTCGAGATGGCCGAACCACAAGGGACGGACGAGCTGGGCATCGGCGGTGGGGTCTTCCGCAGCAAGTCGTCGCCAGAACGAGAACGCATCATCAAGGTCAGCCGTCGTGTCAAGCTTGGGGAGTCCCGATGGTGCGGGCGTCAGCGCGGCGGCCAGCGGGGTGAGCATGTCCAAGACGATGCCTAGTTCGTTCAGCTGCCATGGCCGCTGCGGTGTCCGAGCGGCAACATCGTCGAAGGCGAGCACCTGCCACTCCTCATGTTCGGTCGCCCAGCGCAGCCTGGGTGCCGGGACGCACTCCGGCAACGCTCCGGCCACGGCCACCTCCTGCTGGTAGGAAGCGAAAACCTCGGGGCTGTTGATGCTGGAGACGGCCTTGACGAAGACTCGAGACCCGTCCGCCAGCAGTAGCCGACTCGCAAAGCCGTTCGTGAAGCCTCCGCCTTGCGAGTCCGTCTCCGTCACCGCACTGCCCAGACGTTCCTCGATAGCCGCCCGAAGGCTGACCGGCAGCGCTAGCCAAGACGGTCGTTGCGCCGTGGCGCCAGCGGGAACGCCGTACGGCCGCAACAGCGATGCCCCGTCAGTCATAGCTCGACCGCTCCTTGGTCTCCGCTGAACTCGAAGTCATGCCGACACTGTGCCGGTACCGGTCAAGGACAGCACTCGACGTCCGGCCAGCGACACGCGAGACCGCGACGTGACCTGCCGCGACGCCCGGCTTCCCTTTCGCAACCGGCCGGCGATCGGGCTTCGTTCGACTCCCCGATCCGGAAGCGCACGAGCGCGCCGAGTAGCGCGGTCGGCCCCAGCGCGACCCACTTCGGACCCGCAATCGACGGCCGAACAATGCCGGTCCTCAACAGTCGCTCATCAAGCAGAGTCGGATGTTCACCCGGTGGCGTCACGCGTCCAGGAGGGTGGGCTGGCTCAGGTCGGTGGACCGGGCTCGTCTTGGCTTGGCTCCTGATCTCGACGCGTTCACGCGCAACGGGGAATGATTGCCGAGGGCGATCTGGGAGAGCCGATCGGCTATCAGTCGGTCACGGTCAGCGGCCGTGTGCTGGTAGATCATCGCCATCGCAGGCGTCGTGTGACCGAGGCGGCCCATCAGATCAGCGAGCGTGGCGCCCGACTGGGCCGCCAGCACGGCGCCCGTGTGGCGCAGATGATGGAGCTTCAGGTCGTCACGGGCCGCCGCCCCCCTCGCGGCGTGCCAAGCTGCCTGGAAGTCGGCGGGGCGCAGGTTCCGGCCGTGTCTGTCGTAGAAGAGCAACCCCTCCCCTCGTTTATCCACGTGCCTCTCGAGGTGATCCGTGACCATCGGCATCCGGTGGGGTGGAATCGTGACGTCCCTGACTCCGGCGTTGGACTTCGGACGGTCGGTCGTGACCAGGCCTTTGGTCCACACGACGCCGCGCCGGACATGCACCACACCCTTTGCGGTGTCGATGTCCTTGCGGCGCAGCACGAACACCTCCCCGTACCGCAGCGCACACCAGGCGCCAAGCTGGACCGCGAGGCGTAGCTCATCGGGCATCGCTGCCGTGATCACAGCAAGCTCCTCCAGCGTGGCGGGGTGGATCTGAGTGGAGCGTGGCACTCGGCCGGCTCCCTTGATGTGGACCGGGTTCTCGGTTAGCGGGACGTTCGGGTCTTCCTTGGCGGCGTTGAGGACCGTGCGGAGCAGCCCGTACGCCTTCGCTCTCGCCCTCGGCGTCTTCCGAGCGCCAAGGGCGCGGTACCAAGCTTCGACATCGGCCGGCTCGAGCTCCACCAGGGGGACCTTCCCGATGGTGGGGAGGACGTGCTTGTTCAGGAGCAGCTGGTAGTCCTTCACTGAGGACGGCCGCAGCGCCATGGGGTCGTGCGGGTCGCGTTCGCGGCGATCCTCGAGCCAGGCCGTCGCGTACGAGCCGACCGTCCGGTGCGCCTCGCCAGCGACCCGTACTGAGTGTCGACGTTCGGGTGGCACCCACTGGTCGAGGTCGATCTGGCGGCGCTCGACAGCCAGCCAGCCCTCGGCGTCGATCTTCGCCTTGAAAGTGTCGGACGCTCGGTGCAGTCTGAGATCTGGGCCTATGTAGGCCGCGCTGTACCTGCCAGAGCGTTCCCGGCGGAGCCGTCCGAACCCTCGCCGCCGTTGCACCATGAGGTCACCTCCTCTGGGCCCTGGCACCTTCCTCAAAGCCACCCTTCGACCCCGAATCTTGCACAACATATGCACAACTAATGTGCCCAAATGGGCCCGTTCCTGCTCACTACTGAGCGCCTCTGGAGAGCCTCTCCAAGGACTATTTTACCTAGTCAGAGTCACATTGACTAGGGCAGATGCTGCTTCAAGAAAGAGAACCAATTGCAGGATCAAAGGTCCTCTCCCCGAGCGCATAGGTCCCCTCCCCGAGCGCATAGGTCCCCTCCCCGAGCGCATAGGTCCTCTCCCCGAGCGCAGGCGGGTGGTTGGTCAGAGGAGGTCGCGGTACTCCGGGTTCTTGTCGATGAAGTCCGCGACGAACGAGCAGCCGGCTCGTACGGTCAGGCCGCCGCGGTCGCGAATGTCGTCGAGGGCTCCCTTGACCAGCATCGAGCCGTAGCCCTTGCCGCCGTGCGCCGGGTTCGTCTCCGCGTGGAACAGGTCGATCACCGAGTCCGTGACGCGGTAGTCGATGAGCCCGATGAGCTCGCCCTCGTCGGAGACGAGCTCGTACCGGCGGCTACCCTCGTTGCGCCTGACCTGGAGGTTCATGTGCCGATCTCACCACTCCCTTAGCAGCGCCGCTGCCGGTTGTGGTCGTTCCTCACGGACGTGCTGCGGCCCCACCACCCGAACATGGCCGGGAAGAAGAAGATGAACCACCAGCCGCCGTACCGGAAGAGTCCGGCCAGCACCGAGAGGGCCATGACGACGATGATGACCCTGGCCCACGTGGGCATGCCTGTGAACCACTCGAGCTGGCGCCGGTACGGCTGCTGCTCGGGTGTGGGGGCGGCTTCGAGGTACGGCGCCGGGGTCGGCATCGCCACCGACTGGTGCGGGTAGAGCTCGTACGTGGGGGCGCTGTTCACCACCGGCGGCAGGTCCTGGAACAGAGGGGCGAGGTCGTCCTGGGTCGTTGCGGCGAGCGCGGACGCGACGCGCGTCTCGTACGTCGTCTTGTCGAGGCGGCCCTCGTCGAGGTTCGCGCGCAGCCGCTCGACCGCTGCGTCCCGCTCGGCGTTGCCGATGCGCTGCGGGACGTTCTCGTACGGGATGGTCACGGCTCGATGTCTCGCTCTCCTCCCCGCGGAGCCATCGACTCCGTGGGCTGCTGGTCCGGGTCCGAGGGTGGGGGAGTCGCCGCGAACATCGGCTGCTCCCATCGCTCGGGCGCGACGAAGGGCGCTGGTCGGGGGTACGGCTCGTACGCCGGGTTCGTCGTCACGCCTCCATGCTGCCACTCCACCGGAATGACGAGCTCGTTCGGCCTCTTCCAGCGAGCGAGAGTGGCCGGGACAACAACCTGCAGCCCGGTCCCTACCGTCTCCCGCCCGGCTAGGTTGCGGACATGACGACAGGTCTGGGACTGGCCGGCACGAGGGTGCTCGTGACCGGAGGCGGTACGGGGATCGGGCGAGGCATCGCCGAGGCGTTCGGGGCCGAAGGGGCCCGGGTGGCGGTCACGTACCACCGCCACGAGCCGGACGACGCCCTGCGGCAGGCCTGCCCGGGACTCCTGGCGGTCCGCAACGACGCGACGGACGAGGAGGACACCCGTGAGGCCGCTGCGCGGGTCGTAGAGGCGCTCGGTGGGCTGGACGTGCTCGTCAACAACGTCGGCGGCATGGTGGCGCGGGTGGCGACCAGTGAGATGACGTACGCGCACTGGCGGGAGGTGATGGAGCTCAACCTCGACACGATGTTCCTCATGACGTCGGCCGTCCTGTCCCACCTCGCCGACGGAGGCCGGATCATCAACGTCGCCAGCCTCGCCGGTCACAACGGCGGCGGTACCGGGGCTGTGGCGTACGCGACGGCGAAGTCGGGCATGTTCGCGTTCACGCGCGGGCTCGCGAAGGAGCTCGCCCCGCGCCGGATCACGGTGAACGCGCTCGCTCCCGGGTACATCGACCAGACCGAGTTCCACGCGAGGCACACCTCGGCGCCCGAGACCGCCAAGCAGATCGCCGGCATCCCGCTCGGTCGTGCGGGGGTGCCCGCCGATGTGGCCGGCCCGACGCTGTGGCTCGCGTCCGGGCTCGCGTCCTGGGTGACGGGCGAGGTCGTCGACATCAACGGGGGCGCGTACTTCGCGTGAGCAGCGCCCGGCGGCGCACGGGCGAACCCCTAGACTCGTGGACCGGCAAGGGAGGTCAGGTGACACGGGTCGTCCAGAAGTTCGGCGGGTCGTCGGTCGCCGACGCGGAGAGCATCAAGCGGGTCGCGCGGCGGATCGTCGAGAGCAAGAAGTTGGGCCACGACGTCGTGGTCGTCATCTCCGCCATGGGGGACACCACGGACGAGCTGCTCGACCTGGCCCAGCAGGTGAGTCCGCAGCCGCCGGCCCGTGAGCTCGACATGCTGCTCACCGCCGGCGAGCGGATGAGCGCGGCGCTGCTGGCGATGGCCATCGCGGACACGGGGGGGCCTGC
>JAJZQV010000045.1 GCA_021803025.1 Actinomycetes bacterium | reverse complement strand
TCTTGCCTCACGACGTGGTGGCGGCGGAGCGGGTCCAGGTCCTCGGGTGCATCCCACAGCCGGTACACGTAGCGGCGCCAGAGAGCGGAGAACCGCGCGTCGAAGCCCTGGGGCGCTCTCGTCACCCGCCGGACGGCGAGGTCGTCCGGCAGCGCTCGCGGCAGGCGGCGTGCGAGGACCAGACCTGTGTCCTGCAGACCCGCGCGGCCTGTGAGCGACAGCGCAGGCAGGTCGACGTGGACGACCTGGCCCCGGGCATGGACACCCGCGTCCGTACGACCGGCACATGTCAGGCGGGCCGGCTCGTCCGTCCTGAGCACGCGGGCGACCCACTCTGAGAGCTCACCCTCGACGCTGCGCAGTCCCGGTTGGGCGGCCCACCCCGAGAAGCCCGTGCCGTCGTAGGCGACGTCGAGCCGCCATCGGACCAGCTCGCTGCTCATCGGCGGTAGCACAGGTCGTACACCGTCCGGCCCGCAGCGATCCCGCGGGCCTCGTACTTCGTCATAGGCCTCTCTTCGAAACGCGGTGCCCAGCCCTCGTGGACTCGTGTGAGCGGCGAGGCGTCGAGCACCTCGCGCATGGTGAGCGCGTAGTCCTCCCAGTCGGTCGCCAGCCGGAACACGCCACCTGGACGGAGCCGGTCGGCGACGAGGGAGCAGGTCGCGGGGGAGACGAGGCGGCGCTTGTGGTGGCGCGCCTTGTGCCACGGGTCGGGGAAGAACATGTGGACGGCCTCCAGGGATGCAGGGGCCACGAGCCACCGCAGGCCCTGGACGCCGTCGGCGAGGACGAGGCGCGCGTTCGTGAGGCCCTGGGCGGCGAGCTTGCCGACGGTGGACGCCATCGAGGGCTCGAAGACCTCGAAGCCGATGACGTCGACGTCCGGGTGCGCCGCCGCTGTGGCCACCAGCGAGTCGCCGTTGCCCGCGCCGATCTCGACGAGGAGAGGGGCGGTGCGGCCGAAGACCTCGGCCCAGTCCACGGCAGCCTGGGGCGCGACCGACGTCGACATGGGTCCCCGGGCGACGTCGACGAGGTAGGCGGCCCTGTGGTGACGCCACGCCCGCTCCTGCGACGGGTTCATCCGGGCGCTGCGACGTACGAAGCTCACGACGTCACGGTGCGGCCGCGTCTCACCTGTCACCACCACGCGCGCCACCTTATCCAGTCCGGGTCGGGATCCAGTCCGGGTCGTGGAACAGGGCCGGGAAACGTAGGTGGCCGCGCCTGTCGCTCTCCCACGGACGCGCTTCACTGGAGGGGAAAGGCGCGCCGACCGGCGCGGAGGACTCATGCGAACCCTGCTCAACGTCATCTGGCTCGTCTTCGGGGGCTTCTGGCTCGCCATCGGCTATGCCGTCTTCGGCCTTGTCGCCTGTCTGTTCATCGTGACGATCCCGTTCGGGGTCGCCTCGCTGCGCATGGCGAGGTACGCACTGTGGCCCTTCGGCAGCGCGGTCGTCGCCAAGCCGGGCGCCGGCGCCGGGTCGGTCATCGGGAACGCGGTCTGGTTCGTCGTGGCCGGCGTCTGGCTGGCCGTCGCCCACGTCCTCACGGCGCTCGCGCAGGGCGTCACGATCGTCGGCATCCCGGTCGCCCTGGCCAACCTCAAGATGATCCCGGTGACGTGCTTCCCGTTCGGCAAGGACATCGTCCCGCGCTCGATGCTGGCGCCCGGCCAGCGGCCCCTGCACTCGTTCTGACCGCCTCCCGGGGTACCGGGGTGAGGAGCCGCCGCCTGAGCCCACTAGCGTGATCCTTCGCGAAGGGAGTGCTGTGAGCTACGGGTATGTCTTCACCTCGACGGTGCTGACGTTGTGGGTGATCCTCGACCCACCTGGGCTGCTGCCCGTGTTCCTCGGGCTCACGCGGAGGATGTCGCCGCGACAGCGGCACGTCGCGGCAGGACGCGCGACGCTCGTGGCCCTGGGCGTGACGGGCCTGTTCGGCCTGTTCGGTCGCTTCATCCTCGACTACCTCCACGTCTCGGTGGAGGCGCTGCAGATCTCGGGCGGCCTGCTGCTGCTCCTCGTCGCCCTCCAGCTGCTCACGGGCCACTTCGACGAGCCGCCTGCCGAGGACGCGCCCGAGTCGACTGTCAACGTCGCGATCGTCCCGCTGGGCACGCCGCTGCTGGCAGGGCCCGGCGTCATCGTCGCGATCATGATCGCCGTGCAGTCGCAGGAGACGCTGACCGGCTACGCGGTGGTCTCGGTCGCGCTGCTGACCGCCATGCTCATGGTCTTCCTCACGCTCCGGTTCGCCGAGGTCATCCGCCGGGTCATGAGGGAGGGCGGCATCACGCTCCTCACGCGGATCGCGGGACTGCTGCTGAGCGCCATCGCGGTCCAGATGATGGCAGAGGGCATCCTCGGCTTCGTCCATCGCTGACCGTACGGAGCGGCAGGCGCCCGCCGTCGACTCCCTCTCCGGACCCGGGAGGATCCGCAGCGGAGGGATGTCCTGCGTACCCGGCGGTCAGCCGTGGTGCGCCTTGACCGCCTCGTCGACCAGGTTCTGCGGCATCTGCTCGTACCCGTGGAAGGTCCGGGTGAACGAGCCGGAGCCGTGCGCGAGGCCGCGGAGGTCGATCGCGTACCTGCTCAGCTCGCTCGCGGGGATCAGGGCCCGGATGATCGCGTGGTGCGCGTCGTCGGAGTCCGTGCCGAGGACGTGCCCGCGCCGGCCGGAGACGTCGGTCATCACGGCGCCCATGTACTCCTCGCCGACGGTGACGACGACCTCGTCGATCGGCTCGAGGAGCGTGACCGTCTTCGGGCTCGCCGCCTCCCGCAGGCCCAGTGACCCGGCCGTCTGGAACGCCATGTCCGAGGAGTCGACGGAGTGGGACTTGCCGTCGACGAGCGTCACCCGGATGTCGACGAGCGGGTAGCCCGCGAGCACGCCCTTCTCGAGCTGGCCGCGGACCCCCTTCTCGACCGAGGGGATGAACTGGCGCGGTACGGCCCCGCCGACCACCTTGTCCACGAACTCGAAGCCGGCCCCGCGCTCCAGAGGCTCGATCTCGAGCTGGCAGACGGCGTACTGCCCATGCCCGCCGGACTGCTTGACGTGCCGGCCTTGAGCGGAGGCCTTCGCGATGAACGTCTCGCGCAGGGGCACCTTGAGCTCCTCCTGGGTGACCTTCACGCCGTAGCGCTGGACGAGCCGGTTGAGCAGCAGGTCGACGTGGCCCTGGCCCATGGTCCACAGCACGATCTGGTCGGTCTCGACGGTGCGCTCCACACGTACCGTCGTGTCCTCGACGGCGAGCCGGGCGAGCGCGCCGGGCAGCTTGTCCTCGTCGTTGCGGGACGCGGCCTTGATGGCGACGGGCAGCAGCGGCTCCGGAAGGTTCCACGGCTCGACGAGGGCCGGCCGGTCCTTCGGCGACAGCGTGTCGCCGGTCTCGGCCTTGGACAGCTTCGCCACGTACACGAGCTGGCCGGCGACGGCTGCATCGACGGTCGTCGTCTCGATGCCCGACGGCACGGCCAGGGGCCCGACGCGTTCGTCGTCGTCGTGGTCGGGGTGAGTCGGGTCGGCTGACCCCGTGAACAGGCTGCGGTGGCCGGAGACGTGGACGATGTCGTCCACCGTGAGCGTCCCGTTGTAGATCCGTACGAGCGAGAGGCGGCCGGCGAACTGGTCCGAGGTCGTGCGGATGACCTCGGCGACGAGCGGGCCCGATGGGTCGCCGGAGAGCGACGGCAGCTCCGCGCCGTCCGGGGTCGTGACCCTGAGCCTGTGGGTCCCGGGCTGCGGGAACGAGTTCTCGATGACCGTGAGGAGCTGGTCGGTGCCGATGCCGTTGAGCGAGTTGACCGGCACGACCGGGTGGAACCGGCCGTGGAGGATCGCGGTTAGCAGGTCGGCGAGGAGCTCGTCCTGGCGCAGCTCGTCACCCTCCAGGTAGCGGTCCATGAGGTCGGCGTCCTCGGACTCCTCGATGATGCCCTCGATGAGCTCGGACCTGTACTGCTCGATCGTGGCGAGCTCGTCCGCGTCAGCGGGGCGGCTCACGAGAGAGCCCGAGCTGTAGTCGTGGACCTGCTGCGAGACGAGGGAGAGGTTGCCGACGATCTGGCCTCCCGCGACCAGGGGCGCGTACGCGGGCTGCACCGACTTGCCGAGCACCGACTGCAGGTTCCCGAGGGCGACCTCGAACGTCGTACGGCCGTCGTCGAGCTTCGTGACGACGATGGCGCGCGGCATGCCCACCGCAGCGCACTCGCGCCACAGGACCGCCGTGGCGGGGTCGATGCCGTCGCCCGCCGCGACCACGAAGACGGCGGCGTCGGCGGCCCGGAGCGCTGCGCGCAGCTCGCCGACGAAGTCGGGGTGGCCCGGCGCGTCGAGGAGGTTGAGGACGATGTCGCCCGTGCGGATCGCCGCGAGCTGCAGGGCCGAGCTTCGCTCCAGGTCGTCCTTCTCGCCTCGGTACCCCGCCACGTTCGACCGCACGAGGTGCTCGAACAGTGTTGTCTTTCCGGAGCCGCTGGAACCGACCAGGACGACGTTGCGGATGGCCGACGGATCATCGATGCGCGGGAGCGGTGCGTTCGTCTTCGAACTCATGCCCCGGAACATACACGGCGACTCGACCGGCTGGGGACGGGACCCCACAAGCCCGGGGTGCTCTCATCCGGCGCTCTAGAGTGGCGGTCATGAGCAGCTCTGTCCTCGCCCTGGTGACCAACGCCCAGGACGGCACGGTGAGTACGTTCCGGATCGCCGAGGGGCGCCTCGAGCGTGTAGCGGTGAGCCCCGTCGGGCCGGGGTGCTCGACGCTCGCGATCGACGCGGAGCGCCGCCTCGTCTACGTGGGGACCAAACCCGGCTCGGTCGTGACGTGCACCCTCGACCCGGACACGGGTCGCCTCACGACGAGAGGAGAGACCCGCGCGCCCGGCTCCCCGACGTACCTCGCGCTCACGCCGCACGGCGACCGGCTGCTCGGCGCGTTCTACCACGAGGGCGTCGGGACCTGCTGGTCCCTCGACGGCGGCGGGCTGGGCGAACCCGCCCCCGTCGTCTCCCACGCCAACCTGCACAGCGTCGCCGTGACCAAGGACACGCGTCACGTCTACTTCGTCTCGCTCGGCGAGGATGCGGTGGTCCGGTACGACCTCGGCGAGGACGGCTCGCTCACGCAGGGCTCGGCCGTCGCCGCACCCCGGGGCTCCGGACCACGCCACATCGTGCTCGACAGCGCCGAGACAGCGGCGTACGTCGTCACCGAGTTCTCCGGTGAGCTGCTCCGCTATGCCCGCGACACCGCCACGGGCGAGCTCAGCCTCACCGGGCGGCAGTCCGTCGTCGACCCCTCGGCGGGGCTCGCTCACAGCCGGTACGGGGCCGACCCGAGGGCCGAGCACCTCATCTGGGGCGCGGACGTCCACCTGTCCGCGGACGGCCGCTGGGCCTGGGCCAGCGAGCGCTCGGCCTCCACGATCGCGACGCTTCCCCTCGGCCTGAGCGGCGAGCCGGAGCCGGCCACGCTGTTCACCCCCACGGAGGCGCAGCCCCGCGGCTTCGGCGTCACCCCTGACGGAGCCCACCTCCTCGCTGTCGGCGAGCGCTCGACGACGGCGACCCTGTACGCGATCGGCGCCGACGGCGGTCTCACCGCCCTCGACCGGCAGGAGACCGGCAAGGGTGCCAACTGGGTGCGCTTCGTCTAGTCGGCATTTTGCCGATCCGTTGCCCGGGCGGTAGTGTTAGCGGCTGTTGTGCCCGGTGTTTCCGCCCCGTGGCGCCCGCAGTCTGGTTAGCTCAAGCGAGAGATTGGTTCGACCCGTGTCTACGTACAGCCCGAAGCCTGGCGAGATCACCAGGAACTGGCACGTCATTGATGCCCAGGACGTTGTCCTCGGTCGTCTCGCCACGACTGCCGCGACCCTGCTCCGGGGCAAGCACAAGCCCACGTTCGCGCCGCACGTCGACGGCGGCGACTTCGTCGTCGTGGTCAACGCGTCGAAGATCGCCCTGTCGGGGTCGAAGCGCACCGACAAGCTGGCCTACCGTCACACCAGCCGCCCCGGCAGCCTCAAGTCGGTGCCGTACGGCGAGCTGCTCGACAAGGACCCGCGCAAGGCCGTCGAGCGCGCCGTGTGGGGCATGCTTCCCAAGAACAAGCTCAGCCGCCAGCTGCTGAGCAAGCTGAAGGTCTACTCGGGCCCCGAGCACCCGCACGCTGCGCAGCAGCCGAAGCCGTACACGATCACCCAGATCGCCCAGTGAGTGAGGAACAGCCAGTGTCTGTGACTGAGACGCAAGAGCCCGAGGGCGAGGAGATCGCCTCCTTCACCGACGAGAACGACCGCGAGATCGCATACCGGTCCGAGGCTGTCCCGTCGAGCGCGACCCCCTCGAGCCGTCCCGCCGTCGTCACGAAGACCGGGGGCACGGGTCGCCGCAAGGAGGCCGTCGCCCGCGTGCGTCTCATCCCGGGCTCCGGCACGTGGACCATCAACGGCCGCACCCTCGATGACTACTTCCCGAACAAGGTGCACCAGCAGATCGTCAGCGAGCCGCTCGAGACCGCGGCTGTCGCCGGGTCGTACGACGTGATCGCCCGCATCAACGGCGGAGGCGTGACCGGCCAGGCCGGCGCCCTGCGGCTCGGTGTCGCCCGTGCGCTGAACGCGGCCGATACGGAGGCCTCCCGCCCGGCACTCAAGAAGGCCGGCATGCTCACGCGTGACGCGCGCATCAAGGAGCGCAAGAAGGCCGGCCTCAAGAAGGCCCGCAAGGCTCCTCAGTACAGCAAGCGCTGATCGAAGACCGCCCCTGTCATGGGCCGTCTCTTCGGTACCGACGGTGTCCGTGGGCTCGCCAACGGCGACCTCACCGCTGAGCTCGCACTCGACCTGTCCGTCGCGGCCGCCCACGTCCTCGGCGAGGCGGGCGCGTTCGCGCGGACAGGTCGGCCGCGGGCTCTCGTGGGTCGTGACCCGCGTGCGTCCGGCGAGTTCCTCGAGGCCGCGGTGGTGGCCGGGCTGGCCAGCGCGGGCGTCGACGTCATCCGGGTCGGCGTCCTCCCGACACCGGGTCTCGCCTACCTCGTCGCCGCGACCGGTGCCGATCTCGGGGTCATGCTGTCGGCCTCGCACAACCCGATGCCCGACAACGGGATCAAGTTCTTCGCCCGCGGCGGGGTCAAGCTCGACGACGACCTGGAGGACGCGATCGAGCTCCGCCTCCGCGAGCCGTGGCAGCGACCGACAGGCGCAGGCGTGGGGCGGGTCACGGATGACCACGGCCTCGTTGACACCTACGTCGCCCACCTCGACGCGTCGCTCGGCGAGGACGCCAGCCTCAAGGGCGTGAAGATCGTCATCGACTGCGCCAACGGCGCGGCCTCGAAGACCGCACTGGCCGCCTTCGCGGCCCAGGGCGCGACGGTCATCGGCATCCACCACACGCCCGACGGGCTCAACATCAACGACCGCTGCGGGTCGACGCACATGGAGGACCTGCAGCGTGCGGTCGTCCAGCACGGCGCGGACCTCGGCATCGCCCTCGACGGCGACGCGGACCGGTGCCTCGCGGTGGACGCGAGGGGCGTCCTCGTCGACGGCGACCAGATCCTCGCGATCCTCGCAGTGGCCATGCGCGAGAAGCACGCCCTTCAGTCGGACACCGTCGTGGCCACCGTCATGAGCAACCTCGGCTTCCTGCACGCCATGCGCAGCCAGGGCATCCGGGTGGACCAGACGAAGGTCGGAGACCGGTACGTCCTCGAGTCCATGAACGCCAACGGCTTCACGCTCGGAGGCGAGCAGTCCGGGCACGTCATCCTCAGCGAGTTCGCCACGACGGGCGACGGAGTGCTGACGGGGCTGCACCTCACGGCGCGCATAGCCCGTACGGGCAGGACGCTCGCCGAGCTGGCCTCCGTGATGACGCGGCTGCCGCAGGTGATGGTCAACGTCCGGGGGGTCGACAAGCTCCGCGCCGGGTCCGATCTCGAGATCAAGGCCGCGGTGAGCGCGGCGACCAGGCGGCTGGGCGACTCCGGCCGCGTCCTGCTCCGGCCGTCCGGGACCGAGCCGGTCGTACGGGTGATGGTCGAGGCACCGACCTTCGACGAGGCGCAGGAGGTCTGCGAGGAGCTCGCGGGGATCGTCCAAGCGCGTGTCAGCCTGACGTGACGTCGCGGCTGCTCGCGACGCACGTGCGGAGCGGGCGTTCGTGAAGCTCCCGTACAGCCTCCCGCGGGCGTTCACCGAACAGGCCGCGACGAGCGACGACTGGGCCTCGTACCTGCGTCGCCTGCCGCGGCTCGCGGACGCGCTCACGGATGAGTGGGACCTGGCCTACGACGGGCCGCCCGCGTACGGACGATCAGGGCTGGTGGTGCCCGTGCTCACCCGCGACTCCCGTGAGGCGGTGCTGAAGATCGGCTTCCCCCACGAGGACGGTGCGGGCGAGTCTGTCGCCCTCCAGCTGTGGGGCGGGCGGGGTGCCGTCGAGCTGTGGGCGGCCGACCCACGCCGCAGCGCACTCCTGTTGGAGCGCCTCTCGCCCGAGGACCTCACCGGTGTGGACGTCCTCGAGGCGTGCGCCGAGGTTGGGGAGCTGTACGGCCTCATCCACCGACCGCCCACCCCCCGCCTCACCGACCTCCGGACGCTCGCGGCCCGGTGGCTCGACGGGGTCCGCGCCCTTCCGCGCGACGCGGTGCCGGGGCGCTTCGTGGAGCAGGCGCTCTCCGCAGCGCCCCGGCTCTTCGCGGACGAGCCCGCGGCGGTGGTCCACGGCGACCTGCACTACGAGAACGTGCTGCGCGGCGTACGTCGCCGCTGGCTGGTCATCGACCCGAAGGGCTTCGCGGGCGATCCCGCCTACGAGCTCGCGCCGATGCTGTGGAACCGCTGGGCCGAGCTCGGCGACGACCCGGGCACAGGGATCCGGGACCGCTTCTTCGCCCTCCTCGACGCCTCCGGCCTGGACGAGAGGCGCTGCCGGGACTGGGTCGTCGTGCGTGCCGTCGTCAACGTCGCCTGGGAGCACGCGGCGGCAGCCGGCCATCCCCTCAGCGATGCGCAGCGCGAGTGGCTGACGCGCAGCATCACGACGGCGAAGGCCATGCAGGATGTCTAGGGCTCCGGTGGTCCCCTCGGCGTCGTCCCAGGACTCGCTCGTGCGCGTCGGGTTCTTCAGCGGGTCGTCGCTCAGCGGCCGCTGGGTCGTGCCGTCGCAGATCCGGCTGTTCGCGGTGTTCGGCGGCCTCGAGATCGACTTCACCGATGCGGTGTGGTCGTCCGACGAGGTCGTCATCGACGCGTACGCCGTCTTCGGCGGCATCGACATCAAGGTCCCGGACGGCGTGGACGTCGTCAACCAGGCGGTGGCCGTGTTCGGCGGTGCGGACGTCAAGCGGATCACGCCCGTACCGGGTGGCCGCCGCGTCGTGCTCAAGGGCCTGGCCGCCTTCGGCGGGATGGACGTCAAGGGTCCCAGGCCGCCCAAGGGATGACGGCCGGGTCCGCGGTCAGACCTTGCGGACCCGTACCCACTCGACGTGGTGCGCGAGGCCCTTGCGCAGCACGACCGTGGCACGGCCCCTCGTGGGGCGGATGTTCTGGACGAGGTTGGGGCCGTTGATGGAGTCCCACACCGAGCGAGCCGTCTCGACGGCCTCCTCCTCGGTGAGCTCGGCGAAGCGCGTGAAGTACGAGCTCGGGTCCCGGAACGCCGTCTCCCGGAGGTGGAGGAAGCGCTCGACGTACCAGCTGCGGATGGCGCGTGCCGAGGCGTCGACGTAGACGCTGAAGTCGAAGAAGTCGCTGACCGCCAGGGCACCTGACCCGGACGGGCGTGGCCGGGGCGGCTGCAGGACGTTGAGCCCCTCGACGATGAGGATGTCGGGCTGGTTCACCGTGATCGTCTCGCCGGGGACGATGTCGTACACGAGGTGCGAGTAGACGGGCGCGGTGACGCCCTCCTCGCCGGACTTCACGTCGCGGACGAACCGTACGAGCGCATGCCTGTCGTAGGACTCGGGGAAGCCCTTGCGGTCGAGGATCCCTCGTCGCTCGAGCTCGGCGTTGGGGAAGAGGAAGCCGTCGGTCGTCACGAGGTCGACGGTCGCGCCCTCCTGGCGCAGGAGCTCGCGGAGCAGGCGCGACGTCGTCGACTTGCCGACGGCCACCGACCCGGCGACCCCGATGACGAACGTGGTCTTGCGCTCCGACAGCCGCAGGAAGTGGTTCTGCTGGCCGTACAGGAGCGCCTTGTGCTCGATGTAGGTGTTCACCAGCTCGGTGAGAGGCAGGTACACCTGGCGCACCTGGTCGAGGTCGATGGGGTCGCCGGTCGAGCGGATGTTGGCGAGCGTCTGCTCGGACAGGTCGAGCTCGTGGTGCTGTGCGAGATCAGCCCAGTGGGAGCGGCGCAGCGTCAGGTACGGCCCGTACGGGTCGTCCTCCGGCATGTCCATGTGCACCCTCCAGCGCAGAAGCCTGTCAAGCCACGAGGGCGGTGTCCATCCGACACGGTCGGCGGCCGGAGTTCTCCCTGGCCAGGGGATGCGGGGTCGCGTCGCTGACGGCCCGGCGCGTCGCGTCTGCCGCTGGTACGACGGGGCACGACGCCGGCCGGTACGAGGCTCGTGCTACGTCGGCGGGAAGAGGGTCACGTAGACGCCCGCTGCTCCCGCGACGGCCATGATGCCGGCCGTGAGCCACCCGACGACGTTCGAGACGACCCCGTTGCGATGCTCGCCGAGGAGCGTCCGGCTGTTGGAGATCAGCATGATGACGACGAGGAACGGTGCGGCCGCGATCCCGTTGATGATGGCGCTCAGGACGAGCAGGTCGATCGGGTTGCTCGAGACGTACGCGATGGCCACGCCTCCGAGCGTCCCCGCGGCGATGAGGACGTAGAACAGCGGCGCCCGGCGCAGCGACTTGTCGAACCCCCACGGCTTGCCGAGGAGACCGGCCATGGCCATGGCGCCCGAGCTGGCGAGCACCGGGACGGCCAGCACACCCGTGGCGATGAACCCGATGGCGAACACCACGGTGGCCAGGGGCCCGGCGATCGGTGCGAGCGCCTTCGCCGCCTCGGCCGCCGTGTGGATCTCCACGGGGCCGTTCCTGCCGATCGTCGAGGCTGTCGAGATGATGATGGCGGCCATGCCGAGGGTGCTGATGAGCATCCCGGTGAACACGTCGACGCGAAGCAGCGTGAGCTGGTGGAGATCGCGGCGTCGCATGGGTCGCCGAGCCCATGGCACGTACGGGTCGCGGCCGCCCGCTGTGCGCCGAAGCTCCTCGACCCGCTGCCCGCTCTCCCAGAAGAACATGTAGGGCGAGATCGTCGTCCCGAGGACGGCGACGACGAGGGCGAGCTCGTCCCAGCCCCAGGTCATCCGCAGTCCCAGGAGGCCGGCGCCGACCTCTCGCCAGGCGACATGCGCGACGGCGAGCACACCCAGGTAGGCCAGCAGGACGAGGCAGAGCCACTTGAAGAGCTTGGCGAGCTTGTCGAAGGACCCCCACACGACCGCGGCCGTGAGTGCGACGCCGGCGATCGCGGCCCAGAGCTGACGCGGCCCGAGGTGGAGGAGCTCCATGCCGGAGCCGATCGCGGCGAGGTCAGCGGCCACGTTGAGGCCGTTGGCGGTGATGAGCGCCACGACCAGGACGAGGACGACCCACCTGGCTCCTCGTGGGAAGCGGCGCCGGACCAGCGCTCCGAGACTGTCGCCTGTCACGAGGGCGGTACGGTCGCAGATCTCCTGCACGGTGTACATGAGCCCGAGGCTCAGGGGCGCCGTCCACATGAGTCCCATGCCGAGGGATGCGCCGGCCTGCGAGTACGTGGCCACGCCCGACGGGTCGTCATCCGCGACTCCCGTGACGAGTCCCGGTCCGAGGATGCGGAGGAAGCGGCGTACGGACCCTCCCTTCCGCTGGGGTGCCGGGTCCGCCGGGTCCGGTGCCAGTGCGGCGTCGACCGGACCGACGGTCCGGCCGGTCGACGGCTCGGCCTTCTCTGCCTCGGACACGGGTCCCCTTCCTGGCACATGGTGAGAGCCGTGGAGGTACCCGTTCAGACGCTGCGCAAAACATCGCCTCGGCCACGGGCGCCACTAGAGTGACCGCCATGTGCGGCATTGTCGGGTATGTGGGGCCTCGGTCGGCTCAGGACGTCATCATCGGCGGCCTGCGCCGCATGGAGTACCGGGGGTACGACTCGGCCGGCATCGCCGTCGTCACGGACTCGGGTCTCGCTGTGGCGAAGAAGGCCGGGAAGCTGGCGAACCTCATCACCGAGCTGGCCGACAGCCCGTTGCCCCCGTCGAGCCACGGGATCGGTCACACGCGCTGGGCCACGCACGGCGGGCCGACCGACGGGAACGCGCACCCGCACGCCTCGTACTCGGGCAGGGTCGCGGTGGTCCACAACGGCATCATCGAGAACTTCGCCTCGCTGCGCGCAGAGCTCGAGGCCGAGGGCGTGGTGTTCGCCAGCGAGACCGACACCGAGGTCGCGGCCCAGCTGCTCGGCCGCGAGGCCGAGGGCGGTGCCGCCCTCGCGGACGCGATGCGGACCGTGTGCGGGCGGCTCGAGGGGGCGTTCACCCTCGTCGCCGTGGACGCGCGGACCCCGGGACGGATCGTCGCCGCCCGGCGCAACTCCCCGCTCGTCGTGGGCGTCGGCGAGGGCGAGATGTTCGTCGCCTCCGACGTGGCGGCCTTCATCGAGTACACCCGGGAGGCGGTCGAGCTGGGCCAGGACCAGGTCGTCGAGGTGACCCCGGACGGCTACGCCGTGACGACGTTCACCGGCGAGCCCGCTCCCTCCCACCCGTACCACATCGACTGGGACCTCTCTGCCGCCGAGAAGGGCGGCTACGACTGGTTCATGCGCAAGGAGATCTTCGAGCAGCCCCGCGCGGTCGCGGACACGCTGCTCGGGCGCCTCGACGCGGAGGGCAACCTCGTTCTCGATGAGATCCGCATCGACGACGCCGAGCTGCGCCGCGTCGACAAGATCGTCATCGTGGCGTGCGGGACGGCGTTCTACGCGGGCCTCGTGGCCAAGTACGCGATCGAGCACTGGACACGCGTGCCGTGCGAGGTCGAGATCGCCTCCGAGTTCCGCTACCGCGACCCGATCATCACGCCCACCACACTTGTCGTGACGATCTCGCAGTCCGGCGAGACCGCCGACACGCTCATGGCCATCCGTCACGCCCGGGAGCAGAACGCGAAGGTCATCGCCATCTGCAACACGAACGGCGCCACGATCCCGCGGGAGTCGGACGCCGTCATCTACACGCACGCCGGCCCCGAGATCGGCGTCGCGTCGACGAAGGGGTTCACGACGCAGATCGTCGCCTGCTACTTGCTCGGGCTGTACCTGGCACAGGTCAGGGGCACGAAGTTCGGCGACGAGATCCGCGACCTGCTCGACGAGCTGGAACAGATCCCGGCCAAGATGCAGCAGGTGCTCGACGGCATCGACCAGGTGGCGGAGCTCGCGCGCCGTTTCGTCGGCCAGCGCTCGCTGCTGTTCCTCGGTCGTCACGTCGGCTACCCCGTCGCGCTCGAGGGCGCGCTCAAGCTCAAGGAGATCAGCTACCTGCACGCCGAAGGCTTCCCCGCGGGCGAGCTGAAGCACGGTCCGATCGCGCTGGTGGAGGAAGGGCTTCCGATCTTCGTGGTCGTCCCGCCCCAGGGGCGTGACCAGCTCCACGACAAGGTGGTCTCGAACATCCAGGAGGTACGGGCTCGGGGCGCGCTGACGGTCGTCCTGGCCGAGCAGGGCGACGAGGAGGCCCGTCCGTTCGCGGACGTCCTCATCGAGCTGCCGCACGTGCCGACGCTTTTCCAGCCGCTCGTCGCGGTGATCCCGCTGCAGTTCTTCGCCTGTGAGCTCGCGACGCTGCTCGGCCACGACGTCGACCAGCCCCGCAACCTCGCCAAGTCCGTCACGGTCGAGTGATGATCGTCGGCATCGGGCTCGACGTGTGCGACATCAGCCGCTGGCGCGAGATGGTCGCGAGAAGGCCCCGGGCGGTCGAGCGACTGCTCACGCCCGCCGAGGCCCAGCTCAACCACACCTCGCAGGCGGCGCGCTTCGCGGCGAAGGAGGCGCTGGCCAAGGCCCTGGGCGCGCCTGGCGGGCTCGGCTGGCAGGACGCCGAGGTCGTGGTCGACGACCTCGGGCGGCCGTCGTTCCGGCTGAGCGGCACGGTCGCCGCGCGGGCCTCCGAGCTGGGCGTCACCCACGTCCACCTCTCGATCACGCACGACAGCGGCATCGCCTCGGCGTTCGTCGTGTGCGAGGCGAGCTGATGCTGCCGATCCACACGGCTGAGCAGGTACGGGCGGCGGACGCCGCACAGATCGCCGTGCTGCCGGAGGGCGAGCTCATGCAGCGGGCCGCGCGAGGGCTCGCGGAAGCCCTGCGCGAGGAGCTCGCGGGACGGGCCTCGAGCGTGCTCCTGCTTGTTGGACCGGGGAACAACGGGGGAGACGCGCTGTACGCGGGGGCCCTGCTCGCCGCGGAGGGCGTCGAGACGATGGCCTGGCGTGTCATGGACACCTGCCACATGGGGGGCTGGGAGTCGTTCGTCGACGCCGGCGGCCACGAGGTCGACCAGGCGACCGCCGTCCTCGGAACGGTCGCCGTCGTCGTCGACGGCGTCTTCGGGGTCGGGGCGCGAGCGGGTCTGCCGGCTCCGGTCGCCGAGGTGGCGAGGGCCTGCCGGAACGCGGCCGTCCGCGTGGTCGCGGTCGACATGCCGTCGGGTCTGGAGGCCGACTCGTGCGTCGTGGCCGACGACGCGTTCACCGCCGCCCGTACGGTCACCTTCGGCACGTACAAGCGGTGCCAGTTCCTCGAGCCCGCCCGGTCGCGCTGCGGGGTGGTGACCCTCGTCGACATCGGGCTGGAGCCGGAGGCCGCTGAGGTCGTTGCCTGGGAGCCGGCCGACGTCGCGGACACCTGGCCGTACCCGGACGCGACGAGCGACAAGTACTCCCGAGGCGTCGTCGGCATCGATACCGGGTCGCCCGACTACCCGGGAGCCGGGGTGATGTCCACGCTCGGCGCCGTGTACGCGGGCGCAGGCATGGTGCGCAGCCTCGGCGCGGACGCCGTGTTCGAGGCCGTGACACGGGTCCTTCCGAACGTCGTACGGGCGGACGGGCGGGTGCAGGCGTGGCTGGCGGGCTCGGGCTGGGGCTCGCACCACGAGGGCCGGCTCGCCCAGCTGCTCGAGATGCGGCTGCCGATCGTCGTCGACGCCGACGCGCTGTCCCAGGTGCCCGAACGGCTCAACCGCCCGGACGTGCTGCTCACACCGCACGCGGGCGAGCTCGCCCGGCTGCTCGGCACCGAGCGTACGGACGTCACGGCGGACCCCGTGAAGGCCGTACGGCTGGCGGTGAAGCGCTTCGGCACGACGGTGCTGCTCAAGGGGGCGACCCAGTACGTGGGCGGTCCGGGCGACGACCGCGTCCACCTCGCGGTCCCCGGACCCGCATGGACGGCACAGGCCGGCTCCGGCGACGTGCTGGCGGGCATCTGCTCCACGCTGCTCGCTGCCGGGCTCGACCCGGTCGCCGCTGCAGTCTGCGGGGCGTCGATCCAGGCGATGACCGCGGCCGCTCATCCCGGCCCGCACCCGCCGCAGGACATTGCACGCCTGCTCCCGGAGACCATCGCCGCGCTGCGCGCCTGACGTCAACCTTTGCCAAGCGCTTGACGCGCCAGCGCCCTGGGGAGTCGGGTTGAAATGTTCCAACCGCCGACGCCTGGAGCCCCACCATGACCGTGAACGCCTCTGACCTGTACACCGGTTTCGTCGAGCCGCCCGCCGGCTCGGCCCCCATGATGCGCTGGTGGTGGTTCGGCCCGGATGTGGCAGACGCCGAGATCGACCGCGAGCTGCAGGCGATGAAGGCGGCCGGGATCGGAGGCGCCGAGGTCGCCTACGTCTACCCGCTGAGCAAGGTGAGCGACCCGCTCGTGTCGCCCGGCTTCCTGGGGCACCTGCGCCACGCGGCGGACACGGCCCGGCGTCTCGGGCTGCGCCTCGACGTGACGCTCGGAAGCGGCTGGTCGTTCGGCGGTCCCTGGGTCACCGAGGAGCACGCGGCGCGCGGCCTGTACTGGGAGACGCGCGAGGTGGCCGTGACACCGCTCGACATCGGACCGTCCGGCTGGCCGGGCGACACACTGGTGGCGGCCTTCGTCGCCGACGGAAGCACGCAGGAGCCGAGGAGGAACTACGTCGCAGTCCCACTCCACGGCGGTGTCGCCCACGTCCCTGCCGGGCTCGGCCCCCGTCACGTCCTGCTCGCGCACAGCCGCCTGACCGGGCAGAACGTCAAGAGGGCGGCCGTGGGCGCGGAGGGACTGGTGCTGGACCACTACAGCGCCGATGCGACGCGCGCCCACCTCGCGGCGCTCGGGGACCCGATCCTCGACGCCGTGCCCGGCGAGCTGCTCGGCTCGGTGTTCTGCGACAGCCTCGAGGTGTACGAGTCGGACTGGACGCCGGACCTGCCGGACGAGTTCCTGACCCGGCGCGGCTACGACGTGCTGCCGCTGCTCTACTGCCTCGCCGTCCCCGGCCCGGAGGCGCAGACGGTGCGTGCGGACATGTGGCAGACGCTGGCCGAGCTGTACGAGGAGCGGTTCATCGGCGTCTGCCGGGACTGGGCCCACGGCCGCGGTGTGCCCTTCCGGATCCAGAGCTACGGCACCCCGCCCGGCACGGTCTCCTCCTACCGCTACGCCGACCTGTACGAAGGGGAGGGGTGGGGGTTCCGTGAGGTCACCCAGAGCCGGTGGGCCACGTCCGCCGCCCACCTGTACGGGCTGGACGTCGTCTCCGCCGAGGTGTGGACCTGGGTACACTCCCCGTCCTTCCGGGCCACGCCGCTGGACCTCAAGGGGGAGGCCCACCAGCACTTCCTCGGCGGCATCAACCAGCTCGTGGGCCATGGCTGGCCGTACAGCCCGCCCGACGCTCCCGGCCTCGGCTGGTTCTTCTACGCCTCGGGCGCTCTCGACGACCGCAACCCGTGGTGGGTGGCCATGCCCGAGCTCACGCGCTACCTCACGCGCCTGAGCTGGCTCCTGCGCCAGGGGCAGCACGTCGCCGACGCGCTGCTCTACCTGCCGAACCGGGACGTCGCCGCCGTGCTCGGGAAGGCCCAGGGAGGCCACGTCGACCTCTGGCGGTCGACGAAGCCGTACCTCGGCGACGCTGTGCCGGGAGCGATCCGTGACGCCGGGCTCGACTTCGACCTGCTCGACGACGATGCGGTGAGCGTGCTCGAGCCGGGGTCGAGGCGGGTCGTCGTCCTGGCCAAGGCTCACGACGTCCCGGCAGCCACGCTGGGCTGGCTCGAGGCGAGTGCGGCCAAGGGATCCACGGTGGTCCTCGTCGACTCGACCGCCGACGTCGCGGGCGCGGTCCGTACGGACATGGCGGGGCTGGCGGACGTGCTGGCCGCGGAGGTCGGTGCGGACCTCGCGGTCGTTCCCGCGGCTACGGACGTGGGTGTGCTGCACCGACGCGTGGGCACCACGGACGTCTTCCTCGTCGCCGTGACCGGTCCCCAGTCGTGGCGCGGGGTCGTACGGCCTCGGTCCGGTGCGAGGTTCCAGGTCTGGGACCCGATGTCGGCGGAGGTCGTCCGTGCCGGGACCGTGGACGACGGGATCCCGCTGGAGCTGGGCCCGTACGAGGCGGCGCTCGTCCTTGTCGGCGACGCGGAGGAGGGCTGGCCCGCGGTGTCGGGGGCGTCGTACGAGCCGACGGACCGCGGCACCTTCGTGGAGACCGGTGACTGGCAGGTCTCGTACGGCGCCGACGAGGCGCAGCCCGTGACGCTGCCCCACCGCTGGGAGGACGACCCGGCGACGAGGCACGTGTCGGGGACGGCGACGTACTCCACGACGTTCACGCTGTCCGACGAGGCGGACGTCACGCTGCAGCTCGGCGACGCCCGTCCCGTGGACGCGGGGACGGCTGCGGAGCGGGGCATGGTCGGGCGATCGTTCAGGGCCGAGGTGACGGGTCCCGTCGGTGAGGTGGCGGAGGTGCTCGTCGACGGCCGGCGGGCCGGTGTCGTGTGGTGCCCGCCGTACGTCCTAGGACTCGGGACGCTCGCGGCCGGCGAGCACAGGCTCGAGCTCGCGGTGTCGAACACGCTGGCGAACGCGGTCGCCGTGGACGAGAAGACGTCGATGCTCGTGGAGAGGGTCGAGGAGATGTACGGCACCCGGTTCGGGATGCAGGACCTCGACATGGCGGACGCCGGCGTCTCCTCGGGCCTGCTCGCAGTCCCTCGGCTCGTCGCGCACTGAGCCGCGTCGCTTCGACCCGGGCGGCCTGCATTCCGTGCACCCTGGCGACACGCTGCCGCGACGGCATGGCGGTCAGCACCATTGCCTGCCGTGAGGCGGCTACACGACCTCGAGCTCGCCGTGACGCACGGAGCCGCACGCGTCGTCGTAGTGGGCGAGGAGCTGGTCGCAGATGTACGCCCAGGTGCGGTGAGCGACCGCCTCACGGGCGCCGGTCGCCAGCCGCCCACGTCGCACCGGGTCGGCGACGAGGGCCGCCACGTGCTCGCGCATCGTCGTGAGGTCGCCCGGCGGGTACAGCAGGCCGTTCACGTCCGGCTCCACGAGGTCGAGCGGGCCCCCCACGCCTGTCGCGACGATCGGGACGCCGCACGCCTCGGCCTCTTGGATGGCCTGGCCGAACGTCTCCAGCTCGCCGGGGTGGACGAACACGTCCATGCTCGCCACCATCCTGGGCAGCTCGTCGCCGGCGAGCGTGCCGACGAAGCGCGCAGACGGCAGCTGCTCCTCGAGCTCTGCACGCGACGGGCCGTCCCCGACGATGACGAGCCGCGACCCGGGGATGTCGGTGAGGACGGCGAGGTCCGCGACCTGCTTCTCGGGAGCGAGGCGGCCCATGTAGCCGATGATCACTTCTCCGTACGGCGCCAGCTCGGCGCGCAGGGCCTCGTCGCGCTTGGCGGGGTCGAACCGGACGGAGTCGACACCCCGGCCCCAGATCCGTACCCGCGGCACGCCGCGCTCGGCGAGCGTCTGGGCCGTGTACGTGCTGGGCGCCAGCGTGAGCGTTGCGAGGCTGTGGATGCGGCGCAGCCGGCTCCACAGGACGGGCGTGATGGCGGCCCAGCCGTAGCTGGCCGCGTAGGAGGCGATCTCGGTCTGGAAGACCGCCACGCTGGGGATCGACATGCGGCTCGTCGCGAGGACCGCGTTGTACCCCATGGAGAACGGCGCCGCGAGGTGCACGACGTCGGGCGCGAAGTCGGCGAAGATCCGCTCGAACTGCGACGTGGGAGTCAGCCCGATCCGTACGTCCGCGTACCCCGGCAGGCTCAGGGCGTTGAGCGCGATGACCGGGTAACCCTCGTACGCCTCGGGCACCCCGTCGTCGTGCGGCGCGATGACGAGTGCCTCATGGCCACGGGCGCGAAGGTGCTCGAGGACGCGCAGCACCGAGTTCGTCACCCCGTTCACCTGAGGCAGGAAGCTCTCCGCCACGATCGCCACGCGCACGGCTCGATGCTAGCCCCCGCCTTCGGGCGTTGCGGCTTCTGCTTCTCGACCGGGGCGCGACGACGAGGTGAACTCCGGCAGCCGGGGACCCCCTCCCACCCCGCCGACCACGTCACCGCCTGACCCCGACGTCGTCGCCTCGCGCGCGCCCAGGGAGCGGATCGGGTGCGGGCAGGAAAGGTGCCGAGCACTAGTGTTGTCGGCGCCGACCGACCGCCACGATCCGGAGCCGCCATGCCCCACGCGTACGTGCTGACCACAGTCGGAGGCGGCAACGCCTTGTCGCCGTTCCGGGCAGCCGCGCTCGTACGGCGCCTGCAGGCGGTCGTGCCGTCCGTCACCGCGGTGAGCGCCCGCTACGTGCACCATGTCGCGAGCGACATCGCCCTGGACGACGCCACCTCGGACACGGTCACCCGGCTCCTCACGTACGGACCTCCCGCCGGCCCGCGGGCCGCCGGCGCCGCCACCGCGACCGTCGTCGTCGCCCCCCGGCTCGGCACGCTGTCCCCGTGGGCCTCGAAGGCCACCGACATCGCGCACAGCTGCGGGGTGGCCGTGCACCGCGTGGAGCGGGTCGTCGAGTACACGCTGGCGAGCGACGCGGCCCTCACCGAGGAGGAGTGGGCGGCCTGTGCCGGTGCGCTCCACGACCGCATGACGGAGTCGGCGTTCGCGAGCGTGGGGGAGTCGACCCACTTGTTCGACGAGCGCGAGGCCGAGCCGATGGCGCGCGTCGACGTGCTCCGCCGCGGCCGTACGGCCATCGAGGAGGCCAACGTCGCGTTCGGCCTGGCGCTGTCCGACGACGAGATCGACTACCTCGTCGACGCGTTCGGCAGCCTCGGCCGGAACCCCACCGACGTCGAGCTCACGATGTTCGCGCAGGCCAACTCGGAGCACTGCCGCCACAAGATCTTCAACGCCGACTTCGTCGTCGACGGCGTGCCCCAGGAGAGGTCCCTGTTCGGGATGATCCGGCACACCGAGGCGGTCGCGGGGCAGGGCACGGTCGTCGCGTACAAGGACAACGCCTCCGTCATGGTGGGCGGGCCGGTCGTGCGCTGGGCGCCGGAGGCAGTCGCTGGGCCGAGCGAGTACGTCGCGACGCCCGACGAGGTCCACGTCCTCATGAAGGTCGAGACCCACAACCACCCGACGGCGATCAGCCCGTTCCCGGGCGCGGCCACCGGGTCGGGCGGCGAGATCCGCGACGAGGGCGCGACGGGCCGAGGCTCGGCGCCGAAGGCGGGTCTCACCGGGTTCGCCGTGTCGAACCTCCACCTTCCCGGGACGGACGAGCCGTGGGAGCGCGACCCGTACGGGGCGCCCGACCACATCGCGAGCCCGCTCGACATCATGACGGCGGGTCCGCTGGGTGCCGCGGCGTTCAACAACGAGTTCGGCCGGCCGGGTCTTGGCGGCTTCTTCCGCGTGTACGAGCAGACGGTCGACGGTGTCCGCCGCGGCTACCACAAGCCGATCATGAGCGCGGGGGGTCTCGGCTCGATCAGCGCGAGCCAGACCGAGAAGGCGCTGTACGAGCCGGGCACGCTGCTCGTCCAGATCGGCGGCCCCGGCATGCGTATCGGCATGGGCGGCGGTGCAGCCTCGTCGATGGCGGCGGGCGCCAACGCGGCGCACCTCGACTTCGACTCCGTGCAGCGGGGCAACCCCGAGATCCAGCGCCGCGCGCAGGAGGTCATCAACCACTGCCAACGGCTCGGCGCGGACAACCCGATCCTCTCCATCCACGACGTCGGCGCCGGCGGCCTGTCGAACGCGTTCCCCGAGCTCGTGGAGGGCGCCGGCCTCGGCGCGCGGTTCGACCTGTCCGCCGTACCGGTGGAGGAGTCCGGCCTGGCCCCCAAGGAGATCTGGAGCAACGAGAGCCAGGAGCGGTACGTGCTGGCGATCGCGCCGACGTCGCTCGAGGGGTTCGCGGCGCTGTGCGAGCGCGAGCGCTGCCCGTACGCGGTCGTGGGCGTTGCCCGTGACGACGGACAGCTCGTCCTGGCGCCGGGTCCGACCGACGCCGAGGGCGACGACCGGCCCATCGACATGCCGATGGAGGTGCTGCTCGGAAAGCCGCCGCGCATGACGCGTGATGTGCGTCGGGTGGAGCGGGCCGGGTCCCCGCTGGACCTCGGCCGGCTCGAGCTCCGCGACGCCGCGTACGCCGTCCTTCGTCACCCCTCCGTCGGCTCGAAGCGGTTCCTCATCACGATCGGTGACCGTACGGTCGGCGGGCTCGACCACCGCGACCAGATGGTCGGACCGTGGCAGGTGCCCGTCGCCGACGTCGCCGTGACGCTGTCCGACTACGAGGGCCTCGCCGGGCAGGCGATGGCGTCGGGGGAGCGGATGCCGCTGGCCTCGGTCGACGCGCCGGCGTCGGGGAGGATGGCGGTCGGCGAGGCGCTGACGAACCTCCTCGCCGCCCCCGTGACCCTGTCCGGGGTGAAACTGAGCTGCAACTGGATGGCCGCGTGCGGTGAGGACGGGGAGGACGCCGCCCTGTACGACACGGTGCAGGCGGTCGCGATGGAGCTGTGCCCGGCGCTCGGCATCTCCGTACCGGTCGGCAAGGACTCGCTGTCGATGCGGACGCGCTGGACGGATGCGGCCGGCCAGGTCCGCCAGGTCACCTCCCCGGTGTCCCTGGTCGTGTCCGCGTTCGCGTCGCTGCCGACCGTGGCCGGGACGTGGACGCCCCAGCTGCGCCCAGGATCGGCGCTCGTCCTCGTCGACCTCGGCGCCGGCAGGAACCGGCTGGGAGGCTCGATGCTCGCCCAGGTGACCGGGCAGTACGGCGATGTCGTCCCGGACGTCGACGACCCGTGGCACCTCGTCGCCCTCGCCTCGGCGCTCACGGAGCTCCGCACCGCAGGTCTCGTCTCGGCGTACCACGACCGTTCCGACGGCGGACTGTGGGCGACGGCCTGCGAGCTGGCCTTCGCGGGCGCGACGGGCGTCCAGCTGGAGGTCGGGGGGATCGAGGCGCTCTTCAGCGAGGAGCTGGGCGTCGTGCTCGGCGTCGCCGGCTCCGACACCGACCGGGCGCTCGCGGTCCTCGCAGCGCACGGGCTCGGTGAGGTCAGCGCGGTGGTGGGGCGCACCGCACCCGACCGGCGGCTGCGGGTCTCGTTCTCGGGACGGCGCGTCCTCGACGAAGACGTCCGCGACCTGGCCCAGGCCTGGGACGAGGTGTCGTGGCGGATCTCGGGGCTGCGGGACAACCCGGAGTGCGCCGACGAGGAGCACGCGGCTGTGGGTGCTCCGGAGCCGACCCTGGTCGTCGCGCCGACGTTCGACCCGGTCGAGGACGTCGCGGCCCCGTACATCGCGCGCGGGGCTCGCCCCAAGGTCGCGATCCTGCGCGAGCAGGGCGTCAACAGCCACGTCGAGACGGCCCACGCGTTCCACGCGGCCGGCTTCGCCACGTACGACGTGCACATGACGGACCTGCAGGCGGGTCGCTTCGACCTCGCCGATGTCGTCGGTGTCGTCGCGTGCGGTGGCTTCTCGTACGGCGACACGCTCGGCGCGGGGGAGGGCTGGGCGAGGTCGGTCCTGTTCAACCCGCGGCTGGTCGACGCGTTCGGGTCGTTCTTCCACCGCGACGACACGTTCGGGCTCGGCATCTGCAACGGCTGCCAGATGTTCGCCGCGCTCGCGGACCTCATCCCGGGCGCTGAGGCGTGGCCGAGGTTCA
>JAJZQV010000161.1 GCA_021803025.1 Actinomycetes bacterium | reverse complement strand
CGGCAGCCTCGAATCGCTCCAGCTCCCTGTGCAGTTCTGCGGCTGTCCAGGCTGTCTCGTTCATGGCAGCAACATCACCCAACTCCTTCTCAGGATGGAACATCCTCAACTGAGCTCTGTGCGCGGGTGGGACTGCCTCAGGGGCTTCACCTCGCGAGGGTGAAGGCATTTGCCTTACACTACCCGAGTGAAGTCATCAGCCTTCAGATTCGTGGTCATCGCCGATCAGGTCGACAGCCGTGCCGGATCGGACCGGGTTCCCGAAGCGCTCGCCGTCCTGTCCGGCGTGGAGCACGTGCTGCCCTACGAGCGGACGGCGGGCGACGAGGTCCAGGGGCTCGTGGGCACGGGAAGCGGCGTCGTACGGGCGGTGACAGCGCTGACGCGGCTTGAGGGGTGGCGGATCGGGGTGGGGGCAGGCCTCGTCGACGAGCCTCTCCCCGACTCCACCCGCGCTGCCCGGGGCGAGGCGTACCTCGCCGCCCGTACCGCCATCGACTGCGCGAGGCGCAGCCCGGTCGCGCTGTCGCTCGCGGCCGGCGCTGTCGGCGACGCCGCGTACCGTGACCTCGTGGAGGACGCGGAGACCGCTCTGTGGCTGCTGCGCTCGACGCTCGCCCGACGGAGCCCGGAAGGATGGGAGCTCATGGACCTGCTCGACTCCGGCCTGTCGAACGCACAGGCCGCGGACCGGCTGGGCGTGAGCCCGTCCGCGGTGAGCCAGCGCTTGCGGCGGGCCGGCCGCATCGAGGCCGAACGTGCGGCCCGACTCGCTGGTCGCCTCCTCGACCGGCTCTCGGAGGTCCGGGCATGATCCTCAAGATCCTCGTCGTCGTGGCGCTCGGGGCTGCCGTCACGTGGGGTGGCAGCCCCCTGGTCCGGCTCCTGTTCCGCCTCGCCGACCGTACGGAGCGCAAGGACCGGCGTGCCCTGGCAACGGGGCCCGACCCGACCCCGCCGCCCCCGCTGGCGTCACCGCTCGACGCCAGCCCCGAGACACCGGCACCGGCAGGGGCGATAGAGGCCGCGGCGAGCAGGTTGCGAGGTGGGTACTGGATCGGCGTGCTCGAACGACTGGCGATCTTCTCGACGATCATGGCCGGGTACGGCGGCGGCCTCGTCGTCATCCTCGGCGTGAAGAGCCTCGCCCGGTATCCGGAGCTGCGCGCCGAGGACAGCCGGGGCGCGGCCGAGCGCTTCATCATCGGTACCTTCGCGAGCTCCCTCGTCGCCGCCGCCGGTGCAGGTCTCGCCCTGTGGGTCATCAGCCTCTGGTAGACCGCATGGACACGCCACCCGTGCACCACCTGCCGCCGAGACCGTCCTCGGAGAGCCGGGGGCTGGTCGCGACCGCGGCGCTCCTCATCGCGAGCGTGGGGGCTGTCGTCCCACTGCTCCGCGTCCAGAACGCGCTGTTCCTCGACGGCCTGCCCCCGCGGACGGCTCGTACCCGCGAGGCGATGCGGTCGTCCATCGCCGTCACCGTGCTGGCCGTGAGGTCCGCGTACTGGCCGAGGTACTCCGCACTGGCCATCGCCGTGCTGGCGTTCCGGCCCACAGGTCTGCGGCCAGGACGGCGTCACGCCACAGGCGGAGCCGACCTCCTGTTCTGGACGCCGGCGAGGCTCCAGCGGACCGCCGCGGTGCCGAACCGGCCGAGACCTGACGCGAGGGGGAGGGCCGGTTCGGGAAGCCGGATTCCCAGCATGGACCGGACCCAGCCGGGCAGCAGGGCGACCGCGCCGTACGCGAGGAGCGTGTAGCCGGGACGGGCCGAGCCCGAGACGGGCGGCGTGCGCAAGAGGAAGTCCACGGTGTCCAGCGCCTCCGGGCTCACCTCCAGCTGCAGACGCACCGCCTCGATGACGCCTGCGAGCTCGGCCACGGAGCAGGGCGGGTCCGGCACGCCGAGCTTGGCGGCGGGCAGACCCGCCTGCTCCACGTACAGGTCGGCCTCCCTCGGCGACAGCGGTGCCCGTCCGTACGCCTGGTGCGCCCAGAGGAAGGCCTGGATCTCCGCTGCGTGGACCCAGGTGAGCAGCTCCGGGTCGGACGCCCGGTACGGACGGCCCTGATGGTCCTTGCCGCGCACCTGCTCGTGCCGCGCCCGTACCCGCGCGATGAGCGCCTCGGCGTCCGGGATCGTCGCGTACGTCGTGATCGCGATGTAGTCGCTCGTGCGGATGAGCCGCCCCCACGGGTCGCTGCGGTAGCCGGAGTGGCCGGCCACTCCCGCCATCGCGAGCGGGTGCAGCGTCTGGAGGAGCAGCGCCGCGATCCCGCCGGGGAACATCGACGCATCCTCGTGGACGCGCCAGACCGGGTCCTCCGGACGGAACCATCGCGGCCCGGGCTTCCCCCAGATCTGCTCGGCTCTCTCGTCCGCGTCCGCCCCCGCGACACGAGACCGTACGGACTCACCGAACGCGCGCTGTACGTTCCGCAGGAGCATGGGCTCAGGCTACGTGGCGGCCGGAACGGCCTTCGTGGACGGCGCGAGAGCCGTCTCGACGCCGGGATTCCGTCGGACGTACGTCACCGGGCCCCTCAAAGAGGAGCCCGGTGAGTCAGACGTGGCAGTGGTTCGCGATCAGGCGGCGACGGACCGCTCGATCTGGACGATGAGCCCGTACTGGGGGCTCATACCGCGCCATCTCATACGCCCGTGGAGGGTAGGAAGGTTGGTGAAGGTGACGGGGCGGAACGCACGCTGGGCCTCGTCCAGCGTGCAGAACTGGCCGACCTGGCGGAGGACGTCGGAGTCCTGCTCGACGGGCCAGGGCTTTCCGGCGTATGCGATGAATGTTGTGGGGGTCATCGTGGGGGGCGTCCACCTCCTCCAAGGGGTTCTGGAGGGCCGGCAGTCGAACGTCCGGCCCCCGGTGGACCCATCCTCGCTCACGCTCGAGGCAGACACAAGAGGGGTCGAGACTTGTACCGTTCTACACGGGTGAAGGTTCAAGGCTTCTACCTCGACTTCACCTGGGGCGACGGGAAGAGAGGGTCGACGATGCCCGACGACACCGCTTCCCGTCCCGTACGCCCGGGCGCTCTCGCTGTCACTGAAGGACTTGCCGTCGACGGCCTGCGGGTCGTGGTCCTCACCGTCGCCTACGTCTTCTGCCTCGTGGGCGCCCTGGCCGCGTTCGGTGTCATCCCCGACCCTGCCCCGAACCTGTCGAGCGTGCTCACTGCAGAGGCGTCCCTGCTCGGCACCGCGCCTGAGGCGGAACGGCTCTGGTGGGTCGCCCTGGTCGGCCTCGGCTGCTACGTGGTGTGGATGTGGTTCCGGCCAGGTGTGAACGAGCGTCGCGCCCGGGCGATCGCGTACCCGGCGGCGGCGACGCTGGCCCTCCTCGGCACGTGGTTCTTCGTCGTCCGTGCCGACCTCACGCTCGGTGCGGTCGTCGCCCTGGCCGTCGTCGCGGCCCTCATCGTCACGCTGCACGTGGCGGACAGGGTGGCGATCGACCGCTTCTTCGGCCGCCAGCTCACCCAGCTCGGGGCAGCGGTCACGCTCGGCTGGATGTCGGTACTTGCCGCCGAGACGGTCGCCGCGGCGCTCGCTGCCCGGCATGTTCGGCCGCCGTACCTCTCCTCCGAGACGTGGGGCATCCTCGCGGCGACCGCGTTGATGGCGTACGGCCATCATCCGCTACCTGCCCGGTCGCCTGTACATCGCCGCCGCGATGGCGTGGGGGTTCGTGTGGCTGGCGTACGCCCGCCTCCTGGAGTCGCCACGGTCCTACGGCCTGGCCGTCGTCGCACTGGTCAGCGCGCTGCTCGTCCTCGTCGCGGGTGTCGCGGTCTTCCTGTGGGCCCGGGGCCGTGTGCGGGAACGGGTGGCCTGACCCGCCGCCCGGCGTGACGCGCGTGCCTCGTGGCGACAAGGCCTCCCCATGACAGGCCCCCCCCGAAACCCTGGGAAGGGCTCGGGGGTCCGTCCGGCCGGCCTCACAGCGGCCGAGCCTGGGTGCTACTGAGCAGCTCGGGGCCACCCAGTAGCCCGTCTCACGGCTGCTGGATCGCCGAGATCTCGATGTCGAGCGTGACCTTCTCGCTGACGAGGACGCCGCCGGTCTCGAGCGCCGCGTTCCAGACGATGCCGTAGTCCTTGCGGTTGATCGTCGTCTCGCCCTCGAAGCCCGAGCGCACGTTGCCGAAGGGGTCCTTGGCGGTGCCGACGTAGGAGAACGGGATCGTGATCGGGTGGGTCT
>JAJZQV010000044.1 GCA_021803025.1 Actinomycetes bacterium | reverse complement strand
TCGAACTCCTCAACACCACCATCCCACTGAACCTGAAGTAGACAGAACCCCCGCCCGCCGAAACAACGAACCCCCTGCCCAGCAGGAGGTTCACTCGTCACAGCAGACGTAACTTCGGTCTAGGGTGAGGTGGCATGAGCGGAGTGCGTCTGCGGGCCGGTGAGCGGGCCGACGTGCTCGCGGCCGCCCTCGGGAGCGAGCTGCTCGTTCCGCCCGACGACCCTTTCGCCCTGGACGTCGTCGCGGTCGCCACGCCCGGGCAGGGCCGGTGGCTCCTCCAGCGTCTCGGCACCGTCCTCGGCGCGACACCTGGCCGCACGGACGGGGTGGCCGCCCGCATCCAGACGCCGGCGCCCCGCAGCCTGTTCGCCGACCTCGAGCTCGACGCTTTGGGCCTTTCCCCGGCCGACGACCCGTGGGCCACCGAGCGGCTGGCCTGGACGATGCTCCGAGCGTTCGAGCTCGCGGAGCCGGAGCCCTGGTTTCGCGACGTCGCCGTCCACCTCGCAGACCCGGACAGGCCGGGGCGACGGTACGGAACCGCGCGGCGGCTATGCGAGCTGTTCGCCCGGTACGCCCGCTGGCGCCCCGAGCTGCTGTCGTCGTCCGCCGGCCGCGGAGAGAGCGACTGGCAGCCCCGCCTCTGGGGGTTGCTCGTCGACCTCGTCGGCTCACCCACCCCCTGGGATCGCTCCCGGGATGCCGCGGAGCGCCTGCGCGACGACCCGGGTCTGTCGAGCCTTCCCCAGCGGGTCTCGCTGTGGGGCCCGGGGCGGCTCGCACCGTCCGAGCGGACGCTCCTGCACGCCCTGGGCGCCGCGCGGGACGTCACGGTGTGGTGGCCGGCTGCCTCGCTGTCAGGAGACCATCCTCTGACGAACAGGCTCGGCGTGGCAGGACGGGCTGCCCTCGACGCGGTCGCGCGAGATGTGCCGGTGGAAGTGGTCACGACCTTGCCGTCGCCACCAACGACGCTGCTGGCACGGCTCCAGGAGCAGGTCCGTACGGGCGTGCGGAGCGCGGCGTCGGGCGCCGCCGACCCGTCGGTGCGCGTGCACCTCAGCCACGGGCTTCTTCGTCAGGTCGAGGTCCTGCGGGACGTCCTGTGCGGCCTCGTCGACAGCAACCCAGGGCTGGAGCCCAGAGACGTCGTCGTGTACACGCCGCAGCTTCAGGAGGTGGCTCCCCTCGTCCGAGCCCTCTGCGTGGCGGACCCGGACGGCTCCAGCGCCCCGGCGCACCCGGTGGGCGAGCTCCGCGTGCGGGTCACGGATCCCTCCCCCTCCCGGTCCAACCCGGTCCTGGACGTGCTGTGGCGTCTCCTGGACCTCGCGACGTCGCGAGCCGAGCTCGCCGACCTGCTCGCGTTGTGCGCGACCCCGCCGGTGGCCAGGAGGTTCAGGCTCGACGAGGAGCGGCTGGAGACACTCGGCGAGCTGCTGGAGCGCGCCGGCGTGCGGTGGGGCGTGGACAGCGCGTCCCGCGACGTCTTCGGGCTCTCCGGGATCAACCAGAACACCTGGCTCACCGGGCTCAACCGGCTGGTGCTCGGCGTCGCCTTGTCCGAGCGCGACCTCGCCCACGTGTCCTCGGTGCTGCCGCTCGACATGGTGGACTCGAGCGACCTCGACCTGGTCGGGGCGCTCGGGGAGATCCACTCGGTGGTGCGCCACGCCGTCGTGACGTTCCGGGAGCCGGCGACACCAGCCGTCTGGGTGGACCGGTTCCGCGACCTCCTTGCCCGGCTCGTCGACGTCGCCTCAGGCGACGCCTGGCAGCTGGGACACGCGCAAGGGCTCCTCAGCGACCTGGCCACGGCCTCCGGGCCGGACGCCCCGGTGATCGGGCTCGGCGACATGCGTCATCTCGTCGCGGACTGGCTGAGGACCCACCCGCCGCGTTCGACCCTGCTGACGGGCAACCTCACGGTGACGACGCTCGACGCGCTGCGGCACGTGCCCCATCGGGTCGTCTGCCTCCTGGGCGTCGACGAGGCGGCGTTTCCCCGCGTCTCACGACGCTCCGGCGACGACCTCCTCGAGCTGGCCGGTGACCCGGAGGACCCTCATGGGTCGCTCGACGACCGGCAGCTGTTCCTGGACGCGCTCATGGCGGCCACCGAGACCTTCATCGTGATCGGTGCGGGCCGCGACCAGCGCACGAACGAGCAGATGCCCTTGTCCGCTCCCGTCATCGACCTCCTCGACGCCATCGAGGGCCTCGGGGTCAGCCACGACGCGGTCGTCGTCGAGCACGCCCTCCAGCCGTACGAGCCCCTGGCCGAGCCCACGTACGACGCGTGCGCAGTGGAGGCGCGCCGCGCCCAGCTCGCGCCCAGACCCGTCGCGCGGGACCGGTTCGACACGTCGTCGATCGCCCCCGCGGCCCGCCCCTCTGTCGTCACACTGGCCGACCTCACAGCCTTCCTCAGGCATCCGGCCCGCGAGTTCCTCAAGCACCGGGTCGGGTCCTGGTACGGGATCGCGCGTAGCGAGCTCGACCCCCGTACAGAGGAGTCCAGCTCACCCGCCCGTTCTCAGATCCCCGTGGAGCTCGACGCCATCGGCGGCTGGGGACTGGAGAACCGCCTGCTCCAGCTCGCGGTCGCCGGGCACCCTCGTCCGAGCATCGTCGAGGCGGAGCTGCGGCGGGGCGAGCTGCCGCCGGGGCTGCGTGGCCGGGTGGCACTCGACCGTGCGACGAGCCGTGTCGGTGAGGTGCTGGACCGTCTCGGCCCCTACCTCGACCGGAGCGTCGACCACCTGGACGTCACGGTGGACCTGCCCAGCGGTACCCGCATCAGCGGGCGCGTCCCGGTACGGGGTGACACCGTGGTGGAGGCCACCACGTCGAAGCCCTCGGACAAGCGGCTCATCGAGCCGTGGCTGCGGCTCATGATGCTCACGGCCGGCCGCGAGGGCGAGTGGTCCTCGGTGGTGTGCTCCTCACGCCGGGTCGTGACCTTGGCGCCGACGCCGCCGGATGCCGCGGTATGCCAGCTCGACGTGCTCGTGCGACTCATGACGGACGGCTGGGACCGCCCGCTCCCCCTGCCGCCGCGAGTCTGCTACGAGCTCGCCGACCCCCACGCCGTGACGGACGAGCAGCGACTGCGCAGGATCTGGGAGTACGACGCCGACGCCAGCTGGCGCCTCTTCTTCTCCGACCTCGGTGAGATCCAGGACGCAGCCACCGCCCACGGTGGACTTCGAGCACTGGCCCACGAGGCGTACGGGCCGCTCGTGGAGGCCGTGCGATGACCGCCTTCGACCTCGCCGGGCCGCTCCCGCTCCGGCAGACCGTCGTGCTCCAGGCGAGCGCGGGCACGGGCAAGACACACGCCGTCGCCACGCTCGCAGCCCGAGCCATCGCTGAGGGAGTCGTGACACTCGACGAGCTGATGGTCATCACGTTCTCGAGCGCCTCGACCCGCGAGCTCCGGTCACGAGTGCGACGACGCCTGGTCGAGCTTCAGGAGGCCCTCGTCTCGGCGAGCGCCGGTGGGACCGTCGACGACCAGGCGTGGGGGCCGGTACTCGCCGGCACCTGTCCGGACGAGGCCCTCGCCAGGATCTCGTCGGCGCTCGTGCGCTTCGACGCTGCCATGATCTGCACGACCCACCAGTTCTGCGACCGCATGCTGGCCGAGCTAGGCGTTCTCGCGGACCACGATCCGGAGACGGTCGCGGTTGAGAACGTGGACGACCTCGTCGAGCAGGCCGTCGACGACGAGTACCTCGCGCGCTACGCATGGGTTGAGCGCGTCCCGTTCGACCATGCGACGGCCCGCACGATCGGCCGCGCCGCCGTCGACAACCCGTACCTGCCCCTCGTCCCCGGCACCGGGGCGACCCTGAGGGGCGAGGAGCGCCGCTCGTTCGCGGAGGCGGTGAGGACCAGGGTCGAGGCCCGGAAGCGCCACGTGGGCCTGTACACGTTCGACGACATGCAGACACGGCTGCTCGACGCGCTGCGCCACGCGACAGTCGGCGAGGCTGCGCGCGAGCGTGTCCGCCGGCGGTTCCCGCTCGTGCTCGTCGACGAGTTCCAGGACACCGACCCCGTGCAGTGGGAGATCCTGCGGGAGTCCTTCGTCGGCCACGCGACCGTGGTGCTCATCGGCGATCCCAAGCAGTCCATCTACGGGTTCCGGGGAGCGGGCGTGCACGCGTACCTCGACGCGGTGCGTGACCACGAGGCTCTGGACCTCGGCGTGAACCATCGCACGACCCCCGAGCTGGTCCGGGCCGTCCAGACCGTGTTCGCCGGTGCCCAGCTCGGCGCACCCGAGATCACCGTCGGTCCCGTGGACAGCCTGGACGACGCGCACCGGCTGGTGGTCGAGGGTCCGTGGTCCCACGCCATGCGCGTGAGGATCCAGCCGGGGACGCACATCCGCTCGTCGAACCACGAACGCGCCGTCGACGCCGATCTCACCGACGACATCGGTCGACTTCTCGCGTCGGGGGCTCGCGTCGTCGGCACAGGGGAGGACCGGCTCCTGCACGCCGGCGACGTCGCGGTGATCGTGTCGAGCAACCGCCGCGGCGGACGGATCCACGAGCGGCTCGCCAAGGCCCAGATCCCAGCCGTGTTCACCGGGGTGAAGAGCGTTCTCACCTCCCCGGCGGCGGAGGACTGGCGCAAGCTGCTGCTGGCGATCGACCGGCCCCGGCAGGCGGCCGTGCGCGTCGCTGCGCTCACCGACCTCGTCGGGTGGAGCCTGGAGGACCTCGTCAGGGCCGACGAGGACGCGCTCGCCGCGCTCACGGGTGAGATCCGGCGGTGGGCCCGCCTCGTCCGCGATGAGGGTGTCGCGAACCTCATGCAGGTGCTGCTCGCCGAAGGGCTCGCAGGGCGCATCGCGCGGCTCCCCGACGGGGACCGCAGGCTCACCGACCTTCGCCACGTCGCGGAGATCCTCCACGACGAGCAGCTCCGCAACGGGCTCACCCCCTCAGCGCTGGCCGCCTGGCTGGAGCTCGAGAGGCAGAGCCCCGAAGGCCGGAACGACGACCGGTCGCGACGGCTGGAGACCGACGACGCCGCCGTCCGCATCCTCACCGTGCACCAGGCGAAAGGTCTGGAGTTCGCGGTCGTGTACCTGCCGGAGCTGGCGACCCGGTACGTGCGGAGCATCGCCGACAGGCCGATCCAGCTCCACGAACAGCGGGAGGGCAGGTCCGTACGTGTCCTCGATATCGGGGGTGTGGCTGAGCCGGATCGTCTGGAGCGGGAGCGCGCCTACCGCGCGGAGGAGGACGGCGAGGGACTGAGGGCCCTGTACGTTGCGCTCACCAGGGCGAAGTGCCATGTCACGGCGTGGTGGGGCCGTACGGACCGGACCGCGGAAGCGCCCCTGCAGCGGGTGCTGTTCCGAGCGCCCGGACCCCACGTTCCCCCCCGCGTCGACGCGCGGGCCGACCATGACCCCGCCGCTCGGCTGGCGGGGGCGGACATCCTCGTCGAGGAGATGAGCGGCCCCGCCGGCCCCGTCGTGACCCGTACGTCCCGGGTCGTCCACGTGGACGAGCCGCTGCGGCTCACTCGCACGGTGGACACGAGCTGGCGCCGCACGTCGTACTCGGCGCTCACGGCCCCGGCCCACGGCGTCTTCAGCGCCGAGAGCCCGCTCCTCATCGACGAGCCGCCGACGCCCGCCGACCTCGCCACGGATGAGCACGAGGGCGATGTACCGCTGCCAGTCCCAGGCGGCGCCGACGACCCCGCACTCGACGCACTGTCGCCGATGGCCGGCCTTCCCGGTGGCGTCGCGTTCGGAAGCCTCGTCCACGTCGTCTTCGAGACCTTCGACCCGCACTCGGAGACGCCGGCCGAAGACCTCGCACGGATCGTCGAGGTTCACGCGGGTCGCCTTCCGGTCCCGGGCGTCAGCGAGAGCGACCTCGTGGCCGGACTGCTCCCTGTGCTGGCCACTCCCCTCGGCCCGCTGGCGGACGGGCGGACCCTGGGAGACATCCCCGCGCGGGACCGTCTCGCCGAGCTCGACTTCGAGCTGCCCCTCGGCAGTGCGGACGGCGCGGCGACCGTACAGCTCATCGCCGACGCTCTCGATGCATGGCTGCCCGAGGACGACCTGGTGCGCGACTACGGGGAGCGTCTTCGACGCGCACCCGTCGACCAGGCCAGGCTCCGGGGCTACCTCACAGGCAGCATCGACGTCGCACTGCGCGTGGGCGGCCGCTACCTCATCATCGACTACAAGACGAACCGGCTGGGTCCGCCCGGCAGCCCCATCGTCCTCCGCAGCTACACCCCGGCCTCCATGGCCGAGGCGATGATGGAGGCGCACTACCCCTTGCAGGCCCTGCTGTACGCGGTCGCGCTCCATCGCTTCCTCCGCTGGCGCCAGCCCTCGTACGACCCTGACGTCCACCTCGGCGGCGTTCTCTACCTGTTCGTCCGAGGCATGGCGGGACCCGACACGCCTGTCGTCGATGGGGTGCCGTGCGGCGTCTTCTCCTGGCGGCCCCCCACGGGACTCGTGCTCGCGCTCTCCGACCTGCTGGCAGGTGTCCGGTGACAGCCGCACCGTACGTGTCGATCGCGGCCTCGGGCCTGCTCGTCCCGTTCGCCGAAGCCGGCGTGCTGGAGGTCGCCGACGTGCAGGTGGCGCGCCGCGTCGCCCATCTGTACAAAGAGGTGTCGGAGGTGGCGGTCCTCGGGCTGGCCCTCACCGTGCGAGCGCTGCGACTCGGTGCCGTCTGCGTCGTCGTGGACACCGTGGCGGAGGACGTGCTGGCGACGCTCGAGCAACAGCCTGCCGACCCCCTTCCCTGGCCGCCCCACAGCGACTGGCACGAGGTCCTGTCGACGAGCGCGCTGGTGACGATCGGCGCGGACGGACCTGGGACGCGCCCTTTGCGGTGGGTGGACGGCAGGCTGTACCTCGAGAGGTACTGGTCGGACCAGGAGCTGGTGCGGCTCGAGCTGCTCCGTCGCGCCACGCTGCCACCGCCGGTCGTCGACGGGAGCCGCCTGGAGCGCCTTGCCGACGACTTGTCCTCCGGCGACGCCCTGCCTCCCGGCGAGGCCAACCTCCAGCGGCTTGCGGCGGTGACGGTCGCACGCTCGTGGCTGACGGTGCTGGCCGGCGGTCCCGGTACGGGCAAGACCACGACCGTCGCGAGAGCGCTCGCCCTTGTCGCGGCGGAGCTCGGCAGGCCCCCGGTCGTGGCGCTCGCCGCGCCGTCGGGACGCGCTGCCGCGAGGCTGCAGGAGTCGGTACGGCAGGTGGTGGAGCGCCTGCCGATCGGCGAGGCGGACCGGGCCGCGATCATGTCGGCCCGCGCCTCGACGCTCCACCGGCTCCTCGGATGGCAGCCTGGACGGCGCTACCTCCACAGCGGCGAGAACCCGCTCGCCGCGGACGTGGTGGTCGTCGACGAGCTGTCGATGGTCCCGCTGTCGATGATGGCCCGGCTCCTTCCTGCGGTACGCAGCGATGCGCGGCTCGTGCTCGTGGGCGACCCCGAGCAGCTCGCGCCTGTCGAAGCGGGCGCCGTCCTCGCCGACATCGCAGCGGCCGTCGAGGAGCCGGCGCCGGCGAGGCCCGCCCCGCCACTCCCGCTCGTCCGGCTGCGGCACACATGGCGCTACCAGGGCGCGATCGAGGTGCTCGCCCAGGCGATCCGCGACGGTGACGAGGACGCAGCCATGGCTGTCCTGCGCGGCGACGACCCGGCTGTACGGATGGTCGTCCTGGACGAGGGCGGCCACGTGTCGGCGCCCGAGCTCTCGAGGACCCGCGGCGTCGCCGTCGACGCGGGCATCCGGGCGGTCACGGCGGCCCGCGGCGGAGACGTCGACGCTGCCCTGGCCGCCCTGTCGACGCACCGGGTGCTGTGCGCTCACCGCACCGGTCCGTACGGGGCGGCAGCCTGGGGCCGCCAGGTCGGCCAGTGGCTGGCCCAGGCGATCCCCGGCTACGGCTCGGGAGGCGAGTGGTACGTGGGGAGGCCCCTTCTCGTCACCCGCAACGACCCCGACATCGGCGTCTCGAACGGCGACGCCGGCATCATCGTCGAGACCCCCCGAGGTCCGCGCGCCGCATTCGGCACCATCCCGCCCCTGCTGCTCGCGCCCGCCCAGCTCGAGGACGTCTCGACGCTCCACGCGATGACCGTCCACAAGGCGCAAGGCAGCCAGTTCGAGGAGGTGACGATCGTCTTGCCGATGCTGCCCTCTCCGCTTCTCACGCGGGAGCTGCTCTACACGGCGGTGACGCGGGCGAGCGAGCAGGTGACGCTCATCGCTCACCCCGACGCCGTACGACAGGCGATCGAGACCCGGGCACTCCGAGCGTCCGGGCTGCGGTCACGACTGCAGGGAGACTGAATGCCGCCCTCCGAACGGGCCAGTCGGCACGTCAATCGGGCGTCCCGTCGAGCCAGTTCCTGATGAGCCGGAACGCTATCGAGGCCTCACCGGGGAGCACGACCGATCCGTCGCCCACGTCGGCGAGCAGGTCGTCCCGGGTGAACCATCGCCCGGACACGATCTCCTCACCGTCGACCCGGATGTCCGTCGTCAAGGCCCGGGCGCGGAAGCCGAGCATGATCGAACGTGGGAAGGGCCAGGGCTGGCTGCCGAAGTACGTGACGTCCTCGACCTGGAGCCCGGACTCCTCGAGCACCTCGCGGTGCACGGCCTGCTCGAGCGCCTCGCCCGCCTCGACGAACCCGGCGAGCACGGAGTGGCGCCCGGTGGCCCAGACGCCTTGTCTGGCCAGCAGGAGACGGTCGTCGGCGTCCGTGATCGCGACGATGATCGCCGGGTCCGTACGGGGGAAGAGATCCTTCTCGCACGAGGGGCACCAGCGGCACGTACCGCCGGCAGCCACCGCGGTCCGGGTCCCGCAGGTCGGGCAGTGGGCCTCGACCCGGTGCCACGCGGCCAGCGCGGCGGCCATCGCGACCAGCTCCGACTCCGCGACGGGGAGCAAGGGGCCCGCCTCCCGAAGCGTGTAGCCCGACGACAGCTCGGACACCGGCGTGGCGAACACGACACGCTCCCCGTCCCGCCCGAGGAGCCAGTGCCGTTCCGGGTCGTAGGGGCCCTGCGCGGCGACGAGCGTGAGCCGGGCCGCGGGCGTGGAGTCGGCGGCGCTGGGTCGTCGGCCGAGGATGACATCCGTCGACATCCCCCACGGGTCCGGCACGTCGACGCCGGTCATGGGCATGCGCCCCTTGTCGTCGATGCCGAGCACGACGGCCTCCGGCCAGAGCGCGGCGACCGCGGCGCTGTCACGACGGATCTCGCCGAGCCGGTCGACCACGCTCGCGTCAGTCCAAGAAGCCACACGGTGTGCCTACAGGATGACCTCCCCCCGGGCAAGCGAGGCTCAGTGGCCGAGACCCGCCACGAGTGCCTCGATGTCCGTACGGTCGGGCAGGTTCTCGGCGAGGTCGAGCCGGTCCTCCCGCACGTGGTAGAAGCCCGCCGCGACCCGGGAGATGTCGAGGTCGTTCAGCTCGGCCCAGGCCAGCCGGTACAGCGCGAGCTGCAGGGGGTCGGGCGGTGCGGACCCCGTCTTCCAGTCGACGACCAGCGCGTCGTAGCCGGGCGGCGTGACGGGGCTGGGCCCGTACGCGGCGTCGATCCGGCCGCGGACGACCTCGGTGCCGACCAGCAGGGAGAACGGGAACTCGCACACGGCCGGCAGGACGTCCCCGAACCGGCCGTCGGCGAAGGCGCGGCACATCTCGCGCAGCTCCGCGTCAGGGGTGTCGTCCTCGACCTCGCGGAAGTCGTCGGGGTCGATGAGCGTCGGCGAGGCGAAGTGCCGCAGCACCCACTCGTGGAACCGCGTGCCGAACCGCCCGGAGGGTGACGGGGGTCGGGGCATCGGACGAGCCAGGCGTGCTGCGAGGTCATCGGGGTCCGCCACCCCCAGCATCACCTGGGACGCGGTGAGCGACTCGGGCAGCGCCACATCGACCGTCCGGCGTCGTGCGTCGCGCGCCTCGGCGAGCAGCATCGCGACGTCGGACTCCCAGGCCGCCAGGCGGGTCGCCACCTCGTCGGGCGCGGCGCTCAGGAGCACGGACACCTCGCGCCGGGCCGTCTCCGCCTCGGCAGACCCGTCCCGGAGCCGATCGACCATCGCCGCCGCACCCCGGCGGCGGGCCGCATGGTCCGGGTCCAGCGGGGTCGGCCAGGGCACCGCGCGGGTCGCGACGCTCAGGGGGTTCGCGTCGTGCTCGAACGTGGGCGTCGCGTCGCCGCCCAGGGTGAGGAAGTACGGGCTGGGTGCCCGGCGACGTACGTCCCCTGCCCGCCACGCGTGCGTCGACGCCACGAGCAGCCGGCGGGCCCGGGTCACGGCGACGTAGGCGAGCCGGTCCTCCGAGCGCCGGTTCTCCGCCCGCAGTGCCTCGTCGTACGCCTTGAAGCCGGCATCGCTCGCGTCCTCGAGCTGCGCCACCGAGCCAGCGTCCCCCCGCAGCTCGGAGGGAAGTGCGTGCGCCGCCCGCACCCAGTTGTCCGTGACGCGGTCCGACGGGAACGTCTTGTCGCACAGGGCGGGCAGCACGACCATGTCCCACTCGAGGCCCTTCGCCCGGTGGATCGTGAGCAGCTTCACCGAGTCGGCCCGGCTCGGAAGGGCCTGGTCGAGGCCGGTGCCGTGCTCGAGCTCGGCGTCGAGGTACGCGAGCAGCCCGCGGACGGTGGCGTCCGCGTCGACGGTTGTGAAGTCGGCGACGGCGTCGAGGAACGCGTCGAGCTGGGCGGTGGCCCCCGGGCCGCGTACGGCCGCGAGCTCGACCTCGATGCCCAGGGTCGCGACGACACGGCGCACGAGGTCGCCGACAGGCTCCGCCGCGTGGCGGCGCAGCATGGCGAGCTCGTCGCCGAGAGCCCTGAACCGCTCTCTGGCCTCGTCGGAGAACGGCCAGTCGCCCAGGTCTGTGAGGGCCTCGGCGAGCGCCGCGGACTCGCTCGGGTCGGTGTCCGCGAGGGCGGCGGACAGGTCCGCCTCAAGGCTCCCGTCACCCTCCGCCCAGCGGGAGTGGGTACGTGAGAGCTCCTTCGCCCGTCTGCCCAGCAGCTCCAGGTCGCCGGCACCGATCGCCCAGCGCGGGCCGGTGAGGAGCCGGACCAGGTCGGGGTTCGCCGCGACGTCGTCGACGAGGCGCAAGGTGCTGACCACGTCCGCCACCTCGGGGAGCGTGAGCAGGCCGCCGAGTCCCACGATCTCCGCGGGCACGTCGCGGTCGAGCAGCGCGGAGTAGATCGGACCGATGTCGGCGTTGCGCCGAGCGAGCACGGCGATCTCGTTCCACGCCGGGACCTCCGCCTCGCGGGCTGCGACGACACGGTCGACGACCCAGTCGACCTCCTCGGGCCAGGTCGAGAACGCCCTCGTCTCGACCTGGCCGGGAGCGGTCCCCTCGGGCGCGCGGAGGAGGCGCTGTCCGAGGTCGTACGCGATCGTCTCGTCGGCGCGCAGCGGCGCGGCGAGCTCGTTGGCGACGTCGAGGATGCGCGGACCGCTGCGCCGGTTGATGGTGAGGGGCAGGACCGGCGATGGGTTGCCGTCCGCGAGCGGGAAGTCGGTCGGGAAGGCGAGGATGTTGCTCGCCGCGGCACCGCGCCAGCCGTAGATCGCCTGGAACGGGTCCCCGACACCCGTCACGGGATGTCCCCGCCCCTCCTCGGGCTCCTCGCCGGAGAACAGGCCCCTGAGCAGCAGCGCCTGGGCCGCCGAGGTGTCCTGGTACTCGTCGAGGAGCACGACGCTGTACTGGTCCCGGAGCTGGCGTGCCACCTGCGGCACGCGCGTGGCGATCCGAGCGGCCGCCGCCATCTGGTCGGAGAACTCCACGTACCCCAGCCGGCGCTTGAGCTCGGCGTAGGACCGTACGAGCGAGGCGAGCTCGAGCCGCTCCCTCGCCGCCGCCTCAGCCCGCCGCACCGACTGGTACACGTTCCCGCGCCAGGTCGGCGCGTTCGCGAGCTCCAGGACGAACGCCCGCGTCTGCTCGTCGAGGAAGGCGTCGTCGACCTGGTGGGACGTCAGCTGGGAGTCCAGGGCGAGCACGCGTTCCGTCACGGACTCGGGCCGGAGCCGGGAGAGCTCCTCGAACGGGCCCGCCGCGGACGAGACCACCCTCGAGGCCAGCCGGTACCGCGCGGCGCCGGTGATCATCGTCGGGTCCGTCTCGTAGCCCAGCCACAGGCCGTGCTCCGACACGAGTCGGGAGGCGAACGAGTCGTACGTGAGGATGACCTGCTCCCCCTCGTCGTCGACGCTGTCCCGGCTGAGGACCCCGGAGGTGACGAGCGCGGTGCGGATGCGCTGTGCCAGCTCCGCGGCCGCCTTGCGGGTGAACGTCAGCCCGAGGACCTGGCCGGGACGTACCTGGCCCGTACCCACGAGCCAGACGACCCGTGCGGCCATCACGGTGGTCTTGCCGGACCCGGCGCCCGCGATGACGACCGTGGGCTCCAGCGGCGCGGTGATCGCCGCCAGCTGCTCGTCGCTGAATGGCACCCCGATGGCCGCCACGAGGTCATCCGGGGTGCGGATCGGCGTGTCGTGCCGGGTGGTACGCCACGCCGCCAGGGAGGTCACGGTGCCGTTCACTCGACCACCTGCCGTCCCTCGCCGCGGGCCGGGCAGCTGGTCTGGAAGGGGCAGTAGCGGCAGGACTGGCCGACGGTCGCGACGTAGCGCTCCGCCGCGAGGACGTGGGCCGCTGTCTCCAGGCGGTGGTGCACCCACGTCGGATGGTCGGTCTGCCGGCCCACCGCGGCGCGGGCCTCGGCGTCGAGGACCGCGACCGACGGTTCAGCCTTGAGGTACGGCACGTCGACGATCGAGGCCTGCTGGAGGACCTTCGGGTACGGCTGCTGGCCGTCCTGCTTGCGGAGGTACACCAGCTCTGCTGCCCCGACCTCCGCGCCCCCCGCGAGTGAGGCGAACGCTCCGAGCTGCGCGGCCAGCTGGTACGCCCCGAGCTGCTCCAGGGAGTCGGCCTCGGTCTGTGTCGGCACGTGGCGGCCGGTCTTGAAGTCGACGATCACCAGACGTCCGTCCGGCGTCAGGTCGAGCCTGTCGACGACGCCCGTCAGTGTCAGGGGCTGCGTCGAAGTCTCGACCTGGACCGAGAACGGCACCTCGACCCCGAGCACCGTGCGCCCTGCGCGGGCCTCGATCCACCCGGCGAGACGTTCGAGCGACTCGTCCGCCTCGGCGCGCTCCGAGGCGGACAGCCACACGGCGTCGAACGGGATCTGGTCCCAGACCCGCTCCAGGTGGGCTCCCAGCTCCGTGGGGCTGATGCCCTCGGCCACGGCGTGCTCGGCGAGGACGTGCACGACCGAGCCGAACCCCGCCGCCGAGGTGCGCTGGCGGTCGGCCCCCGCACGACGCTGGAGGAACCACTGCCGCGGACAGCCGAGCAGGGTGCCGAGCTGGCTGCCGGACAAGGTCACGGGCTCCCCGTGGCTACGTGCAGCCCGCCCGGTGGACGTCCCCGAGAGCCCCCACCAGCGGGCCGGGTCCGCGAGCGGGACGACCTGGCGACCGCCCGCGTCGACCTCGTCCGCCAGCGTGGCGAGGTGCCGGGCGGCGGCTGCGCGGACAGCCGGCGGTTCCTGCGGGTCCGCCGCGGCGCGCCGCAGCTCGCCCACGAGACCCGTGAGCGTGAGGGGCCGCCGAGGACGTCCCGGCACCGCCCGTACGGGCACGCCGAGCTCGTCGAGGAAGCGGGACGGCTGGTCCCCCTCACCGTCCGTACCCGCCACCGCGGTCACGACCAGGCGGCGCGTCGCACGCGTGCATGCCACGTAGAAGAGGCGCCGCTCACCCGCGAGCCGGACGCTGGGAGGCGGCGGGTCGACGATCCCGTCGACGGCCAGCAGGTCGGTCTCGAGCATGCTGTCCCGGCGCCTCGGGTCGGGCCAGACGCCCTCCTGGACGCCGGCCACGACAACGAGCGGCCACTCCAGGCCCTTCGCCCGGTGAGCGGTGAGCACGCGGACCCCCCGGCGCCGTGCGGTCGCCTCGCGGGCCGTGTCGGCGGGGATCTCCTGGGCCGCCACCTCGGCGAGGAAGCCGGCCACGCCGCGACCGCCGGTGACCTCGTCCGAGCGCTCGGCGAGGTCGAACAGCGCACACAGCGCGTCGAGGTCACGATGCGCCCGCGCCGCCGCGTCCCCCCCGCTCGCCAGCTGCGCCTGGAGGCGCCGCGGCCAGTCCGTGCCCGACCAGAGGCACCACAAGGCCTCGTGCGCAGTGGCGCCCTTGGCCACGAGCTCCCGGCACTGGACAAGGAGAGCGGCGAGGTGCGCCACCGCCGCAGTCGCGTCCGTCTGCGGGAGCGCCTCGAGGAGGTCCGGGTCCTCGAGGGCCTGCCGTACGAGCTCGTCGGAGGGTGCGGGGGTCGCGGACTGCCCGAGGTCGCGGAGGTCCTGCTCCCGCAGGGCGCGTCCGAGTCGGCGGAGGTCGATGGAGTCCAGCCCGGCGAACGGGCTCTGGAGAAGACGGGCTGCCGAGTCGGCGTCGAGCAGGCCCGGGTCCGCAGCCACCGACAAGGCGAGGAGCATGGGCGAGACGGCCTCGGCGGACGAAAGAGCGATCTCGTCGCCGGAGACGGCGACCGGCACCCCCGACGCCATGAGCGCCCGGGTGAGACGCGGGATGTCCCGCCGGCCCGACCGTACGAGCACGGCCATCTCGTCCCAGTCCACGCCGTCGGCCAGATGGGCGCGGCGGAGCAGGTCGGCGATCGACGCGGCCTCCGCGCCTGCGTCGTCGAACGTGAGCACGTCGACCCGCCCGGGCGGCGTACCAGGATCGATGTCCGGCTCCCGGAACGCCTCCCGCAGCAGGTCCGGGATCGGGCGCGGCAACGGCAGCCTCGCCGAGATACGGCGTGTGGCGCCGCCGAGCACCTGGCCGAACCGGTGCGTCCGCGACAGCGCGATCACTCCGGCAGGCTGGCCGGTCACGTCCGGGAACAGGTCGGGGAACTCGAGGATGCCCCGCGGCCGGGCGCCCCGGAACTCGTAGATCGACTGGTCGGGGTCACCGACCACGACAATGTCGCCGCCGGGGGGCACGAGCTGGTGCAGCAGCGCGACCTGTGAGGGGTCGGTGTCCTGGTACTCGTCGACGAAGACCACCTGGGCCGAGCGACGCACCTGGGTCAGGACTTCGTCGTCGGTGAGCAGCACCCTCGTCCGGTGGACGAGCTCCGCGTAGTCGAGGACCTGCTCCTGCTCGAGCACGTCGAGGTACTCGTCGAAGAAGTCCCCGAGCGACGCCCACTGCGGCCGGTCCGCGACCGCCCCGTACAGGCGGAGCACGTCGCCGTCCAGGCTCAGCTGACGGGCGGCCGCCAGCGCCCCGCGCACCTCGGCCGCGAACCCCCTCGTGCCGTACGCCGGTGCGTACTCCGGCGGCCAGTCCGCCGAGGACCTTCCACCCAGCACCTCCCGTACGCGGAACTCCTGCTCGGGCGCCGTGAGCAGCCGAGGCGCCGCGCCGTACAGCTCGGGATCGGACCAGCGCCGTACGACGGCGTAACAGAAGGCGTGGAATGTCATGGCTCGAGGTGTGACGACCGATCGGCCCAGGCGCTCCGCGATCCGGCGGCGCAGGTCGACGGCCGCGCGCCTCGAGAACGTCAGCACGAGCACGGAGTCGGCCGGCAGACCCTCGTCGATGTGGGACGCCACCGCCTCGACGATCGTCGTGGTCTTCCCCGTCCCCGGTCCGGCGAGTACGAGCAGTGGCCCGCCACGGTGTCTGACGACCGCTTCCTGCTCCGGGGTGAGCGCGACGCGTTCGAGCACCTGGCGCGGCGACGGCCGCAGCCGGTAGCTGGGACGGCTCGCGGAGTTCACGCCTCCATGCAAACAGATGCCACTGACGGATGCGACCCTGGCGCGGTGCGTGGTGGTGCTCGTGGACCGTCTCGTGAAGCGATGAAGCACTGCCGCTCGCCTCATGCCCACGCCGTACGCCCCTCGATTTGCGGCGGCGTCTGTCCCAGGGGCCACAAATATGGAAGGCTGTACCCGCTGCTCCAGCCCGGGCTGTGCTTGGGAAGGTCCGGACCGTGTCCAGCAGCCTGAGATCTCAAGGTGCGGTCTCAGCGAGCAAGTCGGGAGAAGTTGCATGGCTCAGGGAACCGTCAAGTGGTTCAACGCCGAGAAGGGCTACGGCTTCATTGCTGTAGAGGGTGGCGATCAGGACGTGTTCGTCCACTACACCGCGATCGACACCACGGGCTTCCGCACCCTCGAAGAGGGTCAGAAGGTCGAGTTCGAGATCACGCAGGGCCCCAAGGGTCCGCAGGCAGATCGCGTCCACGCTCTGTAGTCACACTCCACGAAGGACCCTCGCGCCGGCGGGGGTCCTTCGTGCGTCTCCGGGCACTTCGCCGGAGCCCGCGCTCGTCACCGCCGCCTAGAGTGACCGCATGCCAGGCGAGAGCATCGTCACCACGGTCGGGCAGCGGACACTCGCCCTCTCGAACCTGGACAAGGTCCTCTTCCCCGCCTGCCACGTCACGAAGGCGGAGATCATCTCGTACTACCTCGGCATCGCCGAGACGATGCTCCCCCACCTGGCAGGACGCTGCCTGACCCGCGTCCGCTTCCCGAACGGAGTCGACGCGCCGCCGTTCTACGAGAAGAACCTGCCGCCCGGCGCCCCGGACTGGCTCTCCGTACAGACCGTGCTGGGTACGGAAGGGCGGATCGACTACCTCGTCGTGACCGAGCCGGCGACTCTCGTCTACCTGGCCAACCTCGCCGCCCTGGAGCTCCACGCGCCGCAGTGGACTCTTCCCCACACGACGATCCGCGACGGCGCGGTCCTGCTCGCGGCCGAGCACGAGCCGCGTGCCACGACGTGCGTCGTGGACCTCGACCCGGGACCCGGGATGACGATGGTGGACGTCTGCACGGGGGCCCTGCTCATCGCGGCCCGGCTGGCCGCCGACGGCCTCATCGCGTCCGTGAAGACTTCGGGCTCCAAGGGCCTCCAGCTGTCCGCGCCGATCGCACCCACCCCATGCGAGGACGTCGTACGGTACGTGGCGCGGCTCGCCGCCGAGCTCAGCCGGGCGCACCCCGACCTGTTCGTCGCGACGATGGCGAAGTCCGCCCGCAGCGGCCGCATCTACATCGACTACCTCCAGAACAAGGCCGCCCGCAACACGGTCTGCGCCTACTCCCTGCGCGGCAAGGAGCAGCCCTGGGTCGCGACACCCGTCACCTGGGACGAGGTCGCCGCCGCGGACAGCCCGGAGGCCCTGAGGTTCCGGCCCGAGGACGTGCTGGCTCGCGTCGACGACAAGGGCGACCTGTTCGCCGACGTGCTCGCGGACGACGGCCCGCCCGTACCGGTCCCGGATTCAGAGGGCTGATCCGCACTCCCACTGCTGGGCGCTGGCCCGACCGGTACATTGGGTCGAAACCTGTCGCACGCTGCGTGCCCCCGTTTGAAAGGTGCTCCATGTCCGAGTCCGGCCAGGCTGCATACGCCCCGCTGACACCGCCGACCGCGACGGCCACGCTGACGCTCGAGGCGCCCCCTGCGGTCGCCGCCGTCCCCACGACACAGGCGCCGAAGATGGCGCCGCAGGTCGACGCCGCGCAGGTGCCCGTGCTCGACCAGAAGGTGGACGCGTTCATGAACGCGATCACGAAGGCGCAGACGGGCTCGCCCGACTTCGGGGCTCAGGCCGACGCCGTACGGTCCATGGGCGACGCGGACATCCGGAAGGCGGCGGAGACGTCGAACCGCCTCCTGAACACCCCGGTGAGGGCCCTCAAGGAGGGGAACCTGACCCAGGGCTCGAAGGTGGGACAGACGCTCGTCGACCTCCGACGCACCGTCGAGGACCTCGACCCCGGCAAGGACAGCGTCGAGAAGAAGTTCCTCGGCCTGTTCCCATTCGGCCACAAGATGCAGGACTACTTCCGCAAGTACCAGACCTCGCAGTCCCACCTCAACGCCATCCTCCACGCGCTGCGCTCGGGACAGGACGAGCTGACCCGCGACAACGTGGCGCTGAACATGGAGAAGCAGAACCTCTGGCAGACCATGGGACGTCTGAACCAGTACGTCTACATCGCCGAGCGGCTCGACACGTTGCTCACCGCGAACATCGCCGAGATCGAGATGGCGGACGCGGACCGCTCCCGGCAGCTGAACCAGGACGTCCTGTTCTACGTACGCCAGAAGCACCAGGACCTTCTCACGCAGCTCGCGGTCTCGATCCAGAGCTACCTCGCGATCGACATCATCATCAAGAACAACATCGAGCTCATCAAGGGTGTCGACCGGGCAGCGACCACCACCGTGTCGGCGCTCCGTACGGCCGTCATCGTCGCCCAGGCGCTCGGCAACCAGCAGCTCGTGCTCGACCAGATCACGGCACTGAACACGACGACGTCGACGATGATCCAGAAGACGTCCGAGATGCTCAAGGACAACTCGGCACGGATCCAGGAGCAGGCCGCCTCCTCCACGATCGGCATCGAGCAGCTCAAGGCCGCGTTCGCGAACATCTACGCGACCATGGACTCGATCGACGAGTTCAAGATGCGCGCGCTCGACAACATGGCGCAGACCATCGGTGTCCTCGAGAACGAGGTGGCGAAGTCCCGGGACTACCTGGACCGCGCGCAGCGCAGCCAGCCGCCAGTGCCGGGGTCCGAGCTCAACGTCGAGACCGCGCGCTGAGCGAGGACGCGGTCATCGATGGGCTTGTTCGACTGGCTGAAGGGGGACGCGGAGGTGCCTGCACCCGAGCAGGCAGCCCCTTCGGGCCCTCCGACGCCTGAGGAGATCGCGGACTCCCTGTCGAGGGTCGACCAGCTCGCCGCGGAGGGGCACGTCCCTCCTGCCGTCCTGAGCCGCGTCCACCGCGTCACGAGGCGCTTGAGAGAGACGCTGCCCCGGATGCGCAACGCCGGGCTCGACTCCGCCGAGCAGTACTCGCTCATGGCCACCGCCACCGACTACCTGCCGGAGGCGCTCAGCGCGTACCTCCGGCTGCCCCGTGACTGGGCGGACAGCCGGCCCATCGAGGGAGCGAAGACGTCGCTGCTCGTCCTCGTCGACCAGCTCGACCTTCTCGGCTCCACCGTCGACAAGATGTACGACGCCGTGCTGCAGGCAGACGCCCAGGCGCTCATCGCGCACGGCCGCTTCCTGCAGGAGAAGTTCGGCCACGCGCCGACCGCACCCCCCAAGGCACCCGCCGGGCCGCGCCAGAGCATCGGCCCAGCCAACCCGCTCGACCTGGAGGTCTGACACACGTGACCACGCTCCGCTCCGCCCTCGACCAGCTCGTCGCCGCGGCACGAGCGGCCGGCCTCGACGAGCGCGCGGCCCGTACGGAAGGGCTGCAGCTGGCCGCCTCCGTCGCAGAGCCCGCCCGCGGTGCGTTCCAGGCCTGGGGAGACGAGACCGGCGAGCCGGGGGGCGCCCAGGCGTTCTTCGAGGCGGCGTCGAAGGGCCGCCGCTACCGGTCGGGCCCCACGACCCTCATGTCGGCGCTGGGCTCCGGAGACCCGAAGCACGCCGCTGCGTACGCCGACGCCCTGGCCGGCGTGGCGGCCGCCGCCTGCCGTCTGGGCGAGCCGCACCCGCAGGTGGCCGGGTCCGCCGCGTCGGCAACGGCCGCACAGCGCGCCGCCATGTACCCCTCGGGTCCGTTCTCCGTGGCCCCCGGCTCGACGCCGGGTGCGTTCGAGGGGCTGCCCGGCGGCCCGTCGACGTCCGCTCCCCCCTCCCCTGTCGCTCCCGTACCGGGCGGTGCCGGTGGCCGCACCGCCGATCGTCCGAACGAGTCGTTCATCGAGCAGATGGCGGACCGCAGCCGCGAGGCGGCCGACCAGGTCGGCGACTTCGCGAAGCGGGCCCCGGCGATCCTGTCGAGCGTCTTCGACCAGCTGCGCACCTCTCAGGAGCGCATGCGGCAAGCAGGGATGCAGCCACAGGGAGACCTCGAGCCGTTCCGCACGAACCCGTTCGACCTCACCGGCCTCGACCCCCACGCGCCCGGTGCCTTCCCGGACCTGCAGCGCCGCGGCTCCCGACCTGCCGAGCCCTCCGTCCCAGCGCCGGTGACCCCGTCCGTGCCGAACGACCAGTCCGTTGCACCCGCGGGCCCGGCCGTGCAGCAGGCGAGCGAGATGCTCGCACCGGAGGCCGAGCCGCCGGCCAAGACCCTCGAGGAGCTCCTCGCCGAGCTCGACGGCCTCGTAGGGCTGCAGCGGGTCAAGGACGAGATCCACCGGCAGTCGGCCATCCTGCGCGTGCAGGGCCTGCGCGCGAAGGCCGGTCTCATCGACCCGACGATCACCCGCCACCTGATCTTCGTCGGCAACCCTGGCACCGGCAAGACGACCGTCGCACGCCTTGTCGCAGGAATCTACCGGGCCCTCGGGCTGCTCTCGAAGGGGCAGCTCGTCGAGGTCGACCGGTCGGAGCTCGTCGCCGGGTACCTCGGGCAGACAGCCATCAAGACCACGGAGGTGTGCGCGAAGGCCAAGGGCGGAGTCCTGTTCATCGACGAGGCGTACTCGCTCTCGGGCGACCAGTACGGCGAGGAGGCGATCAACACCCTCGTGAAGGAGATGGAGGACAACCGCCAGGACCTCGTCGTGATCGTCGCCGGCTACCCCAAGCCGATGGCGACGTTCATCGACGAGAACCCGGGGCTGAACAGCCGGTTCCGCACCACCATCGAGTTCGACGACTACACCGACGACGAGCTCGTGGGGATCTTCACCGGGATGGCTGCCAAAGCTGACTACGACACCGCCGACGACGTCGTCACGGCGTTCCGCCTCCAGCTCAGCCGGCAGGTCCGTGACGAGACGTTCGGCAACGGCCGCTTCGCCCGCAACGTGTTCGAGGCCGCGATCGGGCACCAGGCCTGGCGGCTCCGCGACGTCGCCGAGCCCACCCTCGAGCAGCTCCGGCGCCTCGAGCCCCAGGACCTCGCGCTGCCTCAGGACCAGGCCGCGGTGGAATGGTCCGACCTGTCGCTCGACACGCCCGCCGGCGCGGTGGGCCCCGCCTCCCCCTGGCCACGCCTCCAGCCCGAGCCGCCCAGGCCGGAGGAGGGCGCGTGACGACGCCGCCCGCCCCCTCGACACCTCCAGCCACTGCGACAGCTCCCGCTCCGTCGGCGCCGTCGGCAGCCGCGACAGCGCCCAGCGCCGCCGTAGCCACCACGCGTACCGTCCCTGCCCCGCCTGTCCTCGTGCACCCGACGCCGACGCCGCGGCTGCTACGACGCCTGCGGAACGCGCTCGTCGCCACCCTGCTGCTCTTCACGAGCCTCACCGTGGTCGCCACGGTGGCCCCCGAGCTGGCCCTCGGGTCCTCGGCGGCGGACATCGCGCTCGGCCAGCAGCTGCGAGGCGCCCGGGCCACGCTCGTGGAGGCCGACCGCAAGGCGTCGGTCGCGTTCCTCGCTCCCCAGGCGGCAGGGTCGAGCGGCGAGTGGGCCGACTACCAGTCGACCATCGACCAGGTCTCGTCGATGCTGCTGCGCGCCGCCGCGGACCAGCCGGGCGACGCCGACCGGCTGGCGAGCGTGCAGACCCAGATCAGCGACTACCGCCGCTCGGTGGACGCCGCCTGGACGGTCGCCGCCACCGGCTCGGCCGCAGGCGGTTCGGAGTTCGTGGCCGCGGGGACGAAGCTCGATGCCCCGCTGCAGACGCTCGCGGCACTCGCCCAGCAGAGCGACGCCCGGGTGGGTACGGGTCCGAGCTGGCAGGTCGGCCCCTGGGCTCTGGCCGCGGGCTGGGTCGCGGTCGCCACCCTGGTCCTCGGCGCCGTCCTCGTGGCCCGCCGCTCGCACCGGGTCCTCAACATCGGGCTCAGCGCCGGACTGCTCCTCGTCCTGGCCGCAGTGGTCCTCGCGGGGCAGGCCAACGGCGTCGTCCAGCAGTCCCTCACCGACGTCACGACGTCGTCCCTCGCGTCGGCGCGGGTCAACGCGGACACCCGGATGATCGCCGAACAGGCCAAGGCGGCCGAGGACCGCACCCTGCTGCAGACCTCCCGTGGCGACGCGGAGTGGTCCCAGCTGAGCAGCCGGCTGACCACCACGCTCGGGACGCTGCCCGACGCGTCCGAGCGGAACGCCCAGACGACCGCCTGGACCGCGTACACGTCCGCACATGCCTCGGTGACCCCCACGTCGGCCACCGCGAAGGCCCAGGGGCGTACGACCACCCTGGTACCGCTCGTGGCGTTCACCCACGCCGCCAAGGGCCTGGCCGATGCGAACGCGTCCGTTGCCATCTCGACGCTGACGACCGCCCAGCGCACCCAGCTGCCGTACGGGATCATCGCGTCCGTGGCGGCGATGCTCGCCCTGTTCGCGTCCGTGTCGGGTCTCAACCGCCGGCTCGCCGAGTACGCGTGAGGATGTGACGATGGACAGCGCGCCCGCCGCGCCCGGCAGGATGGGCATCCCCGTCGAGGTCCAGGAGGCGATGACCTACCTGGGACGCCTCGGCGCCTGGATCACGCAGCGTCGCCTCGAGCTCGACGAGCTCGACGCCATGATCCTCGCCTCACCCGACCGCGCAGCCCTGACCAACGACATGATGCTCTCGCTGTCCGTGTGGCAGGCGATCAAGACCCGGTACGACCTCCTCCTGGTCACCTGGGACTCAGGACGCGTCGGTCCCACGGAGCGGGAGCGCCTCTCGGCCCTCATCTGGGGGCGGCTGGACGACGCGGTCCCGGGCTCCCCCACGTCGGCGCCCGCTGCGCTGAGCGGCCTCTCCGTGTCCTTGCCGGAGGCATGCCGGCTGAGCGACGCCCTGGCAGGACAGCTCCGCAGCCGACTCAACCGGTCCCCGCAGAACGACCAGCTCACGGCCCGTCTCCGGGACCTCCGGGCACAGGTAGAGCGGCTCCGTGACCAGGCCCGTCTCGAGCCCCCGGTCAGCCAGCCGACCGTCCTTACCCAGGTCGAGGACATCTCCGCCCGGACCGAGGACCTCGCGTCGAGGGCCGACCGCGGCGGAGACATCGGCGGTCTGCTCGGGCCTCTGGAGATCCGGGCGGCGACGATGGAACGCGACCTCATCGTCGGCAACACCAAGCGCCGGCAGGCGCAGGACAAGCTGGCACGGGCACGCGAGCTGCGCGCCTCGCTCGAGCGCCGGAAGACCGAGCTCTCAGGGCTCGTCGCCGAGGCGGTCGGCTCTGTGACGCCGGCGCCCAAGTACGCCGTGCCGAATGTCGACGCTCTCGGGCCCGTACCGAGCAGCCTGTCCGAGCTCGACGCCTACCTGGGGAGGCTGGGCGCCGTGAGCCGGGCGATGCAGGTGGTTCAGGACGCGTACAGCAAGGCCCTCAACGACCGTACGGCCCTGGCGGCACGCTTCGAGGAGGAGGTCAGCACCGCGCGGGGGGCGGGCGTCGCGGACGACCCGGACGTCACCGCACTCGCACGGGTCGTCGCAGCGTTCCTCGCTCGGCGCCCCACACCGACGCAGGTCGTCGCGTCGCTGGTCGACACGTACGCCGCGGCGGTCCGCACGCTCGCCGCGGCAGAGGAAGGAGGCCGGGCGTGAAGTGTCTCCAGCCG
>JAJZQV010000160.1 GCA_021803025.1 Actinomycetes bacterium | reverse complement strand
TCGGTTCGTTCCTCGCGCTCCCGACGATCTGGCCCCAGAGCTTCGCGCTCCTCGTCGCCATCGTGCCCCTCGTCGGGTCGGGCGCGCGACCGCGCCTGCGCGCCGGAGGCACGGTGTGCGCATCCTCGCGCGCCCAGTCGAGCCGGGCCCGGTGGAGCTGATGAACCCTGGGGCGCGGGCAGGAAGGGCAGCCACGTTGTGGGCTCGGCCAACCGTCGCGCTCCTCGGCGCTTCCATCGGGGTCATTGCCGGGCTGGCCTATCTCGGCGCCGTCCTCTGGTGGGTCGTGAACGGGTATCTGGCCGGCGACACGCTCGTCTACCGGCTCGCGGGCGATCGGTTGAACAGCGGAGGCGATCTGTACGCGCTTCGACCGACGGATCCGGCGATCTTCGATATGCGCCCCTATGGGATCCTGTCGCCGCCGCTGATCGCGGTCCCCTGGCGACTCCTTGCCGTCGTACCGGGCGGCACCCTGCTGTGGTGGGTCGGCGTCGCCCTGTGCACCACCTGGGCCGTGTTCGCCGTCCTGATCGGAACGCGAGGATGGGCCGGCATCGCGGTCATCCCGTTGGTGCCTTCCTTGACCCTCCTTGTTGGCGTCGGCAACGCAGACGGGTATGTCCTCGCCGGCACCCTCGCTGCATGGCTGCTGATCGCCGGGCGACGCGGCCTGCCGGCTGGCGCCCTGCTGGGGGCGCTCGCTTGCTTCAAGCTAACGCCGGCCGTCTTCTTGGTCTGGCTGGCTGGCGCTGGCCACCGGCGGTCCCTCGCGGCTGGGGCTGTCGCGGCAACAGCACTCCTCGTCGTCGCCGTCCTGGCTACGTCGCCGGAGACGATCATCGCGTACCTCGGTGTGATCCGAGGTGCAAGCGAGGGCGGCCGACCGTGGCCGATTGCCGCGCTGGCCGTCGGGCTACCCCTCATGGCATGGATGGCGCGTAGGCGACCGCGCCTTGCCTGGTCGCTTGCGGCCATCCTCCTGCCACTTGGATCACCCGTGGCGGCGATCCACTCGTGGGCGCTGCTCCTCGTTGTCTTCTACCCGTACCTGACCTCGCCGAACAGCTGGCGCGGCCAGACGCGGGAGCGCGACGTGATACCAGCCAACTCGCTGGTGCCGGGGGCGCCTCGAACGGCGGGGCGGCCGTGATGCCCCTGTCCTGATCGTGCGGCTGTGGGTGCCGGTCGCCCCGTGGATCCGGCCGTCGTCGGCCGATCACGTGAAGTTGCCACGCCCCTCTCAAGGGGGTCGCAGGAACTCGGACGCAGCGCCCCGCGCTGCCGCCGAGGGTTTCGGGCGGCCCGTCGCATGACTACCGACCCGCACCCTCCCGGCTCGCCCGGAGCCACACGGCGGTGGCGTCAAGCCCGCGATCCAGCGTCGTCCCGGGGACCCAATGCAGCATCCTGCGGATCTTCTCGATGTTGACGACCCGCCGACGGATGTTGTCGATGTCGCGCCGATCGACGTGCTCCACGCGCGCCTCACGTCCGACGGCCCGCCCGATCTCGCGGGCGAGCTGGTTGATCGACGTCTCGATTCCCGTTCCAACGTTGAAGACCTCGCCCTCGGCCCGAGGATGGATGGCGGCGAGCAGCGTTGCGTCAACCGCGTCGTCCACGTACGTGAAGTCGCGGGTCTGCTCGCCATCGCCGTGAATCATCAGCGGCTCGCCGGCCATCACGGAGGCGAAGAACTTGCTCACGACACCGCAGTAAGGATTGTCGGGGCGCTGGCCCGGACCGTAGACGTTGCTGTAGCGAACGACTGCCACGGGCAGGCCATAGCTCTCGTAGAAGGCCGTGCAGTAGTTTTCGCCGCCCAGCTTGCTGACGGCATACGGCGACAGGAGCACGAGGCCGTCGTCCTCGTTGATCGGAATTGAGCGGGGGTTGCCGTATACGGACGTCGAGGAGGTGTACACGACCCGGTCGGGCCTGCTCTCGCGCGCGGCCATGAGGACATTCAGCGTCCCGCCGATGTTCGTCTCGAAGTCGTCGCGAGGGTTCGCCGTGCTGGCGATGATGTTCCGGGCGGCCATGTGGAAGACGAGCGAGTTCTCCGCGACCAGATCCCGGACCATCGCGTGATCGGTGACCGACCCTTGCACGAACTGAGCTCCGGTGGGGATGGTCTCGGCCTTGCCGGTGAAGAGATCGTCCAGGACAGTCACGCGCGCACCCATATCAACCAGACGTCTCGAGACTGCGCCCCCGACGAAGCCGGCTCCTCCCGTGACAAGGATCCGCCGACCGCCGAGAGCACGTTCCGCCGAGAACGTCATCGTTTCACCCCGAATCTCAGCAGCACAGCGGGCCGGAACAGCCGCCACCAGTCTCGGGGGCCCCGCATCTTCGTGTACCCCTCCCGCGCGTGATAGCGCACGGTGCACGGGACCTCCGCCACGCGGTAGCCGCGGCGAATCGCCTTGAAGAGCACGTATGGTTCCAGGTCATAGCTGGTCAGCCAGGCCTGATCGAGGTTAATGCCCGGATCGCGAAGGACGTCAGCCCGCAGGATCCGGAAGCCATTGGTCGCGTCGGTGATCCGTCGCCCGGCGAGGATGCTGAAAGCGATCGAGTACGCTCGCGTCCCTAAGCCTCGTCCACCAGGCTGGCCCTCCACCCGTCCGCCCTGCATCCACCGCGAGCCCTGAACGTAATCCACCTGATCGCGGAGCAGAACCTCGAACGCGCAGACCAACTCCGCCGGGTCATGCTGGTCATCGCCCGACACGAGTGCCACGTACGGCCGGTTGCGGTCCAGCGCCACGCGCCACCCGTCCCGGATGGCTGCCCCCACCCCTCCACGGACGTGATGACGAACCACCGCGGCGGCGCCGTGAGCCCGCGCCTCCTCCCCGGTCCCGTCTGTCGATCCGTCGTCAACCACAATGGCCTCGAACCGGGGGTCGCGCGGCATCTTGTCCAGGACGCGACCGATCTTCCCGGCCTCGTTAAGGGCCGGAACGATGACGGCGACGAGCGGCTGATCGGTCATTTGAAGAGCTCCTGCACGGCGCCCGCCTCGAGCTCGAGCTCGCCACACGATCGAGTGCCCGGCGTGTCCCCGCAATGGGCGGATGGTACCCGTCATATGACGCCCGGCTCGTGTCCAAGATGCCGTCGCCCCGCAACGGATGGAGGCGTCAACCCCTGATGGCGTTGCGCGGTCCGACCGGACGCGGTCGATCGCCCGGCGAAGGGCGGATTGACGGGGATCGCCGCCGCGCAGCCTTGCCCGACCTTGGTCGTGGCGGGACCCAGTCGCTTCCCGGTGCGACGATGGTGTCCATCGTTGCCCCTCGTCCGGTGGGCGCACGCTACGCTCCCCGGCGAGAGCCGGCACGTTCATAGCCGATAGACTCCGCCGAATGACGCCCGCCAGCCTGACGATCGTGCTGCCCGCGTACAACGAGGAGGCACGCCTCGGGCCGTCGCTCGACGAGCTCTTCGGGTACCTCCGGCGCCACGGGGAGCTCGGCCGGGACGGGGCACCGGGCGCGGCGCGGCTGCCCGACGACGTGCGGGTCCTCGTCGTGGACGACGGGAGCACGGACGGGACCGCCGACCTCGTCCGGGCCCGCCCGGAGCTCGCGCTGAGGACGCCGGGAGGAGCGCCGCAGCTGTCGCTCGTCGCCGTCCCCCATGGTGGCAAGGGGGCGGCCGTGCGGGCCGGGATGGTCGCCGCGGACTCCGAGCTCACGGTCTTCGCCGACGCCGACATGGCGACCCCGCCCGACCAGCTGCCGCTCCTCGTGGAGGCCCTCCGCGACCACGACCTCGCGCTGGGGAGCCGGATCCAGCCCGACGGCAGCGACATGCGGAGATCCCAGCCGGGATTCCGCCGGCATCTCGGCCAGGCGTTCCATTTCCTCGCGTCCGTGTGGGCCGTCGGCCACGTCCAGGACACGCAATGCGGCTTCAAGGGGTTCACCCGCGAGGCTGCCCACGACCTCTTCGCTCAACAGCGCATCACGAGCATCGTCTTCGACGTCGAGCTCATCTACCTCGCCCGCCGGCGGGGCTACCGGATCGCGATCGTGCCGATCCGCTGGTCGGACAAGCGGGGCTCGCGGATGCACCCAGGCCCCCGCCTCGGCCTCCGCGTCGCCTGGGACCTGTTCCGGACGCCGTTCCTCCACCGTAGGGTGACGCGGAAGCGGCCGTGAGAGCCGAGTCGGACTGCGTCGTCATCGGGGGCGGGATGTCGGGGCTCGGGGCGGCCAACGCCCTTGCCCGGCAGGGCCTCCGGGTTAC